>JBNKQQ010000045.1:0-12410 GCA_050295955.1 Thiohalomonadales bacterium
CTCAGAGGCAGAAGGCAAAATTGACCTGCTGACCGTGTTACTGCACGAAGCCGCCCACACCTTGGGCCATGACCATACCTTGGATGGTCATGCACTAATGGCTCCAACCCTGGAGCCCGGTGTCCGCCGTCTGCCATCCCCTGAGTTATTAGCGGAGCTCCAAGGCTTGGCCGAGGAGTATGCACAAGCGGAAGAGGGGGGTAATGATCCGGCTCCCATGCCGAATCCACTACCATTTGCAGGCTTAAGCGCCTTCTGGTTCGGCCGTACCCGTAAAGGGGAGTACGGTTCCATACTGGATGCGGTAGGTGCCAGAACTGATCGTGAAATCCAATATGCAGTAACACCTAATCCAACCCTACTCAACCCCGAGTTTGCGGCTGTGGATGGCTGGAACATCACGGGTGATGTGGCACTGGGCGGTAATGCGGCAGTACTGCGTGAATCAGCCAAATCTCAAACCCGACTAAACCAGCTATTTGTACTGGGTGAGCACGATCGCTTCCTACGCTTCACCTTGGACAATATCAATCTGGATGACGTACAGGGAAGTACTAATGTCGCGGGAGACAGGATGTCGGGAGCGACTGATGTGAATGCTGCGCCTGATGATGCCTTTGAAGTGGCTTTGATTGATGCCAACACCAACCAGTCCTTGCTGAGCAGTAACGGCCTCGGCCTAAGTGATGGAGCTATCAACCTGCAGGCTGATGGTACAGAACATCTGGCAGTAGAGGTGACTAGCGCTAACCGATCAATTGGATAATGACGAAGCGTTACCCTATCTGTTTGGTAATGGCACGCAAGCCGGTGGACTGATCTCCCATGTGTTGATAGGTTCAAAAACAGCGAATCCCTATGACAATATGCGAGCATTGCTTGATATTGATGCCTAGGTGGCAAGTGGGCATCAAAACCATTTTCATATTACCCTACAAACACCTCAGCGTAAGAAGATTGTTTCTGCTGTTAATGTATTAGCGCAAGCACCGATGAGGATGTGAAAAATGCCCTGTATGAAGAAAAAGTCCATGGTTTATTGAATCAGTGGCAACCAATATTCGATTTAGACTCGCAAGGAGGAATTAGTATGTTTGTCCCCGATATGCCACCGGAAATACCGTGGTTGGATACGCCGGTCATGATTGCTGAGGCTGTGCCTGCTGAGCAGATGCAGCGTAAAATTGGTGTGTGCACATTAGTTGAACCTGTGTGGGGGGGGGGGGATTACTCCTCAAAATGAAGTTAGTATTTACTTTAAATTGTTTGAGAATAAAGAGATTGGCCTGGGAGGCAAGGTAACCCTGTTGGAGGGGCCGAAACACGGCGTATTGACGGATTATGGTACAAAGATTCAAACGGATGAAGGGGAGGTGGATACGGGTATAAGGGATTTTGTATACGAACCTACTGGTAGTTATTTAGGTTTCGATAGTGCCACATTCCTAGTTGAAATGGCAGGTTACAAGGTAACCATTGTTTATGGAATAAACGTGACCTCCTCTTGGTCAGTAGGAAACGAAGGATACGACCCTCACGAGGATACAAAATTTTGCCCCAATGGAATATTTTGGAAGATTGCCCCAGATGGAACGGTAATCCCACTCATTCGTGAAGAAGAGGAACCGGATTATGGGCCAATAGGCGGTTGGGTCGAGGATACCCTGGCATTAGATCAACTCAGTATTTCGTTTGATGCGTTGATGAATGGTGCTCTTGGTGAGTCTTTAGATAACGCCATCACCCTCGACAACAACGCCAACGGCTATGGCTGGTACGTAGACCTCACCCCAGGTTTGAACGAAGAGTTCTTACCCACCGCCAACCCCTACGAGTGGAAAGCGGCACCATCTTGGTACGAATAGGATTAAACTCCACAAGAATTTCTCTTTATGTGTGTTTTTTTTGGGCTGATATTCAAGAATTTCCATTGAGAATGGTATTGCACTGTTATCACAAATTACAGGATTTATTCAGAGTCTCTCTAGGCAATGTTTAGGGGGATGGCGAGAGTAATTTCCCTAAGCTTATATACTGACACAGCCATACACCCATCTTGGGTGTGTGGCTTTTTTATTTCTCGACAGTTATTTTAATCTGTTCCACCCTGGTATAAGTACAGCGTGGTTATTAAGCGTCTCCAGGGGTTATGCGGTTATTTCTTCTTCGGTGCTATAAGGCTATTTACTTGTGTTCCAAATGAATCACCCCTTCCCACTGTTGCGGTGGCTCTTCTATAAAGGCGCTGCTTAGCATGTGGTAGTAACGGCAGGGGCCATCTTCAGGTTGTCTTTCCAGTAGCATCGTGAAGCGTGTTTTTGCTTCTCGCCATTCACCTTGTTCAAATCGCATCATGGCTTGCTGATAGTCATCAAGATAATGGCTTTCAAAGAGATGATTGTGTCGGGTGGGGCAGAGCAGTTCATATACCCTTTGGGCTTTGGTTTTACCCACTAATATAAATTGTCCCACTGGCCGGGCGTGTATACCGGGTACATCCTTGATAACCGCCTCGGTAGCCAACAGTTGGGTACCTAAAAGTTTGTTCAATCCTTCGATGCGGGTTGCGGTGTTGACGGTATCCCCTACGGCGCGATATTCGAAGTGATCTCCCGCTCCTACATTACCTAACAGGATTGGTCCAGCATGTAGACCGATGCGGGTAGGAAGGCGATGGGGTTCAGGGCTCTGTGTTCTATCCGTTTCCCGGGCAATAGTCAGTGCACTATTACAGGCTTGTAAGGCGAGGGTGTGATCCTTTTTCTCGGCTGTCCATAGGGCCAGCATAGCATCACCAATCACGTCAGAGATGATACCACCTTGCTGGCGCACCGGTGCAAAGACAACAGAGTAGTAGTTGTTGATGAGGTCTCCAAGAGCCGTTGGATCCATGTCCTCCGCTAAACGGGTGTATTGTGCGGCATCGCTGAACATACAGATGCCGAAGGTGAGTTTGCCACCCGCCTCCAGGTGCTGCTCTTGATCGCTGTAGTGTTGTACAACTTCAGGGGGCAGGTAGTAGCTGAAAGCGGCTTTCAATTGTTGGCGTCTACGGCTGCTATCGCGATAGTGCCAGGCTAGCAGAGCAACTAATGCGACGGGCACTTGTAAGAGAAGTGGCAGGGTAAGAGGTAGCCATAGGTTAAAGGTGATAAAGGTGTAATAAACGCCAGAGAAATAGCCTATCACCATCAATGTCAGTAGTGGTAGAGCGAGCCGTAGGCGAAGCAGACAGAGGGCTGCCAGAAAAATGCCCCATGCCAGGATCAAGCTCCAGTAGGCGAGTGGTGAGAGAGGCTGTATGTTCTCTCCTCTCAATAGATTGGCAAAAGCGGTAGCGGCGATTTCAACACCGGCAAGATCTTGGCCATTCTCTTGAGAGAAGGCGGTTAAGAAACCATCCCGCTGAGACTGTATATAGGTTTCGGAAAAACCGACAAATAGTGCTTTGCCGCGTAGATCCGGTAGGGTGTTGCCATCTTCAAACAGGCGATGAAACTCAATAGTCTGCAGTGTGCGAGGACCACCATAGAAATTAAGAAAGCGGCTGTTTGGGCCAGCATAGAGATCAATCAGTGCGGAGAGTAACTGTTTAGTCTCTGGTGTGTTTTGGCTCTTTGTTAAGGTGTCACGCAGCTGCTGGGGGAGGTCTGGATTTTCTGTTATGACTTTTTTTATCTTGCTGCCTACGGAGAGTGCCAGTCGACGATCTGATTTATTCTGTAGTTGGGGAGGAAGCTGTTGAGCAATCTCAGGATCGACCTCCCGCCAGAGTTGTCGCCAGGCATCGTAAGCCTGCAAGGCGTAGATCTGTAGTGCCATTACGGGTAATGAGGCTGGGGCTTGCTTGATGGGCTTGAAGGTCCAAAACTGACGGACATGAGCGGGCACTTTGGGGAGGACAAAGGGGGAGACGGCCAGGGCGTTGTCGGCAAATTGGGGAAGGGGAAGAATTTTTTGCTCTATCCGCAAATTTCCCAACAATTGGCCGCTGGCACTTTTTGTTGTTTGATGTTCCTGAGTCAGCATATGGATCAGCACGCTGTTGTCACTGCGAGCCAGTGATTGGGAAAGGCGCCTATCCCCTTGCGTATCCCGAGGCTCAGAAAACAGAATATCGAAGGCGACCACTTCAGCACCCAGTTGATTAACGGTATCGATTAACTCGGCATAGTGACTGCGTGACCAGCGGTCCAATTGACGGGGAAGGTTGAGGGTATCGGTAGAGGTCTTGTCGATAGCGATAACAGCCACTTCAGTGGGTGGTGATAGTGCTCCCCGCAGTTTAAACATCAGGTCCAGACCGAAGCGGGCTTCCAGATCGTTGCCTAGTGGTGTGACGGTGATGATTGCGACAAGAAGAAAGAGCAGGCTACCGAGTAGCAGAATACGTAGAATCTTGGGAAGGGGCTGTCGAGTCTCTTTTTCCATTATAGTGGGGTGCCTATCAGGGATGACAGGCTCATCTACCAGGCGGTGGGGAGTTTCTCTTTAATAGTGATGCGCTTGTCTTCAATATCGATATAGCCGCCCTTGGTGAGATCCTTGAGGATGCGGGTTACCATCTCCCGTGATGCCCCCACCATATTGGCCAGCTCCTGTTGGGTCAGTCTTTCTGTTACCACTCGTTGGCCATCTCTATCCTCAGAGAGATCGAACAGGGTTTGTCTAAGGCGCCCGTAAACATCCATTAGGGCGAGACTTCTTACCTTCTCGGTCAATACCCGCAGGCGGTCAGAAAGCTTTAGGATGATGCTCATGGCAATATCAGGGTGCTCGCCCAGGCAGGCTCTAAAATCCGATTTGGAGAGGATCGCGAATTTGCATGGCTCGGTGGTGACCACGGAGGCTGAACGGGGTTGGTTGTCCAGCAGTGCCATCTCACCAAAATACTCTCCCGTGGCTTGGTAATTAAGAATAACCTCTTTTCCACCTTCGTCGGTGAGGAAAACTTTTACCTTGCCGGAGAGGATGAGATAGAGGGAGTCACTCACATCACCATCAATAATAACAATAGAATTTTTGGGAAAACTGCGTACCACCAAGCGATCGGAAAGCGCTTTACGCTCGTCTACATTTAGCTCGCTAAACAGGGGAATGTTGGTAAGTAAGTCTTCCATTGGAATGGCAGCCACTGATTTGATAGTGGCTAATATAGTCCTGTTTACCCGCCAGGGCAAGGAAGATACCGCTTTGTATTTATGGTTTTATTTTTTGCAAAAAAATAATGGTAAATGATGAGGCTTGGGTTTTGCGCTTTGGGTATGGTGGAGTCTATACATTATCGCTATCTGATTAAGCCCTATCCAGCAATGTAAATATTTCACATATTTCACCAGACATACTTCATAACGTTCATTCCCCGATTTCGAATACCTTAGGAATTGTTGAAACAACAACCGATTCGATCAATTGAAATCAGGAGACTGAAAATGAAATACCGTCGATCCCTACCAGTAGGTGTAATGCTTTTATCAGCATTGGTACCTATGTACACCATGGCCGACGCCAATGGTAACCCACCCACTCAGGCTTCCGAAATCCTACCACAAGAGGATGTGGTTGTGCCCGGTAAGTCTGGAAAGCAAACTGGCGCATTACAAATACACGGATTAGTTCAAAAGAGTATATCAGGTGAAGGAGAGCAGTTACCGCCTGGACAGATTCGTGCAGGTGAAGTGCGTCAGAATGGTATTGTCCATGCATCAGGTGATCACAGTGGCCCGATGAAGCTGAAATCACAGAGTGAAGAAGTTGCCATGGATAACCTATCTGTACAACTGGCCTTTACACCCAACAATGCGCAAATTGTCGATGCACAATCTGCAAGCGGTACCTTGCCTGAAGAGCAGTACATCAATGGCGAATATCTCTACGTTGTCTATGACAACAATGCTGTTGTGTATGCCGGTACCTTTAACGACCCTCTCTTAGAACACACCCTAGCTAGAAGTCATGAGGAGGTTCATAACCGTAAGATGAGTGAAGGTAATATCACTGTACGGCTACCAGCTTCTGTATTGGATGCAAAAAACAAGGCTGCTTACATACAGATTTATGCATTGGGCAGTGATGTGAGCCAAGGCGAAATCCTGAGTGTTGAAACTGCACAGGATATTGCTGATCGCTCGACTGCATTCGGTAATGCTATCTCGGTTGCCCGTATCAAGGCAAAACTTCACTAATCCAACAAATGATTGATAGAGGATAGGAACATGTTTAAAAAATCCAATTTTGTTGCTGCCGGTTTAGTGTTGGCCATGTTGGCACCTGCCTATGCATCTGCAGCCAATACAAAGACAACATTGATTAACAGTAGCTCAGCCTCAGCGCTGGCCAAGAAAACCATTGTGGTGATTGGTGATGGCTTCCAATCAGGTACTGATCAAACAGATTTCAATAATTATGTAAAAGATAAAATGTCTGAAGGGGCCTTTATTGAAGGGCCAATGGGTGAGAGTCTTAATGCTTTTGATATTATCCGTGTCAATGCAGACTCTGTTGATAGTGGTGTCACCCAGGTAAATGGTTCCGGTACAGTGACGGACTCTAAAAACACCGCACTGAATTATCGCTACAGTGGTAATTGGAACCGTTGCTGGATGGAGAAGTCTGCCAATAGTGATTCATTGATGAATACCATTCTGAATAATCTGAATGTTTCACCTGACTATGTGATGATTGTCCTGAATGAACCCGGTTTTGGTGGTTGCCGTCGTGGTAATCAATTAGCCGTTACCATGGGGGCAAACTGGACCGTTGTTGCCCACGAATTGGGTCATATGATTGGTGGTTTGTGTGATGAATATATTGGTGGTGGCGGTGCGGGTGGTACCTATACCGGTTCTGAGCCTGGTTGTGCCAATCTGACCACTAACACTAATAGTGCGACTATTAAGTGGCGTGACTTTGTTCGTCCAGCAACTTCACTGCCGACAACTTATGATGCGGGTACGATGGACAGTGTGGCGACAACAGGGGCATTTGCTGGTGGCACATTGGGGCAGACTGGTTATACCAATGGTATCTATCGCCCAAGTAATACCAGCCGCATGAATAACAACTGGCCAGAGTATAACTCACCTGGCTATGACCGTATGAAAAAGGTATTGGATCCATTCCATGACCACACCTTTAACAGTGCATTGACGGGTGACTTTGATGGAGATGGTTTTAGCGATATCGTCATTCCTAACAATAACTCTTTGTCACTTTATACGGCTAATGGCAACAATATGGAAACCGGAAAAACGGAAACCGGTACGCTGGTAGGTGTAACCACCTGGACTATGAAGCCTGGCGATCGCTATATGGTGGGTGATTTCAATGGCGATGGTAAAGATGACCTATTTGTCCATAACTCTTCAAACTGGGGCTATCCATACTTTGCACTGCTGCAATCTACTGGTACAGAGTTTGATCCAGTTGCTCGTTACTACAACAATGTTGCATGGAACAGTAATGCTCCAATTCTGGCAAATAACCAATACCATGTTGCTGACTTCGATGCGGATGGTAAAGATGATATCTATCTGGTGAATACGCAAGATGGAACACCTTTCGTTACCCTGCTGAAATCCAATGGGAGCAGCCTGAGTTATGTAACCCGCTATAGCAGCACCTTACCTGGCTGGACAATGAAATCCGGTGACAAATTCCATGTTGCAGATTACAACGGTGATGGCCGTGATGACCTATATGTGTTCAATGGTAGTAACTGGTCAATGCCCTACCTGCTGATGGTACGCTCTACAGGTAGTGGTCTGGCATACACTGCACGCTATGACAGTACTCTGCCAGGTTGGACGATGAAGTCGGGTGATCAACAGTTTGTTGCAGACTTTAATGGTGATGGTTTGGATGATCTGTATGTCTTTAATGGTAACAACTGGGCAACCCCTTATCTGAAGAAAGCTGTATCCAGCGGTGCAGGCCTGACTTCTGGTGGTCTTTGGAATAGTACAGTGCTAGGTTGGACTATGAAGCCTGGTGATCGCTTCTTCGTTGCCGATGTCAACGGTGATAATCAGGATGACCTCTATGTCTACAACGCAACTGACTGGGGGACTCAATATCTGGGCGTACTAAGCTCGGCGGGTAATAATGACCTGACTGGCAGCTGGCAGGATGATTGGATTGGCAGCTGGAATCTGGGTAGTGGTGATAACTTCCTGGTGGGTGATTTCAGTGGTGCTGCCGGTTGGGATGACCTGTTCGTCTTCAACAATAGCTGGTTCGGTATGCTGCGCTCATACTCTTCCAGCGTAGGCCAAGTCTCTATCCATAATCAATGGATTCATGATCATGATTACCACAAGTGGGGCTGGTGGTAAGCGTGGGTAGTAAGACTTAAGTAACACAAAAAGCCTCACCTTGTCATAGGTGAGGCTTATCCAATAACAGTCGTTATTAGGAGGTGTGAGATGATAATGTCAGATAAGAAACAGGGTGAGCAACTCACCATTAAAATTCAGTTTTTGGAACTCTGTGATAACGATGCGATAGTGGATGTCTTTGCCCACCTCTATAGTTGTTGTGGATGTGTGATTGCTTCAGAGCCAGTGAAGTTGGATGCTGGCTTACCAGGCATCGGATCTGTGACATTTCATCACATTGCGACTGAAAAGGTGGCAGGCTTGTCAGTCAAAGTTTGTGTTTCAATGTTACCTTCCCAGCCTCTCTCCAGAAAGAAACTGATCATTCACCAACTCACAGAGCTTCCACGTGATAATTATCTACCGATACTGAATATTAATAAATCAGTCTGGAAATGGTGGCTTAATCACTCCTATAGAATTTCTGATTTTGTTGAAAAATGGATGACCGATCAAAACAAATCAGTGGGCCATTCTATGAATAATGTTTGTCTGCTTTAATGTGTTATTTAGCATGATGAAGTGTGATTTGGTCGCTTTCACTACTCTTCTACACCTTGCTTAAGGAGGGCAATATTCAGTACTTCTTGTAATGTTGAAAACTTCTGAGTGTGGCCGATACTGGGTGTTCCCTTTGTCATTCCATTACGGAGAGATTATGACTACCCAAGCCAATGTGTATCCAAATGATAAAATCAATACCACACTCACTCATTCTGATAGCTCTCGTGATAATCTTGCTGTCTGTTTTTCGGGGGGTGGTTCCCGGGCTTTAACCTGTGCATGGGGGCAGTTGATCGGCTTAACCCGCTTGAATCTAATAGATAAGGTGCGTTATCTCTCTTCTGTTTCTGGTGGTACCTGGGCCTCATCAATCTATACCTTTTTACCTAATCACATTAGTGATGATCAATTGTTGGGGAGCTATACCACACCGCAAAACCTCTCTCTTCTGGATGGTGATGGTAAGTTTAATGTGAATAATTTAGGTGAGTATGCACTTGGACAAGTACCTAATGGCTTTTCACTTACCGAATTGGCATTAACTGTATTTCTGTTTTTGCACTTTGAGCAGACACCGGATCATAAGTGGCTATGGGCAAGTATTGTTGCTGAGAATGTTCTGGAACCTTTCGGCTTGCGGGCAGAAGGGGAGAATACTTGGCGCTCAAGTCACTCATATTCGCTTTCAGAGCAATATGCAAAGGCAAATTTTCCTACCACATCCCCCTCGCTGGATAATTTCTTTTTTACCAAATCAGGTCGTCCCTTTATTGTGATGAACGACAATATCATGCAGGCCGTTCCCACTACACTCCATGATACCAGTATTGTACAACTACCCAACCAGGCAACTCCGGTTTCCACTGGTTCTAAAGGGCAAACGCCAGACGGGAAAATTAACGGTAGTGGAACCGTGGAGAGTTATGGGTTTACTTCAACTCTGGAGCAGGCCTCTTCACAAGCCTCACCAGTTAATATTGAAATTTCACAACCCTACTCATTAATCGATACCGTGAGTACCTCAAGTGCCTTTTTCGCTGAGACAGTATTAAGTATCTTGAAAAATGAGTTGAGTTCAGAAGCGCGGAAAGGTGAATTGATAGAGAAAATCAGGGAACAGCTGAAAGAAGAGGATATACATAAACTGCTATCCTGGGCTGAATTGGAAAAATTAGGACTTACTGCGATTGATGACATTATTGAAAGCTACGGACTGCATTTGGCGGGTGATGCGCTGTCTGATATAGGTAGTATTGTCCCTAGCTATAATTACTGGCCTATCAGTAGTCAGAGTAGCAATCAAACGCTTCCTTTTACAGATGGTGGCACGCTGGATAATACCGGGATTATTGGTATTCTTTCTCAAACTGAAGCGCCAACAGGCCCTGCATCAGCCATAAAGCTACTGGCTTTTGATAATACCTCTGAGCCATTAGAGAAGAAAAATAATACTATTATTGCCGGTTCCCAGGCTGCCCCACTGTTTGGTATCTACTATATGGAGGATAGCAATAGCTATCGCCCCTTTACTGATGCAGAGCGTACACCAAGCGATCCTGCATTTATTGCTACCAGCTTGATTCAGGTATTTGATAATACCCCGGATGCCAAGGGTGATACTCCATTTAGCCTGCTACAAAAAGGATTGTATAGCAGTAATTACAGTGACAGCGCTGACCAACCATTGAATCCAGCACAGGTGCAATTGGCATTAACAACGGTGGCTAATCCTCTTGCTAATATTAGTGCTGGACGTAAAGTAACTCTGCTATACGTACAAAACTCACAGATGGATAATTGGCAAAATCAAATTGGTGATACCACATTGAAAAGTGAAATTGAAAAAGGACAGCAGGCTAGTGGTATTGAGGATGAGTTAGAACCCTTCGCTCATTTTCCCTACTACAGCACTTTCTATAAGATCGGACTTAGTCCTAAAGAATCCAATGCACTATCTCAGATGTGGGCTTGGGCAACCAGTGATGAAAAGAGTCCACTTTCCACGCTTATTCAAACATTCATTTCTTCGAAGAAATAGCATTGCAGTGAGGGATGGGATTGATGGCAAGGGATTGCCGTAAACCTTTCGTTAGCATGTGTGATTATGTGGTTGGATAGTAAGTAGCAATGTTTGCATTCTTGCTAAGTACCTACACCTATGTAGATCAGAGATGAATTCGTGGCATCTCTGAACCAGGTAGGTCTTTATAACGCAGAGTGATGATTGGATTTCTTTAGGGCTGTCTTAATTAGACTTAAGTGCAGCTACCGGTAGAAAATAAATGCACCGGTAGCTGATGTTTATAGTCAATTAGGACTGATAATCTTCCAGTCTTCTAAATAGCGATAACATCTGTTCGTTAAAGGCGATTGATTGGGGATCTGCACCCGATGTCTTTTGAAACTCCAGCTTATCCTCATAGTACCCAATAGCGTCATATGCTTCATCCAAAGAGGGCTTGGCTTGCCCAGTAATATTACTAAAGTCACCGGGTGGTTTGGTCATATGCATATAAGAGCGCTCATCAATAAGATTGGATGAATATAATTGTCCAGCCATAGATTTCATTTCATTGTAGGAAATATTGTGCATGTCATATTTTGACATGATAGAAAGATATTGCCCATCTTGACTAATCTTGGTTTGAGTTTGATCCGTCGAGGCGGATGACGTCATCGTTTTCTGATGGGAAGAGGCTTGATTAATACCTGTAATATTATTGAGTTGAGTAAACAAATTCTGACTTGAAGAGACTTTCATGCTGATAACCTCCTTGCTAGTTTAATCCATGTTGTTTCATAAAACGCATACGCATAATCTATACCACTATCGAATTCTGATATTTTCTCCCCATTCGGTTAAGTATAGCGTGAAAATCAATAGTCTGAATTAATTGGTTATTAATTTGCGGGATATTTCTTGCCTTTAAATCGGCAATTATTTTCCAGTTGACGTCATTTTTACATGTATTTTAGAACTCGATGTCTATATGAAAATCAACTACCTGAATAGGTAGTGTTATAAATCATATATTTGTTATACGACTAAGTAATAGTTTGTATGCACTCTAAGGAGAAGTCGTGCTAGATAAAAATGGATTTGTAAAATTAATGGATCACATACATAACTGTGTCTCTTATAGAGATGAAGAATCTATTATGTCATCCTTGGACTGGGCTCAGGAGAGAGTTGAGTTCAATTCATCCATTATTTATAAGTTAAGGAAAAGTGGGAAACAAAGAGAGGTAATGAGTTATATAAATCATAGCTATAATCAAGAGTGGGTGGATTATTATATCAAGGAGGGATTGTTTAATGTTGATCCTATTGTGCAATACTTTGCTATTAACATTTGTTATTTATGGTCTGAAGCATATGTAGGGAATCATGGGAAAAGATTTCATGATTTGATTAATACTGCAAAAGACTATGGGATATTTTTAGGGTATAGCATTTTGTTGAAAACGAATTTTCAAGATGAGATAACATTAATTTCTATATCAGATAATCAGTGTCGATATATTAATGAA
>JBNKQQ010000046.1:0-73856 GCA_050295955.1 Thiohalomonadales bacterium
ATTTATGCGCCTCGGCAAGACACTTTATCCTGCCCGATAGAAAAGGATTACGCTCTTATCCCAGAGTCATTAAACCTAGACCGGCAAAGTATCCCCATAAAAAAAGAAATGCCAGTCAGCTTAACTGACTGGCATTAGGCCGAAGCCCCTTTTCTCGCTCACAGATGAAAGTGCTTACTCTCCTTCGTGAACGGCCTTCATGCTCAAACGGATACGACCTTGTTTGTCGATCTCCAAGACTTTCACCTTGATAACATCGCCTTCAGATAATTTGTCGCTAACCTTCTCCACACGCTCCTCAGAAATCTGGGAAATATGAACTAGGCCGTCCTTACCAGGCAGGATGTTCACAAATGCCCCAAAGTCCATCAGTTTGGAAACAGTGCCTTCGTAGATCACGCCAACCTCAACATCCGCTGTGATCTGCTCAATACGTCTTGCAGCCTCTTTCGCTGCCATACCATCCACTGAAGCAATCTTCACAATCCCGTCATCGGTAATGTCGATGCTAGTACCAGTCTCTTCAGTCAGAGCACGGATGGTTGCCCCCCCCTTACCAATCACATCACGAATCTTGTCAGGATTGATCTTGATAGTCATGATACGTGGTGCAAAATCTGAAACATCTTCACGGGCTGAAGTCAGCGCTTTACCCATTTCACCCAGAATATGTAAGCGGCCGGCTTTCGCTTGATCCAGCGCAGTTTCCATAATCTCTTTGGTGATGCCATCGATCTTAATATCCATCTGCAGTGCAGTCACACCACTGTCGGTACCCGCTACTTTAAAGTCCATATCACCCAGGTGATCTTCATCACCCAGAATGTCGCTCAGCACTGCAAAACCGTTCTCTTCTTTGATCAAGCCCATTGCAATACCAGCAACTGGCGCCTTGATTGGCACACCTGCATCCATCAATGCCAAGCTTGAACCACAAACAGAAGCCATAGAGCTAGAACCGTTAGATTCAGTGATTTCTGAAACCACACGCACCACATATGGGAACTGCTCCAGGGTAGGCATTACAGCTGCCACACCACGCTTGGCCAGACGACCATGACCGATCTCACGACGCTTAGGACTACCCACCATACCGGTCTCACCAACACAATAAGGAGGGAAATTGTAGTGCAGCATGAAGGGCTCTTTACGCTCACCTTCAATAGCATCGATTACCTGCGCATCACGCTCAGTGCCCAAGGTAACAACAACGATAGCCTGGGTCTCACCACGGGTAAATAGTGCAGAACCATGGGTACGGGCCAGGATGCCAGTGTCCACAGTAATGGGGCGAATAGATTTAGTGTCACGACCATCGATACGTGGGTTACCCTCAATGATGCGGGTACGTACGATAAATTTTTCCAGCTTGCCAATAGCACCTTTCACATCTTCCGCAGCCCATTGCGCAGTTTCTGCATCTTCAGGTACCAGCTTAGCAACCACCTCATCACGAATCTCACCAAGACGCTCGTAACGAGCTTGCTTGTCACTAATTTGGTAAGCTCCAGTCAATGCTGCTTCTGCTGCCGCTTTAACAGCCGCTTTCAGCTCAGCATCCTCTTCAGGTGCCCGCCAATCCCATGGGGTAACACCCACTTCCTCAACCAATTCTGCAATCGCTTTGATAGCAGTTTGCAGCTGCTCATGGCCATATACCACAGCCCCTAGCATCTGCTCCTCAGAAAGCTCTTTCGCTTCAGACTCAACCATCAATACAGCATTTTCAGTACCTGCGACCACAAGGTCCAAATCTGAATTAGCCAGCTCGCTAACATTAGGATTCAACAGATACTCACCATCCTTGAAGCCAACGCGTGCAGCGCCTAACAAACCAGTGAAAGGCACACCAGACAGAGCAACCGCTGCAGATGCCCCCAGCATTGCTGGAATATCAGGGTCGATCTCAGGATCCAGCGATACCACTGTAGCAATCACTTGAACTTCATTGGTAAAACCATCAGGGAACATCGGGCGCAGAGGACGATCGATCAGACGAGAGGTCAATGTCTCCTTCTCGGTCGGACGACCTTCACGTTTGAAAAAACCACCAGGAATCTTGCCTGCTGAGTAGGTACGCTCTTGGTAGTTGACAGTCAGAGGGAAGAAGTCACGTCCTTCAACGGCTTCTTTTTTTGCAACACATGTCACCAATACGGTGGTGTCGCCCATGCTTGCCATTACCGCACCAGAGGCCTGGCGGGCAATTGCTCCAGTTTCAAATTTTACGGTGTGTTGGCCGTACTGAAAGGTTTTTACTGTAGCTGTCGTCACGTCGGGTTCCTTAAATGAGACCGTTTGTTGTTCTTTTACAATTCAACTTCCCGCTAATCTTCTGCCAGATTACAGAAATTAGTAGGAAGCTGAATCATGACCTTTTTGATACTTCTAAATAGAAAAATGGACCAAACACCGCACCGTCCTGTGTGAGTGACGATGTGCAGTGTTGGTCCATTTCCAGGAGTCCGTCGCTTACTTACGCAGACCCAGGCGAGCGATCAGTTCGCGATAGCGTTCCAGATCTTTCTTCTTCAGGTAATCCAGCAACTTACGACGCTGGTTTACCAGACGCAGCAGACCTTGACGTGAGTGGTGGTCTTGCTTGTGCTCCTCAAAGTGGCCAGACAGGTCTTTGATACGGGCAGTCAGCAGAGCAACTTGAACCTCTGGAGAACCAGTGTCTTTGTCGCCGCGTGCGTATTCTTTAACAATAGCTTCTTTATCTTGAGCAGTTAATGCCATTGGATGTACTCCTAAAAAATAATCTATAAACTGGTGAATTACTCACCACTACTAATTAGCCGCTTGGGAGCGATCATGCCGTCACTTTGGACTTCACCCAATCCCAAAAAGGCGTTTTCGTGAGAATAGAGCCGTAGCAAACCACTGCTTGGACTATTCGGCACATACACCTGCTGCCCGCGGCAGATGTAAAACGAGGCATCGGCACTAAGCTCAACTTGCGGGAAGTCGTTCAGTGCGGTCTCCATCGGCAACAACAGCTCATCCAGTTTTTCATGTCCCTGCTCAGCCAGCTGCTCAACCAGCTCAAGCGAGACCATTGGATGGTCTTTGAAACCCGCCACCCACTCTCGTCGGAGGGCGGTTAGATGGGCACCACAACCGAGGAACTCACCGATATCCTCAGCCAGGGTCCGTATATACGTCCCCTTGGAACAATGCACCCGGATCTCCAGCTCATCATCTTGATAACACAGGATCTCCAGACTAGAAATCATTACCCGGCGCGACTTACGTTCAATCTCCTGCCCCTTACGCGCCAGTTTGTACAACGGTTGTCCGTTGTGCTTAAGGGCGGAGTGCATGGGCGGGATCTGCTCAATCTCACCACTAAAGCGCTCCAGCAACTGCCCCATGCGCGCACTATCATACACTGCAACGGGCCGTTGTTGAACTACTTCTCCCTCTCTATCGCCTGTTGTAGTTGTTATCCCCAGCTTACAGGTAGCGGTATAGCATTTATCTGCATCCAAAAGATAACTGGAGAATTTGGTTGCCTCACCCAAACAAATCGGCAACATACCACTAGCCAGTGGATCAAGCGCGCCAGTATGACCAGCCTTTTGCGCTTGATAGAGCCACTTTGCCCGCTGCAGAGCACCATTGGAACTATAACCGAGGGGTTTATCCAAAAGTAAAATGCCGCTGATAGCGCGGCCCTTTTTACGACGTGCCACAACTACCTTCCGTTACTCTTTGCCAGACTCAGACTCATCATCAAGGCGTTTATCGCTCTTTACTGCCTCATCAATTAGAGCAGAAAGACGAGTGCCACGCTCAATGGAATCATCATAATGGAAGTGTAGCTGGGGAATAGTACGGATACGAATCACCTTACCCAGCTCTCGACGCAGAAAACCTGCGGCCTTACGCAGCCCGGTAAGGGTCTCTTCGATACCCGCCTCATCAGCTCCCATTACAGTGATATAGACCTTAGCATGGTCAAATTCACGGGTCACATCTACACCCGTAATTGTCACCATACCTACGCGTGGATCTTTCACCTGATAGGCAATCAACTGAGCCAGCTCACGTTGGATCTGATCGGCTACCCGATCAGTACGATTGTAGTTACGTGTCGCCATTAAAGTGTACGTTTCACCTCAACGCGCTCGTAGACCTCAATCTGATCGCCCACTTTCACGTCGTTGTAGTTCTTCACACCGATACCACACTCAGTACCACTCTTCACTTCATTCACGTCATCTTTAAAGCGACGCAGTGACTCTAGTTCACCTTCATAAATCACGACATTGTCACGCAGTACACGGATTGGGTTACTGCGCTTAACGGTACCATCAACGACCATACAGCCGGCAATTGCACCAATCTTCGGCGCCTTGAAGACATCTCTCACCTCAGCAAGACCAATGATCTCTTCTTTAAATTCAGGTGCCAGCATGCCCGTCATGGCAGCTTTCACCTCATCGATGGCATCGTAGATTACGCTGTAGTAGCGCAGATCGATCTCTTCCTCTTCCGCCAAACGCTTGGCAGAGGCTTCTGCACGTACGTTGAAACCGATCACCACAGCACTGGAAGCCAATGCCAAGTTCATATCAGACTCGGTAATACCTCCTACACCGCTAGCCACTACGTTTACGCGGACCTCATCGGTGGAAAGCTTACGCAACGAATCAGACAATGCTTCAACAGAACCCTGAACATCCGCTTTCACCACCAAGTTCAGAGTGCTCACTTCGCCCTCTGCCATGGTGTTAAACATATTTTCGAGTTTCGCCTGTTGTTGACGAGCCAGCTTCACTTCACGGAATTTGCCTTGACGGAACAACGCAACCTCACGAGCCTTACGCTCATCAGCAACCACAATAGCTTCATCACCGGCAGATGGCACACCTGACAACCCCAGGATCTCCACGGGGATAGATGGTCCAGCTTCAGCTACCGGCTGTCCATTCTCGTCCAGCATGACACGAACACGACCATATTCCAGACCTGCCAGGACAATATCCCCTTTTTTCAGAGTACCGTTCTGAACCAGGATTGAGGCAACCGGACCACGGCCTTTATCCAGACGAGATTCGATGACGACACCACGGGCTGGCGCATCTTTTACCGCACTTAACTCCAGTACTTCGGCCTGCAATAGAATGCTATCCAACAGCTCATCAATACCTTGACCTGTTTTTGCCGATACCTGGACAAACATGTGATCACCACCCCAATCCTCAGGAATGACCTCTTCGGCAACCAACTCCTGCATAACACGGTTTGGATCTGCCTCTGGCTTATCACATTTGTTCACAGCAACAATCAGTGGCACATCACCCGCTTTGGCATGCTGGATCGCCTCTTTTGTCTGAGGCATCACGCCATCATCCGCCGCAACCACCAGCACAACGATATCAGTGGCTTTGGCACCGCGGGCACGCATTGCGGTAAACGCAGCGTGTCCAGGAGTATCCAGGAAGGAAATAGTGCCTTTGGGAGTATCTACATGATAGGCACCGATATGCTGAGTAATACCACCCGCCTCACCTGCTGCCACCTTGGTAGTACGAATATAATCAAGTAGTGATGTTTTACCGTGATCAACGTGGCCCATGATAGTAACAACAGGTGGACGGGTAATTTGCTCACCGGCATGCTCTTCAGTCAGGCCGGTTACCTCATCTTCCAAGGCATCCTCTTTAATCAATTTGACCTTGTGCCCCATCTCTTCTACGACGATTGAGGCCGTTTCCTGGTCCAGCACCTGATTAATCGTTACCATGGAGCCCATGGTCATCATAGTCTTGATCACGTCAGCAGCCTTAACCGCCATCCGCTGGGCAAGTTCTGCCACGGTAATAGTTTCAGAAATCGCGACTTCACGCACAATTGGCGCAGTCGGGGCAGTAAATCCATGTGAACCTGTTGCACTGGAACTCTCTTGAGCTCCTGAGCGACCACGCTTACCTTTCTTTCCACGACGACCAGTTTTATCTGTAGCAACATGTAGCTCTTTGCGACCGTATTTGGTTTCACGATCACTCTGCTTCGCCTTATCTTTACGCTTACTTGGGCGAGCGTTACTCTCATCCTTTTTCTTAGCCGCCGCCGGCTCTGCATCCTTCTCTACTTTCTGTTCTGGTGCAGCGGCTGCAGCTAACTCTTTTTTACGAGCCTGCTCTTCTACAGCTTGTTTACGAGCAGCCTCTTCCTCAGCCTGTTTACGAGCCTCCTCACGGGCACGCTCCTCTGCTTCTGCCTTGGCTCTGGCCTCCTCTTCAGCCTGTTTACGGGCTTCCTCATGGGCGCGCTCTTCTGCTTCACGTTTTTCACGCTCAGCTCGCTCAGCTTCCAACCGGGCCTGTTCCTCTTCCATCACTGCGCCACGATTAACATAGGTACGTTTTTTACGCACTTCAACGCTAACAGTCTTCGACTTGCCGTGGGATGAAGTCGTACGCAACTCGCTCACTGAGCGTCTTTTTAGAGTGATTTTTTTTGGTGCACTGGCCGCCTTGCCTTCACCTTCCTCTCCACCACGAAGATATTTCAGCAACTCTACCTTCTCATCATCGCTGATCATCGCATCAGGTGCATCGGCTGTAAGGCCTGCCGCTGAAAGCTGAGAAAGTAATCGTTCGACCGGTACTCCGACCGCTTCGGCAAATTGTTTGACTGTTACGCTAGACATAACACCTACCCCTTGAGCTTTTTATTGTTGCTCTTCCGCAAACCATGGTGCGCGCGCTGCCATTATCAAGGCGCCGGCACGCTCTTCATCGACACCGTCGATGCCTTCAAAATCATCAATCGAGAGTTCAGCTAGATCATCCAGAGTCACAACACCTCGCTCTGAAAGTTCGCTCAGCAGCTTCTCATCCACTCCATCGATATCACTAATCTCTTTTGGCAATTCAGTCTCGCCGCTGTGCTCTTCCTGAGAGATCGCTTGAGTCAACAGCACGTCACGAGCACGATTACGCAACTCTTCTACAATATCCTCATCGAACTCTTCAATCTCCAGCAACTCAGCATGTGGAACGTAAGCGACCTCTTCAATAGTACTAAAGCCTTCCTGCACCAGAATTGCAGCCACTTCTTCATCCACATCCAACTGTTCAACAAACAGTGCTTGAGCTAGCTTAGCCTCTTCTTCACTCTTCTCGGCAGCTTGAGATTCACCCATCACATTCAGCATCCAGCCAGTCAACTCTGTTGCCAGCTTAATGTTCTGGCCGTTACGACCAATCGCCTGAGAGAGCATCTCATCCACCACAGCAATGTCCATGCTGTGAGACTCTTCGTCTACCACGATAGAGCTTACCTCAGCTGGAGACATAGCGTTAATCACAAATTGTGCTGGGTTATCATCCCAAAGGATAATATCTACACGCTCACCAGCCAGCTCATTAGAAACTGATTGCACACGTGAGCCACGCATACCAACACAAGCCCCTACTGGATCGATGCGCTCATCATTAGCACGCACAGCAATTTTGGCACGAACACCAGGGTCACGTGCAGCACTCATAATGTCGATAACGCCTTCACCCACCTCTGGTACTTCCAGCTTAAACAATTCAACCAGCAGATTAGGATGAGTGCGACTGATATGCAGCAAAGGCCCACGACTCTCGGCACGCACATCATACAAATAGCCACGGATACGATCGCCCGGGCGCACAGCCTCTCGGGGAATCATATTGTCACGGCTGATAGCCGCTTCTACATTGTTACCCATATCTAGAATGACACCGCCTTTGTCGAGGCGTTTAACCACTCCGGTCACCAATTCACCGACACGGTGCTCATACTGCTCCACTATTTGTGAGCGCTCTGCCTCGCGTACTTTCTGCACAATAACCTGCTTGGCAGTTTGTGCTGCAATACGACCAAACTCGACAGACTCGATGGATTCACGCAGCACATCACCGACTTTGGCACCTTCATCATAGTCTACAGCATCAGCCATCGTTAGCTCACGCTCTGGATCTTCCAGATCGGGATAATCCACCACATGCCATACACGGAATGTTTCATAATTACCGCTCTTACGATCAATAACTACTTGAACTTCCATATCTTCGTTATAGCGTTTCTTGGTCGCCATCGCCAAAGCGGCTTCAATCGCTTCAAAAATAATCCCTTTTTCAACGCCTTTCTCATTAGATACGGCGTCAACAACCATCAAAATCTCTTTGCTCATATCACTGCCTCCAACGGCCTCAATATCAGAACTCGGGTATCAAATTCGCTTTATCAATTGATGCGAAGGGCAGCAACTGCTCTTCTCCATCCACAACAATGGCCACTTTGCCCTCTTTCAGACCAAGGAGTGTTCCCTGGAACTTACGACGTCCATCAATGGGCGTCGTCAGCGAAAGCTTGGCTTGGTGACCGGCGAAGCGCTCATAGTGAGCCTCTTCAAACAGTGGTCTGTCCAAACCAGGGGAGGAGATCTCCAAATGATAAGCACTCTTAATGGGATCTTCTACATCCAGCACACCACTGACCTGATGACTCACATCCGCACAGTCATCGACTGTAATGCCATCCTCGCTATCAATATAGACACGCAGTACTGAGTGGCGGCCCTGTGAGATATACTCAATGCCCACCAACTCGTAGCCGAGCGCCTCGACAACGGGGGTGATCAATTCATAAAGTTTTTCAGACGCCTTACGCACACCTGCCACCTTCACAAACAAAAAATGGGCCGAGGGCCCACTTCATAAGAAAACCGATATCGCCGCTGAGCATCATGCAACAGAAGCCCATTTCTTTCGGCTAATAAAAAACCCCATTATGGGGTTTCTTATTGTAAGAATTTGGTAGCGGGGACAGGATTTGAACCTATGACCTTCGGGTTATGAGCCCGACGAGCTACCAGACTGCTCCACCCCGCATCAACGTTGGGCGTATTCTAACAAATGATTCCCAGAACGCAAGGGCTATTCATGAATTGTTTTAATATTTCCTTCATTTAGCCTGCAGCATTGTGACATAAGCGATAGCATATTCCTGCTCATCCGAAAGCGAGAGAAATACTTCACCAATTGCCAGCTCTTCCGCCTTCTTAGCCGCCTGCTCTTGCAAAATCAGCGAAGGACGACCTAGCTCATCGCTCTCGACCACTAGGTGATGCAGACTAATGCCATCACGGAATCCACACCCCATAGCCTTAACCCCTGCCTCTTTTGCTGCAAAGCGCTTAGCCAAGTAGTGGGCAGGAAGAGAATGCTGAGAGAATATTGCAAACTCACTTTCAGCAAGGATGCGCTGGGCAAATCGATCGCCATGACGCGCAAGCCCTTCCTTGATACGCGTTATTGAAACAATATCGGTACCGATACCGTGAATCACCGACGAGCGCCCTTCATCAGACGACGCATTTCGATCACTGCTGGCTGCAATCCCGTAAACAGCGCACGAGCAATGATTGCATGACCGATGTTAAGCTCTTTAATTTGTGGTAATGCGGCAATGGGTTGTACATTCTGATAATTCAACCCGTGACCGGCATTCACATGCAGCCCAATGGAATCACCAAACTCAACCGCCTCTTTAATTCGGGCAAATTCAGCCTCTCGCTCAGCCTTACTCATTGCATCCGCATAATGGCCTGTATGTATCTCAATCACTGGCGCCCCGACCTCCTTCGCAGCTTCGATCTGAGCACAATCTGCATCAATAAACAGAGACACCCGCACACCCGCCTCCGCCAATCGGGAACAAGCCTCCTTCATACGGGATTTTTGCCCCAGCACTTCCAGCCCACCCTCGGTTGTCAACTCTTCACGACGCTCAGGCACCAAGCAGCACTCTTCAGGTTGAATACGTTCCGCAACCGCAAGCATCTCTTCCGTTACGGCCATCTCTAGATTCATCCGCGACAGCAAAATGC
The DNA here is from genome assembly GCA_050295955.1 of Thiohalomonadales bacterium. GTDB lineage: Bacteria > Pseudomonadota > Gammaproteobacteria > RBG-16-57-12 > RBG-16-57-12 > JAFLJP01. The sequence continues at coordinate 9,878 of JBNKQQ010000046.1, forward strand.
CCTTCAGCATCTCCACATCCCTATCCTGAATATGGCGACGATCCTCCCGCAGATGTAGCGTTACCGCATCAGCACCGGCCTGCTCTACTTCGATGGCAGCCTGGATAGGATCAGGGTAACGAGTGCCACGAGCCTGGCGAATGGTAGCCACATGGTCAATATTGACCCCCAACAGGATATTGTTTTGCTGTGTCACGGTTATTCCTCAATCGATATTTTTTCAGTTCACTATAACATTTGGCGCATTAGCTCTCGGCTATGTAGTGGCTTGCTACCCAGCATCACCCCCAACAGCGCCCTCATAAGGCGCTTAGCCTCTCTACGGCTCTGATCACTATTCAATTCCCCTCTGGCTAACTCCAACAGGGTCTCTCCATGCAGCATCACACCTTGCATTGACTCATTGCGCCACAAAACCGGACCCTGCTCCAGAACATAGCAGTAACGCCGCTGGGGCTCTATAACCTCACCATGCTCAATTTCACAGCCAAGATGAAGTCCATAGCCCAGCTCCCTCAATAGCCTCAGCTCAAATTGTCTCAGCAACCACTCTAATGTGGCTTTGTCATCACCTTGTGAGAGATGTTGCAACAATAATTCATAGGTTGCATAGAGTGCAGGGAAAGGCTCTTCATGAGGCAGCAGGCGAACCAACAATTCATTAATATAGAAGCCACTAACCATATGCATCCCACCCAAGCGCCACATAGCACCGTCAGGTTCAGCCTGCTGGAGGGTATAGAGCGGGCCACGTCCCCGCCAGGAGATCAGAAGCGGTCTATAAAGTTGCAACAATGGTTGTAATGGAGATTTCTTGCGACGCACGTTACGCGCCACCATCGCCACCCGCCCCTGTTCCGGTGTAAATAGCTCCAGAATCGAACTACTCTCACGGTAGGGGCGACTGTGTAACAGATAGGCGGGCTGTAAGGTATCCACCGACACCTTAACCTTATTGGTCGTCGTATCCCAAACTACGGAGGGCTCGCTCATCGTCAGACCAACCCTCTTTCACCTTCACCCACAATTCAAGATGAACGCGGGTATCGAATAAGGAGTTCATATCTTTACGAGCATCTGCACCCACTTTTTTCAGCACTTCGCCACCCTTGCCGATGACAATTGCCTTTTGACCTGCGCGTTCCACCCAGATCAGGCCGCAAATATGAATACGACCATTTTTCTCTTCCTTGAATTTCTCAATTTCTACGGTCAAGGCATAGGGCAACTCTTCACCCAAAGCGCGAATCAACTTCTCACGAATTAGCTCAGCAGCCAGGAAACGCATACTCCGGTCAGTCACCTGATCTTCAGGGAAAATCATAATATCTGACTCAGGTAAGCGCTGCTCAATCTCCTTCTGCAAAGCATCCAGATTCTGCTTATTACGGGCAGAGATAGGTGCTACAGCAGAAAACTCCCGCTTGCTTGAAAGCTCCCCTATCAATGGCAACAGCTCATCCTTCTTCTTGAATTTATCCACTTTATTAATGGCAAGAATGACTGGTACATCCACCTTTTCCAGGCGTTGCAGAACCATCTGATCATCCTCTGTCCAGCGTCCTGCCTCAACCACAAATACCACCAAATCCACATCATCGATGGATGTGCTGGCAGCGCGATTTAGGTAACGGTTCATGGCCCGTTTACCCTGTAGATGCATGCCCGGCGTATCCAGGTATACCACTTGCGCACTTTCAGTGGTCTTAACTCCCAAAATACGGTGACGGGTTGTCTGGGGCTTATGGGCAGTAATGCTGATCTTTTGCCCCAGGATATAATTTAGCAGGGTGGATTTTCCAACATTGGGACGTCCAACGATAGCCACATAACCACAACGAAAGCCTTCGGCTATCTCACTCATATTCCCAATATCTCCAAAATTTTTTGTGCCGCAGCCTGTTCAGCTTTACGACGGCTGGACCCTTCGCCTTGAGCGACTTGCTCTCCGGCATTAATTTGACATGAAACCACAAACTGCTGAGCATGTGCCTCACCCTCGAGAGAGATCAATTCATACACCGGCAACTCTTTTTTGCGCGCCTGTAGAAACTCCTGCAGACGTGTTTTTGGATCTTTGATAGTGACGTTTGGCGAAACCGCCTGCAATCTCTCAGAGAAAAGCTGCAACAGCAACTCTCTCGCCACCTCAAAATTACTATCAAGGTAAACGGCACCAATTATTGCCTCAAACGCATCAGCTAAAATCGAAGCACGCCGAAAACCACCGCTTTTCATCTCCCCCTGTCCCAGAGAGAGATACTCACCCAACTCCAGATTCCGAGCCAGCTCGGCCAAGGTTTCCCCCTTTACCAAACTAGCACGCAAACGACTCAATACCCCTTCGCTCTCTTTGGGAAATTGCTGAAATAGCTGCTCAGCGATCACAAAATTTAAGATGGAGTCTCCGAGAAATTCCAGACGCTCATTATTCACACCACCCACACTTCGATGGGTCAATGCCTTCTGCAGTAAACCAACATCGGAAAACTGGTATTGCAGATTACGCTGCAGCTTACCTAAATCCGACATTACTCTTCGCCTGACTGCTCTTCAAACATAACAACAAGATCAATATTCTTGAACAACGAAGTCCGGACTTCATATTCAACACTGAGAAAGAGCCCCGATGATGTCAACTCGATCTCAATATCATCAGGACCAATAGCATCAATATCCTCGATAGTGAAACGACTCCGAATTCCATTACGAGCTTCGGATATCGACATCTCTTCATTCTGATATTGATCTACCACCCCATCCATTACCGACTTAACCTTCATATTCTCGATATAAAGAGGAGAGACTTTGATGACAACCAGTGCAACTACACCTATCAGCACCACCAATGCCGCTAATGCTGTCATTGATATGCCTTGTTGTTGTTTTCTGCTTTGCATATTCACCCCTTATTCAATCATGGTCCCAATACGGCTCCAGCCGATGCCATCATCCCAACTCATCCATATCATCACAGCCTCCCCCACCAGATTCTCTTCAGGCACAAACCCCCAGACACGGCTGTCATTGCTGTTATCACGGTTGTCACCCAAGACAAAGTAGTGGCCTTCTGGTACTGTCACCTCACCATAGTGAGAGGGCTTATTGGGGTCTATCAAAATCTGATGTTTTACCTCGCCAAGCCCTTCTTCCAGCAAGCGATTACCCGTCATATTAAAACCTGCCCCAACCCCTTCATAGGTAGCGATAAAGTGCTGTTCAGCAGGCTCACCGTTGATATACAACTGTTTATCTGCATAGCCAATCACATCACCTGGCAGACCAACCACTCTCTTAATATAGTCAATGGATGGCTCTTTAGGGTAGCGAAACACCACCACATCCCCCCTTTCAGGTGCACCTAAATCCATGATTTTGTGATGAGTTACCGGCAAGCGTAGTCCATAGCTATATTTATTCACCATAATGAAGTCACCCACCAACAGTGTCGGCATCATAGAGCCAGAGGGGATTCGGAACGGTTCCATCAAGAAAGAGCGCAGGATCAACACCACCAAGATAACTGGGAAGAAGGATCTGGCATACTCAACCATCGTTGGTTCACGCTTGATGCGCTCGTATTCATTGGCATCAAACTCCCCCTGCGCTGCCCGCAATGCCTCTGCACGGCCCTCTCGTTGCGGCTTCCATAACTTAACATCCAGTAGCCAGATCACTCCGCAAACCAGCAGAGAGATCACCATAATCAACTCAAAATCAAAATCCACGCTATTTCTTTCCTACATCAAGTACGGCCAAGAAGGCCTCTTGGGGAATCTCTACTGACCCCACCTGTTTCATCCGCTTCTTACCCTCTTTTTGCTTCTCTAGCAGCTTGCGTTTACGGGAAACATCACCACCGTAACATTTAGCCGTGACATTTTTACGCAACGCTTTCACTGTTGAGCGAGCAATAATATGGGTACCAATCGCCGCCTGGATAGCCACCTCAAACATCTGACGAGGGATAAGCTCTTTCATTTTCTCAACCAGCTCACGCCCCCGATATTGCGCCTGATCTCGATGCACAATGATCGCCAGAGCATCAACACGGTCGCCGTTAATCATTACGTCCAACTTCACCATGTTGGCCTGCTGAAAATGCTTGAAGCTGTATTCCATTGAAGCATAACCTCGGGAAAGTGACTTCAGTCGATCGAAAAAGTCCAACACCACCTCCGCCATCGGCAACTCGTAGGTCAAGGTGACCTGACTACCGGTGTAGTGCATATTTTTCTGTACGCCACGCTTCTCGACACAGAGAGTAATCACATTACCCAGATACTCCTGAGGCAGCATAATGTTCGCCTCAATGATCGGCTCACGAATCTCATCAATATAGTTTGGCTCTGGAAGCTTGGAAGGATTGTCTATTTGCAGTGTGTTCCCTTTGGTATCCAAAACTTCATAGATAACGGTCGGCGCAGTTGTAATCAGATCAATATCATATTCCCGCTCCAGACGTTCCTGAATGATCTCCATATGCAACATCCCCAGGAAGCCACAACGAAAACCGAAACCCAGTGCAGTTGAGGTTTCTGGCTCGTAGAAAAGTGCCGAATCATTGATGCGTAATTTCCCTAACGCATCCCGCAGGTCTTCATAATCATCTGAACTGACAGGGAATAGACCAGCGAAAACTCGAGGCTTTACCTCCTGAAAACCTGGTAGCGGCGCTTCGGCAGAATTGGCTGCTGAAGTAATCGTATCCCCGACTGGCGCACCATCAATATCCTTAATGGTACCAATCAGATAGCCCACCTCTCCAGGACGAAGCTCGCTCTTCTCAGTACGCTTAGGGGTGAAGATCCCAACGGAGTCTGCGATATGCACATTACCATTGGACATCACCTTAAATTTCTGCCCTTTGCGTAATACCCCGTGCTTCACACGCACCAGCGAGACCACACCAAGGTAATTGTCGAACCAGGAGTCGATAATCAATGCCTGCAACGGTGCATTTTCATCCCCTTCCGGAGAGGGAATTACCTCGACTAGGCGTTCTAAAACATCCTCAACTCCAACACCGGTCTTGGCACTACAACGCACGGCATCCTGAGCCTCTATACCGATAATATCCTCAATTTCAGCAATCACCTTATCAGGATCTGCCGAAGGTAGATCTATCTTATTGAGCACAGGCATCACCTCCAACCCCTGCTCAATTGCGGTATAGCAGTTTGCCACTGATTGTGCCTCAACCCCTTGGGCCGCATCCACCACCAGCAATGCTCCCTCACAGGCCGCAAGTGAACGGGATACCTCGTAGGAAAAGTCCACATGCCCCGGCGTATCGATAAAGTTAAGCTGGTAGATGTTGCCATCCTTTGCCTTATAATCCAAGGTCACGCTCTGGGCCTTAATGGTGATACCACGCTCACGCTCCAAATCCATGGAATCCAACACCTGAGCTTCCATTTCTCGCTCTGTCAGGCCACCACATACCTGGATAAAGCGATCTGCAAGAGTAGATTTCCCATGATCGATATGGGCAATAATTGAAAAATTACGAATGTGCTTAAGATCTGACACAAATATTCTCACCACGTTGATCGCTTCAATAATCGAAACGAAATCTATGCTGCAATAAAAAAGAGGCGTATAAGACGCCCCTTTTGGGAATTCGATACGCGCCTGTTAAAACAAAGCCAAGCGCGGATTATAATGTGTTTTCAGTCTCGATTGAAATGCTCTCGTAGTGCAGTCTCATCAAGGCGGTAATGACAAACCTCATCTTCCCCCTTCATTAACACTGGCACCCGCTCTCCAAAACGTGTCTCAAGGGCCTGATCGCCCTCGATATCCACCCACTGTACCACAAAGCCCAACTCTTTCTGTAGCGGGGACAACGCCTCCAGCATTACCCCACACAGAGAACAATAGCTGTGTCCATATACAGTGAATCGCTCCGCACTCATACCCATTAATCCAGCTTCAGGGCAAGGAACAGAGGAGCTTTACCTCGCTGCACCAATAAACGCACACTCTTACCTGTTGGCAGATTTGCCTCAAGTTCGGAAAAATGATCCACTCCCTTGATCTCCACATTATTGATCATCAAGATGATATCACCCTTGCGAATACCAGCCTCTCGCCCTGCCCCACCCTCCACATCCATCACATAGACACCATTTTCGGGCACATCGCTCTGCTTGCGCTGCTCATCATTCAACGAGGTTACTTGTAAGCCCAAGCGACCACCAACAATCTTAGAGCTTGCACTCTCCTCCTCAGCCAATACAGCATCCGGCAATTCCCCTAAAGTAATGCTCAGAGTCACAAGCTTGCCATTACGCACCACTTTTACATCCGAGGCGCTACCAACCCGGGTCATCCCAACAATAGGCGGCAAGCTGGAGGAACGAGGAACAGATTGACCATTGAATTCAATCACCACATCCCCAACCTTGATTCCCCCTTTCTCTGCTGGACTATTTGGCATTACCTGAGAAATCAGCGCACCTTCTGGTTTCTCCATATTCATAGACTCAGCCAAGTCACGGGTCACATCCTGAATCAATACACCCAACCAGCCACGAGAAACAAAGCCTTTATCCTTAAGTTGATCGACTACCGTCATCGCCACATCGATAGGAATTGCAAATGACAACCCCATAAAACCACCGGTACGGCTAAAAATTTGAGAATTCACCCCTATCACATTACCGTTGACATCAAATAGCGGTCCACCTGAATTACCTGGATTAATGGCAACATCTGTCTGAATAAAGGGCACATAGTTCTCACGGGGAAGACTGCGGCCTGTTGCACTAACAATCCCCGCGGTTACCGTTGCCTCGAAGCCAAAGGGAGAGCCTATTGCCAACACCCACTCCCCCACTTTGACGTCATTAGAACGGGCCATTTTTACAGTCGGCAGATCCTCCGCCTCAATTTTCAATAGTGCGATATCACTCTTCTCATCAGAACCAATCACTGTTGCTTCAAGCTCCCGACGATCAGAAAGACGTACGATCACCTCTTCCGCGCCTTTGATTACATGGTGGTTGGTCAAAACATAACCATCCTCAGAGATAATGAACCCTGAGCCTAACGATTCACTGTTGAACTCCTCAAATTCCCTCTGCTTCCCTTCATCATCAAAGAAATGGCGAAATAGATCGCCAAACGGCCCCTCTGGCATATTCGGCATACCAAAGTGACGATCCATCTTGGGGTGTTTAATCTTTTGGGTCGTACTGATATTCACAATAGCTGGGCCATACTCATCCACCAGCTTGGTAAAATTTGGCAAACTGTTTTGCGCATAAGATTGAGACTGCACAAAGAGGAATAAAAACAGTGCTAACAGATACCATTTTGCCTGGCTAATACGCCCACTCAACATATCAACTCCCAAACTCTCAATTTAGTTATGAAAAGAAATAAAATCGGACTGTGGATTCCCATCACTGCGCAGCACCACAGCCTGAAAACGCACATCCTCAGCAACCCGCTCGCTAAAGCGCTTCAATAGAAAGAAACCTGATAGAAGTCCGGCAAGACCACCCAAAATGGTCAAACCCTCATTGGCAAACATACCTTCAGCAATCACAGCACCAAGCAGCATTACTAGCAAAGGCATAAGATAAGCATAGAGAGACCCCTTCAATAACGCCTGCTCCTGCAAACCAATCACTACACAATCACCCTCTTTTGCCTGAGCCCGATTCAAGGCTTTGAGCTGACTACGTTTATTGCCCATCACTTTCTGCAGAGTCGCAGTACCACATCCTTTATTAGCAGCACAGCTACCGCAACTGGATTGTCGCTCTCTCTCAACCCAAGCGTAGCTACCCTCGACCTTAACAACAACCGCACTCTCCTCAATCATTGCCCACCACCGACTCAGCAATCAATTTTACCGTCGCTTGTGGCACATCACCCACGACAATCACCTGACTACCGTTAATAACACGTCCAAAGCCATTTAACCCTCCCATTCGGAAATCACCGATGCGAAAGTCTTTCTTCTGGACAATAGATTCAATGAAAACAGAGATAGAGGCAAGTCCGTCAGAAACCAATAGATGTTCAACAGGCTTTCCACCCACCTCTTCAGGGGGGCGCAAACGACGAGACTTAAGCACAAACCCAGAAGGAAGATGCTGAACACTCCAGTCACCTGGAATGTTTTCATCCATCGCAACCGGTGGTTCCTGACGGAACCACTGATATCCTTTCAGATCAAGACTGGGAGACAACAATTCGTGAGGGATCTTATCGACCACCTGAATATTGGTAAACATAATTCGCTCCACCACCTCACCTTCGCCATTGATGAGATCAGAGCGCAGCAATAGTCCCTCTGGAGAGACCCAGAAACGGTAGCCATAGCGGTAAATATCTTTTGGTTGTAGGTCAATAACCTGGGTATCAATACCTGCAATACGTTGCTGGCCATTCAGTGAGAGATTGTAATATTCCTCAAAAATGCTCAAGCTTTCAGCCTGAACCAATGGGGAAGTGGAGAGGTGATTACGATGAGCAACAAGCACGCTTTGCTCTTCAGGAAAGATACAGGTGACCAGATCATTGTTGCGGATTACTTCGCGGGCCGCACCATTTAAGTGTATTAATCGTTCTCGCTCCCCCTCTTCCCCTGCAGCATGGATTACGCGCATTCCCTCCAATTGCTCACCATGAGCATAGACAAAAGTACCATGGTAATTTAGGCTCTTTTGTGCTTCACCAATACGCTTAAGCCATGTGAGCGCATCATTAGTCTGTGCAAGAACCAGCGTCGGCCAGACCACTAATAGTCCACAAAACAACCACACTCGTAACATTGACTATTTCTGCTCCTGCTTCTGCTGCCCTACAATACGCGCATACGGCAGCACACCGTGCACACTGGCACTCACGGCATACTCACTATGATCAACCAAGTATTTATTGAGGCGGGGATCAGGAGCACGATTTGCTGCCGCAGCAGTGGTGGTGGAGCTATCCGCGACTACCGCACCGCTCACAACCGCAGAATCAGTCTGCGCCAAGTTCTGTGGCTGCAACTCATTTTGTTGAGTTGCCATCGTCATGACCCCAACCACACCAAAAACGGCAACGGAGGCTGCAACCGCCATTCCGGTAATACGGCGCCCAAAACCAGAGGAGGCAACTTTCAACTCACCCAGCACAGGCTCATCCTGCAATGCATCACGCACCCTGGCTGAAATATCCACCATTGGCTGTGCCGGCAACTGCTGCTTCATTGCATCGCTAATGAGGTGATACTCTTGCCACTTGCGACGCAACACCTCATCGTTTGAAATTCGCTTGCAAAGAAACGCAACCTCTTGTTGAGACACCTCCCCATCCATGAAGGATGAAACCTGGCTCTTCACCTGCTCATTTTGCTCCATTTGTACCGCCCCCTTGGTTATTCACCTGAAAGTGCCCGCAACTTTTCCCCTACGGCCTCTCGGGCACGGAAAATACGCGAACGAACTGTACCGACTGGACACTCCATTACCTCGGCAATCTCTTCATAACTCATACCTTCAAATTCACGCAAAGTGAGCGCTGTGCGCAAATCATCAGGCAAATTCTCTATCGTTTCGAAAACGGTTCTTTCCACCTCATCCTTAGCCAGTAGATTATCGGGGGTAGCTACATCATCTAATCCCCATTCAGTCTCACGAGAGCCCATCTCCTCGGCATCAATACCCACATCGCTCAGGCGACGTTGGCGGGAAGAAAGAAAATTTTTAGCGGTATTGGTCGCAATCCGGTAGAGCCAGGTATAGAAAGCACTATCACCACGAAAATTGGGAAGAGCGCGGTAAGCCTTGATGAACGCATCCTGAGTTACATCCAATGCGTCACTGGGCTCTTTCACATAGCGCGAGACAAGCTTAATAATCTTATGCTGATACTTAAGCACCAACAGATCAAATGCTGACTTATCCCCATTTTGAACTCTTTGCACCAACTCCCGATCAGTGAAATTTTCACTCATCCGGGTTTCACTCCTTTCCCGTCATTCGAACAACATGAGCAGTATGACTAGGGTAATTTAATTTAGTTCGATATCATTAGCAGGTTTATTACACACTATACTAGAATCTCTGACACATCGACTACAATATCTGAAGTTTTACCATGACCCCATCCCCCCACTGTGACGTTCTTATTATTGGCAGCGGCGCCGCCGGCCTAAGTCTTGCGCTCCATATGGCACATACAGCCAAGGTGTCGGTACTCTCCAAAAGCCATCTCCGAGAGGGGGCTACCTATTACGCACAAGGTGGCGTATCTGCTGTATTAGATGAAAATGACTCTATCGAGTCTCACGTCACAGACACCTTGGATGCGGGTGCAGGGCTCTGTAATGAAGCCGTGGTTCGCCATACAGTCACCCATGGGGCAGAGCAAATTCACTGGCTCGAGTGCCAGGGAATGCCTTTCACCCGCTTCAAAGACAGCACTAGCGGCGCGCTCCACCTTACTCGGGAAGGAGGCCACAGCCATCGCCGGGTAGCCCATGCCGATGATGCAACAGGTAGAGCGATGGAGCTGACTCTGGAAAGCCAAGTACGCAATCATCCCAATATCAAGCTTTACGAACACCATATCGCAATTGACTTAATCACCAGCTCAAAAATGGGAATTGATGACAACCGGGTCCATGGCGCTTATGTACTGGATAAACAGCACAATCGCGTGGAGACCTTCAGTGCCCGCAATGTCGTTCTGGCAACAGGAGGGGCCAGCAAGGTATACCTCTACACCAGCAATCCCGATGTCTCCACTGGGGATGGCATTGCCATGGCTTGGCGGGCCGGTTGCCGTGTTGCCAACATGGAATTTATCCAATTTCATCCCACCTGTCTCTATCATCCCAAGGCAAAATCATTCTTGGTAACAGAAGCCCTTCGTGGTGAAGGCGCCACACTTCAGCTGGAGAACGGCGAGCGCTTTATGCCCCGTTATGATGAACGAGCCGAGCTGGCTCCTCGTGATATTGTTGCACGCGCTATCGATGCCGAGATGAAGCGCCTGGGCAGTGACTGCGTTTATCTGGATATCACCCACAAGCCAGCCAGCTTCATCGTTGAGCACTTCCCCAATATTTATCAACGCTGTCTAAAATATGGCATAGACATCACTTGTGAGCGGATCCCTGTAGTACCTGCCGCTCACTACACTTGTGGTGGCATTATGACCGACCTTAAAGGACGCACCGATATTAAGGGACTATATGCCATAGGAGAAGCCTCCTACACAGGGCTTCATGGTGCCAATCGCATGGCTAGCAACTCCCTACTAGAATGCCTAGTATATGCCTCAGCCGCCGCTGAAGATATTCAACAAAACCTTGCACAACTCTACGAAGTCATCACACCTCCTCAGTGGGATGAAAGTCAGGTCACCAAGGCTCGTGAGGCTGTATTGGTCTCCCACAACTGGGACGAACTGCGCCGCTGCATGTGGGATTACGTTGGTATCGTGCGCAACAATAAGCGCTTGCAGCATGCCAAACGTCGTATCGATCTTTTGAAGGGTGAGATTGATGAGCACTACAGTCACTACTGCATCAGCAATGACCTGATCGAGCTGCGTAACTTGGTCATCATCGCAGAACTGATTGTCGAAAGCGCCCTGCGCCGCAAAGAGAGTCGAGGTCTGCACTACACTCAGGATTATCCAGAGTGTGATAACAGCCGCACACCTAGCCCGACCATTCTGACTCCGGTGAATGCCCCGCTTCCATCCTAAGGCGAACCCGCAAGCGACGCAGCTGCTCCCTATCCGCCGAATCTGGGAGCAGCACTAAATTGAAGCCAGTAGAGAAATTAAGCACTACCAACTGGGGATAATTAACACTCTGCCTCAACCCCTGGCAAGTCATCTGCGATCCATCTCGCCGCCACAGACTCCACTCATCTTCCTCATACCATGCCAAACGCACAATAGCTCGAGGATCATTTCGTTTGACACTCAGCCGCCAGTGGCGATAACCATCAAACGACAAGAGACAAAGAAGCGGAATAACAAACCAAACCGATAGAGGCAAGAAAAACAGCAATGCGCCGGCACCACCATAACTCAACAGCAATAAGCAGGCTAAATAACGGGAAGAGGTTAACTCAATGAATAAGGGGCTGATCTTTGATACGCTGGATGACATCGGCAATCCTTGCCTCTTCCACCTGAGCCTCACCAAACAGCAACTCTTGCAGCTGCTGGTCCTGATACCCAAGCAATTCCTGAAAAGCCTGCTGCACTGAAGCTGACTCACTTTCGTAGCAATTATCCAAAAAGCCACCTAACATCAGATCCAGCTCCAGCATGCCGCGCCGGCACCGCCATTTCAGACGTGACAACTCGCTCATACAGAATGTTTCAACATCAACGTCTTGATGTTGCCTATCGCCTTAGTGGGATTAAGTTCCTTAGGACAGACATTCACACAATTCATAATGGTATGACAACGATAAAGACGGTATGGCCCCTCCAGCTCATCCAAACGGATCGCAGTTGCCTGATCCCGACTATCCGCCAAAAAGCGCCATGCCTGAAGCAATGCTGCAGGCCCCCGAAATTTATCCGGGTTCCACCAAAATGAGGGACAGGAGGTAGAACAGCAACCGCAAAGGATACACTCATATAGCCCATCCAACTTATCCCGCTCCTCGGGAGACTGCAATACCTCGGTTTCAGGCTCTGGATCATGGCGAATCAGGTATGGCTTCACCGCACGGTATTGGTGGAAAAACTGACTCATATCAACAATCAAGTCACGAATAATCGGCATTCCCGGCACTGGACGGATCTCAATAGGCTCTTTCAAATCACTGATCGAAGTAATACATGAGAGTCCATTGGTACCATTGATATTCAATGCATCCGAGCCACATACCCCTTCACCACAGGAGTAACGCACGCCAAGTGTCTCATCCTGAGCACGAATTGCCTTCAGCGCATCGAGTAACTTCATGCCCGGTGTAACATTGACCTCATACTCTTGCATATAAGGCTTTTTATCCGTCTCTGGATTAAAACGTTGGATCAGGAATCGCATAATTACCTCTTGTGATCAATAGACCCGTGGTTTGGGTGGGAAGGAGTCAACCGTTAACGGCTTCATACGTACTGGCTTGTACTCCATACGCAGATCATCGGTAAAACAGAGGCTATGTTTTAACCAGTGAACATCATCCCGCTCAGGGTGATCAGTGCGGGAGTGGGCACCACGGCTTTCAGTACGGGCAGCAGCAGACATCACAGTTGCCAGCGCCACTTCCACTAGGTTCTCCAGCTCTAGCGCCTCGATACGAGCTGTATTGAATACCTTACTGTGGTCCTGCAAACGCACATCTTTCAGGCGCTCACGAATCTGCATCACCTTCTCCACTCCCTGATCCAGAATCGTTTGATTACGGAACACACCACAGTAATCTTCCATCGTCTTCTGTAGTTCAGCCTTAAGGGCTGCCACACTTTCACCCTCTCCCTGCTGATCCCAGCGGGACAAACGAGATAACGCCCTTTCCACGCTTTCCATATCCAGAAGACGGTGTTGACGGTTCTCTTTCAGGTATTCGATGATGTGGTTACCCGCCGCCCGGCCAAACACCACAATATCCAGCAAGGAGTTGCCACCCAGACGGTTAGCGCCATGCACCGAAACGCAAGCACACTCACCTGCCGCATATAGCCCTGGAACAACCTCTTCAGGAGAGCTACCCATTGGAGATACCACCTGACCAAAGCGGTTAGTCGGAATGCCTCCCATGGTGTAATGGGCAGTTGGATAGATAGGAATCGGCTCAAAGGCAGGATCGACCCCCAGGAAGGTTTTGGCCGTCTGACGAATACCTGGCAAGCGTTTCTGGACCACCTCTTCCCCGAGGTGGTCCAGCTTCAGCAATACATAGTCGCCATTTTCACCACAACCACGTCCCTCTTTTACCTCGGTATAGATGGAGCGACTCACCACATCTCGGGAAGCAAGATCTTTAGCATGGGGGGCATAACGCTCCATAAAGCGCTCCCCATCCTTATTAAGAAGATAGCCTCCCTCTCCACGGGCCCCTTCGGTAATCAACATCCCCTTACCGGCGATACCAGTAGGATGGAACTGGAAGAACTCCATGTCCTGCAAGGGAATACCGGCACGTAGCGCCATTCCCAGGCCATCCCCGGTATTGATACGGGCATTGGTATTGGTACGGAAAATCTGGCCTGCACCACCCGTTGCCAACAGTGTGGTCTTAGCCTCGATAATCAACGGCTCACCCGTCTCGATCTCTAATACAACAGCCCCTAGAATAGCGCCGGACTGGTCACGAATCAGATCGATAGCAAAATACTCATCGAAGAAATGGGTCTTAGCATGGATATTCTGCTGATAAAGGGTATGAAGAATGGCGTGTCCAGTACGGTCAGCGGCTGCACAAGTTCGGGCAGCCTGGTCACCACCAAAGTTCTGACTCTGACCACCAAAGGGGCGCTGATAAATCTTGCCGTTATCTAAGCGAGAGAATGGCACTCCGGCATGCTCCAACTCGATAACCAGCTTGGAGGCGGCACGACACATATACTCAATAGCATCTTGATCCCCCAGATAATCGCTACCTTTAATGGTATCGTACATATGCCAATGCCAATTGTCTGGCAAAACATTGGCCAGTGCCGCATTAATCCCCCCCTGAGCCGCCACGGTATGGGAACGAGTGGGAAACACCTTTGAGACCACCGCCACATTGGCCTCAGCCTGGGAAAGTTGTAACGCGGCTCTCAGGCCTCCGCCACCGGAACCAATTACCAGGGCGTCAAATCGTCTTCTTGCTATGCTCATAGGGAAATCACTACAAATAGTGCCCGGAATACCCAAAGGCCCAGGCCAATCAAAACCGTCCCCAATGCCACCAGCAACAACACCCGAATAACGACATTGTGGATATAATCAAGAATCACATCACGCAAGCCCACCCATACGTGAATGAACAAACCGACAAAAAACATGGCCGTCGCCATCCACACAACAGGATTTGCAAACAAATCCCGCCATGCCTGATAGTCACTAGGGGGGCAACTGGCGATACCCATCAGGAATGCCAGCAGGAAAACCAACATATAAACCGCACTGATGCGCTGCATCAGCCAAGGACGAAAGCCTCCTAATCCCCATCTCATAGCCATATCACCATTATTGCAATAACCAGGATGATCGCGGCCCCACCATGGGTAAGCCAAGCGGTCTGCCGTGCAACAGACCTCGTCACACCAATATCCAGATCAATCAGTAGGAAGCGCACCCCGGCAATCATATGATGCCCCAATGCCCAGGCAGCTGCAGTCAACATCACCTTTAGCAAAGGCAACTGTAATAAAGCCTGCACTTCAGCAAACCCCTGAGGACTACGCAGAGAGAGATCAAAAAGGTAGATGAGCAATGGAATAGATATTGCTAACAATACACCAGTGATACGATGGAATATCGAAACTATCCCGGTCACAGGCAAGCGAATCTTCGTCAAATTAAGGAAAACGGGCCGTTGCTTATTATTATTCATCAATGATTACGACACTTGTTATTTAGAATGACTTGCCTCAATTTATCCGGCAAGTAAATATAGTATTATCACTGGATTGGCTTTTGTCCACCCCAATTCTCCTTCACCTATGATGGGATAACGTAATGAAAGATAACTGGAAAGCATTTTTAGAACATGACGCAGGTGCGGTATTTGCAAACGGCATCGTCGCCCATTTCGGCAACCCGGAACGTGAATCACGGGTATCGACCGTTGGAAATACCCTCATGGACCTCAGTCAATTGGGCCTAATTGGTGTTCATGGAGAGGACGCTCTGGGCTTTCTGCAGAATCTATTCTGCAACGATGTACGGGATGTAACAGAGACGCATAGTCAACTCAGCGCATTCTGTACGGCAAAAGGCCGCATCATTGCCAACTTCCGTCTCTTTATGCGCGGAGATAGCTACTACTTACAGCTCCCAGCCTCACAGATTGAACCCATTCTCAAAAAGTTAATGATGTATAAGCTGAGAGCAAAAGTTGACATTGTGGATGCCAGCAACAGCTTTATCACCATTGGTTGCAGTGGGCCAACCATCGAGCAGGAGCTAAGCGCAATCCGCCCTCAACTCCCCAAAGGGAATGATGAGGTAATACAACAGGATAAGCTAACTATCATCCGAGTTCCCGGTCAATTTCCTCGCTTCCAATTGATAGGCGAATTTGATGAGATCAAATCCGCTTGGCAACGACTGGATGTTCAAGGCGCCCCGGTAGGCAGCTACCAATGGCAACTACATGATATTCTCAATGGCATACCCAATATCTACCCAGAAACCAGCGAAGCATTTGTACCACAAACCGCCAATATGCATCGCATCGGCGCCCTCAGCTTCACCAAAGGCTGCTATCCGGGACAAGAGGTAGTAGCCCGCTCCCAATATCTTGGCAAACTCAAACGCAGCATGTATTTGGCTCACCTTGACAATCATGAGGGTGCCAAACCTGGCGATGAGATCATCAACAAAGAGAGTGGTGAAATTTCAGGTAAAGTTGTTGATTGTCAGCCATCTGCTGATGAGGGGTTTGAGCTGTTGGCAGTACTGCGTATTGAAGATGCAGAAAGTGCCGCCCTTTCGCTGGCAAGCAACCATGAAGACGTTGTAAAAATAGGTAAACTTCCCTATCAAACAACCGATGAATAGGCATAAGCAAAAGAAATGGCCTGCCAAAGGCAAAAATAACAATAACTGCCAACGGCATATAGGAAGGACTTAAAGTGTGACTACAACATCGGCTGAATTTATCGATAGCCTCCTGCAAAATTTGGAGGAGAAATCCCTGAAGCTACCCATCCTCCCAGATGTAGCGCTAAAGGTGCATTCGCTGTTGGATAACCCTAAGGCGACCGTCACGGATATTGCTAAAGCAGTGAGCATGGATGCCGCCATTTCAGCCCGCATCATCCAAGTCGCCAACAGTCCTATGTTTCGGGGGCGTGAGCCCATAGAAGATCTCAGCACTGCGATCCTACGCATGGGCCACTCTCTGGTGCGCAGCCTGGTTACCGTCATGCTGGTAGAGCAGGCGCACCACCCCAAATCCCCCTTCCTCCGTGAAAAAATATCGCTCTTGTGGAAACACAATACGCAGGTTGCCGCCCTAAGTTACATTCTTGCCCGTAACTACACATCACTCAAACCTGATGAAGCGATGTTAGCAGGGCTGTTACATGATATCGGCGTATTACCAATACTAGAGCATGCAGTCCATTTTCCAGAAATTATCGAAAATGAAGATGAGTTAAACAAAGCACTCAGAGAAACCCATACTCTCATTGGTAAACGGATACTAGAAAGCTGGAAGTTTCCAGATTCTTTTATCACCGTTGCAGCAGAACATGAAGATCTACAGCGCGAGTCCTCTGTCATGCCAGAACTCATCGACGTGGTAATGGTGGCAAATCTACATAGCACTGTGCACGTGTGCGGCCCTCGCCCTAAAGTCAAATGGGGAGAAATCGCCGCTTTTAAAACGCTTGGGCTAACACCGGAAGAAAGTATTCAAAGCCTCAAGGAAGCGGCAAATGAGATCCGGGAAATTCTCCACTTCTTCAAAACGTAAAATTTAGTCCGCCCATCAATAAACCTATATCCCGCAAAGGATGCTAATAAAGATAAAGGCCAAACATGAGCAATCCGGGCAAACACCTCGCCTTATTACCAGAGCAGCTCTACCATTGCTGCAATCCCCAGCTACTGGACTTTGATAACACCGAACAGTTGGCAGACCTAGAGTGCATGCTTGGTCAGGATCGGGCCGCTCAAGCAGTTAAATTTGGCATTGGCATCCAGCGTGATGGTTATAACCTCTATGTCATGGGCCCTCCAGGGAGTGGCAAACACACGCTTGTAAGGCAATTTCTGGAGCAAGAGGCTCGCAGTCATTCTCTTCCCAACGACTGGTGCTATGTCCATAATTTTGACCAGCCACAAAAACCCCATACTCTATGCCTCCCCTCAGGAAGAGGCATAAAACTGCGCCGCGATCTCGACCGCCTCATCGAAGAACTGCAAAGCGCCATCACCAGTGCTTTTGAGAGCGGCGAATATCAATCACGTATTGAGACCATTGAAAACGAATTAAAAAACCGCCAACAAAGAGCGGTTAGTGAGATTCAGGAAGACGCAGAAAAAGCGGATATTAAACTCTTAAGGACCGCTGATGGCTTCGTTTTTGCCCCTACTCAGAACAATGAAATCCTAGAACCTGAACAATTTAACCAGCTACCGGAAGAGCAAAAACGGCAATTTGAAACCCTTATCGAAGAATTGGAAACCCGACTACGCCGGGTATTAGAACGCTTTCCTCTCTGGGCAAAAGAGAGCCGCAATAAGGTCAAAGAGGTTAATCGAGACACCCTACGCATTACCATTCATGCCCCCATTCACGAACTGGAAGCCCGCTACCATGACCTGCCTGAGGTGATAAAACACCTTGAGCGCATGGAAACAGACATTCTTGATAATATTAATAACTTCCGTAAACCTGAGGAGATCGGCATCGCCCTGCTCAGTCAGGCAGAACACCGTAAAGCCCCTTTTACCCGCTATCGGGTAAACCTACTGATCAGTCATGATGAGTCACAACTGGTACCCGTTATCTACGAAGATCAGCCCAACTACCAAAACTTGGTTGGGCGTGTAGAGCATCTTTCACAAATGGGCACCCTAATCACCGACTTCACCCTCATAAAACCGGGCTCGCTGCACCGAGCTAATGGTGGTTACCTTATTCTTGATGTAGATAAAATACTCAGCCAGCCTTATGCCTGGGAAGGGCTAAAACGTGCCTTGCGCTCCAATGAGATCCGCATCGATTCACTCAGCCAGATGCTTAGTCTGACCAGCACGGTGAGCCTGGATCCGGAACCCATTCCCCTAAAAGTAAAAATCGTATTACTGGGAGATCGACATATCTACCACCTACTTAACCACTTCGACCCGGAATTCGATAAACTTTTTAAGGTGGTAGCAGATTTTGAAGATGAAATCCCCCGTAATGAAGAGAATCTGCCGCTTTTCGCTCGTTTTATCGCTACCATCTGTCGCCATGAAAAGCTTCTCCCTCTAGACCGGGTAGCCGTGGCCAGAATGGTGGAATACGCCTCCCGTATCGCCGAAGACAATGAAAAGCTCACTACGCATATGAGCACCCTAAGTGACCTATTAGTAGAAGCTGACTATCTAGCTCGCCAACGAAGTGGTGTCGACATCATCACCCGAGAGGATATTGAACATGCCCTAAAGCTTCAGGAGAGACGCGCCAATCGCCTCGCAGAGCGACTCCATGAAGAGGTCATTCGAGGTGATATTCATATTGCGACTGATGGTCTAAAAGTGGGACAAATCAATGGCCTTACCGTAATCAGCCTAAGCAATCACATGTTCGGTCAACCAACCCGAATTACCGCCACCCTACGCCTAGGTGAAGGTGAAGTCATTGATATAGAAAGAGAAGTCGAGATGGCGGGACCCATCCACTCTAAAGGGATGATGATCCTCGCCTCCTATATTGGCCACCGCTACTCCCGCAACCGTCCTCTTTCTCTCCATGCCAGCGTAGTATTCGAACAATCCTACGGCATGATAGAAGGAGACAGCGCCTCACTGGCCGAGCTTTGCGCCCTGCTCTCAGTGATTGCAGAAACACCAATCAATCAAGGCCTTGCCGTCACGGGTTCCGTCAATCAGCATGGAGAAGTTCAACCCATTGGCGGAGTTAATGAAAAAATTGAAGGGTATTTCAAAATCTGCCGGCAACGTGGCCTAAATGGCCATCAAGGCGTTATCATTCCCTACGACAACATAAAACATCTAATGCTGGATCAAGAAGTTATCGATGCAATCAAAATCCAGAAATTCAACATCTATGGCGTTAAAACCACCGATGAGGCCATTACGCTTCTCATGTCAATGGAGGCAGGAGATGCTGATCTTAATGGCAACTACCCAGCTGGCACCCTCAACAATCTAATCAATCAACAGCTGGCAGAATTGGCAGTAATCCGCCACACCTTCAGCGATATGCTTAAAGAAGAAGAAGATTCGTAACCATGTAAATTAAGGAACCTCTGAAGAGACTCCTCAATAATACGTAAGACTCCCCTCTGACTCCGAATAAATGATGATATCACCCTCATCCAGTTCAGAACGCTCAATATCATCAAACGGACCAATCCAATCTTCAGGGGGTGCTGCACGCTCGATCGACATCAAGCGCCAGCTCTCTAGTTCCAACTCCTCAATCGCCCCGTCATAATATTGAATCTCAATACACGGCTCCTGCTCATCCATGTCCATTGCCACGATCTCAAATAACCCCTTCTGAGAACGATACCACCCACCTATCTCAAACATAGCGTCATCGATCATATATCCATCTCCCAGTTCCATCCTCTTTCTTAAAGATAGCAGGCAGTTCAGGTATTCCCAGTCTATCTCCCCCTACTTAAATCATAAAAAAAATACTACATATAACTTGACCAAGTGGAGATACTGTTATTGGGGAATATTCCCCTACCCACAAGAGAGGACTATGCAATGAAAAATAATGGAACCGTTTTATTAAGCCCAATCGAAGCTGCCAACTATAAAAAACGTGAAGATGATTTTTATTTTCACCGTGTACAACAAGCATGGAAGGGTCGCCACATCATGCATGGCCGCGTTCCAGATAAAGACTCTATCATCCTGATGAGTAACGACTATCTATCTCTCGCCAATCATCCAGAAATCTTGAAAGCCCACTCAGACGCTATTTTGAAAACTGGTAACGGGCTATTAATGTCGAGTATTTTTCTTCATGGAAATAATCCCCAAGCCAATTTAGAATCCCGACTCTCGGCTTTTTTAAAATCCGAAACAAGCATATTATGCCAATCAGGCTGGTGCGCTAACGTAGGTCTCATGCAAACCATTGCCGATAAGCATACTCCTGTTTATCTGGACATCCTCGCGCATATGTCGATCTGGGAAGGGGTCAAAAGTGCAGGTGCCAAAGCCTACCATTTCCACCACAACAATATGGCTCATCTGGAACGACAAATTAAAAAACATGGTAGTGGTATCATTGCTGTAGACTCACTCTATAGCACCAGTGGCAGCATATGCCCATTGACTGAGTTAGTTGAGGTTGCCGAACGCTACGATTGCATACTTGTTGTTGATGAATCCCACTCCTTAGGCACTCATGGAGATTATGGTGAGGGATTGGTTGCCTCATTAGGGCTTGCTGATAGGGTACATTTTAGAACCGCCAGTTTAGCAAAAGCGTTTGCAGGAAGAGCTGGTGTTATCACCTGTTCTTCGCGTTTTAGGGACTATTTCAGGTCCACATCACTCCCCGCTATATTTAGCAGTGCCATACTTCCCCATGAAATTGTTGCCTTACAAAAAACTTTGGATATTGTTATCGCCAGCCAAGAGAGACGAGCACGACTACATGCCCTTTCAAAAGATGTAAAACAGAAACTACTCGACTTAGGCTACAACGTTGGCATCACGCAAAGCCAAATCATTCCCCTTGAAGCTGGGCCAGAAAGAGAAACCATGAAGCTGCGCGATGCACTAGAAAAAAGAGATATCTTCGGCGCTATCTTTTGCGCACCAGCCACCGCAAAAAACCGCTCGATGGTTAGACTCTCTTTACACTCTGAGTTGGGAAAACAAGAAATAGCACACTTACTGGAAGCTCTAGCTGATATCCGTGACGAGGTCAGGCCTGATAGATGGCCAGCAGCCAAGAAAGTGATTTCAATTTAGCGCTATTGAAAAGAGCCTCGACGAAAGACTAACTCTCGTCATCGAGGCTCTCTAAATAATCACTATAGCGAAACACCGATTGCAACTGGGTAGAAAAATAGTCTGCATCTTCCACTATCGCATAGAAGTAATGCCCTACTTTATCAATTGGATGGCATGGATAGATGTAGTTCCGCCAATTTTTCACCTCAGGAGAATAATATCCTCCATGCTGCCAAAAATAAGGAATCACCTCATTACGGTTAATCAGCTGATACAATTCATCTGGCCCCTGGTATCCCTTTACCAACTCACTATGGGCACGCATCTCCTCACTAGAGAAGACAATTAACTGCATCGCCAGTCCTTTAGCGTTGAGCATCATATAGCCAATAGGCTCACTGGTGAGATAATACTCAATAATCTCATGCTGACACCGCAAGCTTTTGAATAATTTCAAGAAATCATTATTCAATAAAAAACCAAATGCATCCCCAGGCAATGCATTTTTCAAGAATCCTCCCTTCTCCTCAAAATATGCATTCTGAAATTCACAGATAAAGTCATTAATAGCAGAAACGCTGTCACCATCCTGTTTCATAATAAATTTATCAATGACCCCCTCATTGAAAGCCTTAACAGCCAACTTTTCATCTGCAACCCCAGTCAGTAGTATCTTTTTCACATTCGGGTCACGAATCAAACGACAAAACTCAATACCACTCATCCCAGGCATATCGTAATCAACAATCACTACCGATTTCTCGGTAAAACGCTGGCGGTTACCTAACTCATCCTTAAGAACATCGACATTTACCTGGATCAGGTTGTCATTATTTACATCAAAAATATCATCAGAGCGGTGGACAAAACACTTATCTAGAAGGGCATTAGAGGCAGGATAATCATTGACCCACTCCAGCGCCTCCATTGGCGAGGAAAAAAGGCGGTAGGCCAAATTTTCATTTAGACGCAGACTAAAATTCACTAAATAGTCTTGATTATCATCAACAACCACAATCGTAGTTGGATGAAAAAATGGATGTGCAGAATCCCTACTCATCTTCCACTCCCCTAAAACAGAGATGAAACTCCGTGAAGTTTCCCAACTCAGTGCGAACCGCTATGGTTCCACCAAAACTCTCCATCGCCATTTTGCAGAAAGGAAGGCCAAGCCCAGCCCCTCTTCCCGCATCCCTGGTCGAAAAAAATTGCTCGAAAATATAAGGCAGCACCTCTGGCAAGATACCCGCCCCCGTATCCCGGAATATAACACAATTTCTCTCATTATCTGCTACTATCCGAATGGTAATATCCCCTTTGCCTGCCTTTCGGATAAACCACAGAGCGTTTTTCACCAAGTTAAAAATCACATGGGAATAGATAACATCCGATCCCAAAAAGGTAAAATCACCACCCGATAACAGCCTTACCATGCCTCTCTCCTCTTCAGAAGAAAAAGGGTATCGTCGCAATGCCAACTCAGTCGAACTTCTTACTGAGATCTCACTAAAACGACTATTATCAATATTTAGCTTCCCTGAATTGACCAACAGCATGTCAATAATACTGTGGGAATAGGCGATCTCATTCTCAATTCGCTTCAATACAGAACCCATAGCATCTAAATGGGCATTACGGATTTTAGGGACTTCCTGCCTCGCCTCTTTCGCCATCTTATACCCGCTAAGTAACGCGGGCAGATAGCGATGCAACCCCGCCACGCCACTCTGAATACTTTGCAATGGCGTCCTTAGCTCATGAGCCATACTACTGCCAATCGCACGCATAACACGTTCACGCTCACGACGCAAAAGGTCCTTACGATGAATAAAAATAGTCCCTGAAAGCAATGAAAACAAATAGATCGGCAACTGCTCAAAATAACCATGAGGTGGCAACATTACGCCACTCATCACCATGTATGTCAACCACCCTAAAGAACTACCGACAAAGAAAATTAGAAGGATAAGTAGCCAAGAATCAATCACCAAAAACAAAAATAGGATAGCAGCCATACAGGACATCCCCCACACAGTAGAGGCGCCATTCATCAGCAGCATATAGGTAAAAAAGAACGGCAAACCATACGTAACAGCTACCAACCAGTAGACCATCAAATAGGGTTTTAGTGAATTTGGCCAACGCTCAATTAACACAAGAGCCAGAAACAGTACTGCCCCGAGCAGACGAAAAAAGAGACTTTCATATGGTTGGGGGAAAAGATATGCCCAAATGACATAGTAAAGTGGGAATCCAACTAATCCTATAAAACCAACAAGCTTATAGTTTTTCTGGCTAAGTTGTGCACTATTGCCTATGGCGAGTAGTAGTTCTTTCTTCCACTTTACGATCACAATAGCCTGATACCTGACACGAGAAATAACGAAAAAACGATATGCCCCTCCTCAAACGCCAACTATCGGTAAATTAGCGAGAGTATAGAGAGGTCAAATGTTTCAAATGCCCCTGGAGACCCGGTTGCAACTGATGCCAATCAAAGCGCCAAGTCCAATTCCCTTCCGAGGTGCCAGGAATATTCATGCGATGATCAGAATCCAGCCCTAGCAAATCCTGCAGCGGCACCACCGCCCATAACGCCACTGAACTGAGCGCAGCTCTAATCAGTGGCCACGGCATTCCCTCATTCGGGCGACCAAGATACTCCAATACATGATTTTGTTGCTGTACACTCAAACTGGAAAACCAGCCACATGTCGTATCATTATCATGGGTACCCGTATATACAACGCTGGACAATTCATGATTATGGGGAAGATAGCTATTTTCTGGTCCACCATCGAAAGCAAATTGCAGTATTTTCATACCGGGTAAACCAAACTGTTCCCGCAATGCATTCACTTCAGGGGTTATCACGCCCAAGTCCTCTGCAACCAAAGGCAATGATCCAAGAGCCGATTTAATCGCCTCAAATAAATTGGCATCTGGCCCCTTTACCCACTTGCCATTAATCGCGGTAGGCTCGCTTGCAGGTATTTCCCAATAGGCCTCAAAGCCCCGAAAATGGTCAATGCGTACCACATCAAATAACTCAATCTGATTTCGCAGGCGGTGAATCCACCACTGATAACCATCTTCCGCCATCACCTGCCAGTTATACAGGGGATTTCCCCAACGCTGCCCCGTATCAGAGAAATAATCTGGCGGTACACCCGCAACCACCGTTGGCTGCCCCAGCTCATCCAGCAGGAAATATTCACGATGCGCCCACACCTCAGCACTATCATGGGCAACAAAGATTGGCATATCGCCAAATAACAATACGCCTCTCTCTGCGGCATACTCTTTCAACGCATGCCATTGAGTAAAAAAGACATATTGCTCAAACTTAACCCGCATCAGGCTATCCTGTAGACCAATAGCCGCCTGGGCCAATGCTTCAGGTTCACGATCCCTTAGTGGCTGAGGAAAATCTACCCAGGAACAAAGATGGTGTATCTGGCGGAGTGCTCGATATAGGGCAAAATCATGTAGCCAATCCTGATGATCTTGGCAAAATTCGTCAAATTCATTACGCTGTGCGGAGCTTGCCTTTTCCATAAAGCAGCGGTAGGCGTCGCTCAGACAAGCTCGACGCATTGCACCAGGATTCAATGTACGATGTGCCACCATCTGTTCAGCACTGAGCCAGCCCTGTTTTTGCAATAATTCCAAGCTAATTAGCAGCTCATTGCCCCCATTAACGGAAAGACATTGATAAGGGGAACCATCGCTATGGGTAGGCCCTGTGGGTAACATTTGCCACAGCGTCACACCACTCTGGTGAAGGAAATCAACAAAGCGATAGGCATCAGGACCAATATCGCCACTGGGTAGTGAGGTGGGGTGCAGCAGCACCCCTGCACGTCTTCGTTTATCGTTTGGGCTTAACACTCTCTCGCCTATTAACTTGCCTGTCCCGGTCGCATTGTGCCGCCCATCGCTGGAGCGCCACTTCCATGAGTAAATACATGAGAGAGATACTCGGGAGGCTCTTCGCCCAGCAATTCATAGAGCCGTGCTAGATGCATGCGATACATCTCCTCAAAATCACTCACTGAATCTGCCGGGTTATAATCACCAAACCACCAGAACCAATCAGAGCCCTCACAAATAAACAGTTGCTGCTCTGCTGCAGCTAACTGTTTTTCGCTAAGGCGTCCCGAGGCAACTACCCGATCATAGCAACGTTTCACATCTCCCAGCATATCCCATCCACGGTTTTTATCATTATCACCGATCCAAGTAGAGAAGGTCCCGTACACCCAGCTCCCAGCAACCAAACCTAATAGGTTCCCCGCTGGGATCTCCTCTTTCACCACATCGGAATAAGTTACCAACTCGAGACCCGGCGTTTCCACCAACTTCTCATAGAGGGCGCTAAGAAAATAATAGCCATTCTCGGGGTAGTACTCCCAGGCATTCTCTCCATCCAGAATAATAGAGGCGACACTTCCCGGCATATCTTTACAATGTTCTGCAATATTCTGCAGATTCATAACTAGGTTACCCACAGCATCATCGGCATGCCACGTAGAGTAGGTGAAACCCACCATATCGGAAAGACCATCATCGCGGAAAAATATGCGAATATCTTGATCCTTCACCTGATACGCTTGGTGCGAACCACGACACTCCAAGCCATCCAGAGCACAACCGTACTGATTGATGCTATTACGCATCACATTCTCACCAGTTGCCGCCCAATCAAAACCGTATTCCTCAAAAACCTCCAAAGCACGCTCTGAAACACTCCCCTCCGCAGGCCATATTCCCTTGGGGATAAAACCAAAGAAGCGCTTGAATACCTTCTGCCCATGCACAATATGTCGGCGTAGCCTCTCCTCTCCACCAGGATAGGCCTGCAACAGCGGCAATGTCACTTCTGGCATGGCCTCACGGGCAGAATCAATTGAGAGTAAAAGTGGAGCAATGGGGTGGGCGTAAGGAGTCATGGCAAGTTCAAGTTGCCCTCGCTCTGCAAGACGGCGATAACGCGGAATCAGACCCTCGAGAAGTTCACCAATCACCTGCATTAATATATTTCTATCATACATGGTGAAGTTGCTGCCTTTTTCAATCAGGCGCTTGATACGCTCATCTTTCCGGCGTACGTATTCTCCTAACCACGCCAAGTGATACCACACCAGCAGATCAGCCAAAAATTGCTCCGAAAGATAACTCATGGCATCACGATTACCTAATATCCAATCTGCAATCTCTGCCAAGCGCTTAAATTGAGCAAAGCGGTTGATAACCGTCTCACGATTAGCACGCAAGCAATTCTTCACCAATCGTAAACGCACATCGCAGTTATTGGGCATTACCGAGCGATTCAGCATATTCAACATCGGATCACCGATAGACTTTTTGCTCTCCAGATGCTCTTTCACCTGATTGGCATAATCCTCAATTTGCTCCAACAAAATAGGAACAAAATTAACAACTGCCTTCGCCTCAGGCACAGCCTCAAGATGGGCGGCCATATCCACGTAATCCTTGATTGCGTGAAGATAGGTCCAAGGTTGTTGATATTCACCACTACTGAGGTCACGATACTCCGGCTGGTGCATGTGCCAGCACAGCACCACCTTCAATCGGCCTTTATCTGACATGCCTATACTCCTGCTCTAACATTTCGGGGGTGATCAGTACCACACCGTTCTCGGAAACATAGAAACGTTCAGCATCCTTCTCGGCATCTTCACCGATAACTGTACCTTCAGGAATCACACACCCCTTATCGATAATCGCCTTCTTGATACGGCAATTACGCCCAATCTCCACATTTGGTAACACCACACTCTCCTCAATGTAGGAATAGGAGTTAATTCTTACCATGGAGAATAAAACAGATTTGCGGACTTCAGCGCCAGATATAACACACCCGCCAGAGACCAGTGAATCTACCGCCATTCCCCGGCGACCATCATCATCAAAAATAAACTTAGCCGGGGGAAGCTGCTCCTGGTAGGTCCAAATCGGCCATTCATTGTCGTAGAGATTTAACTCCGGCGTGACATCAGCCAGTTCAATATTAGCCTGCCAGAAAGAGTCCACCGTACCCACATCTCGCCAATAGCCATTTCCGCCCGTCTGTACATCACGGAAAGCGTAGCCATAGACACGATATTTATCGATAGCATTAGGGATAATATCTTTACCGAAGTCATGACTTGACCCTGGCGTATCGGCATCCCGAATCAGCTGCTCATAAAGAAATGCCGTATTGAAAACATAGATCCCCATAGAAGCCAAAGCGGTATCAGTGCTACCAGGCATCGGATCAGGGTTATCTGGCTTCTCAGAAAACTTGGTAATGCGCCAATCCTGGTTAGCAGACATCACCCCGAAAGATTTAGCCTCTTCGATGGGAACTTCGATACAACCAATGGTCATATCCGCCTGTGACTCCACATGCGCCGCAATCATCGTACCGTAGTCCATTTTGTAGATATGGTCGCCAGCCAGAATCAAAACATATTCTGGGTTATGCGCACGGATAATATCAATATTCTGGTATACCGCATCGGCGGTTCCCACATACCAGTTTTCCGTAATACGCTGTTGTGCAGGCATAATTTCAACAAACTCGCCAAACTCGGCCCGTAGGAAATTCCACCCTTTCTGAATATGTCCTAATAGAGAGTGTGCTTTATATTGGGTAAGAATACCAACCCGACGAATACCCGAGTTGATGCAATTGGAAAGAGGGAAATCAATAATGCGAAACTTGCCACCGAAAGGTACACCAGGCTTTGCCCGCCATGCGGTAAGATGCTTTAAACGTGATCCACGTCCTCCAGCCATAATCAAGGCCAATGTATTGCGGGTAATTTTACTGACAAAACGCCCCTGTGATGCGCTGCTCGGCTCAATCTGATTCATATAGACTCCCCTACTTATCCTCAATACAGCTACTCAACTGCAGCCTCTGTTTTTAGGGCTCCCCTGAACCATCCAATCACAATATTGGGCGATACCATCTAAGCGATAAAGCAAGGTGCTTTTGACATGTTATCTAAATTGGTGATTCATCAGGAAATGACAAATACCGTTATTTATTTCATGAAATATGCAATAACACTTGTCGTTTTATTGTTTTACAACGCGCATGGAACACACATAGAGTAATGATTGGTATTTTCAGTGGTCCCTTTAATATCTTTACTATTTGAATATGATAATATCCTCTCAAAGATGTATTGGAAACAAAAAACTTTGAGAAGCCAGTGCGTGGTGAAAAACCGCGGCAATCACAACATAAAAGCGTGAAATAAATATGAAAATCACCCCCAATCTGCAAAAGATCATCGATGCACGGCACCATGACCCATTCAACGTTCTGGGCAAGCATCCCTCAGGTAAAGATAAAGAAAAGATTATTGTCTATCTACCCAATGCAGAATCCGTCACCCTACACGAATTCAATGCACCATTTACACGCATAGCAGGGAGCGATTTTTTTGTTTGGACTGGTGAAAAAAACAAAGTTCCCCATCACTACCAGCTAAGCTGGCAGAATAAGCAGGGGGAACAGCATCTTAACTACGATCCCTATTGCTTTCCTCCACAAATAGGCGATCTGGACCTACACCTATTTGGAGAAGGAAAACACTGGCACGCTTACAATGTTTTCGGCGCCAATTATCATGAAGTAAATGGCATCCAAGGTATTCTGTTCAGCGTCTGGGCACCCAATGCAGAACGAGTCAGTGTAATCGGAGACTTCAACCAATGGGATGGACGGGTCAATCCATTGCGCTGCCGGGGAGGTTGTGGAATATGGGAATTATTCATCCCTGGCCTGGGTGAAGGTGCTCTCTATAAATTTGAAATCCGCAACCGTGATAGCGGCGATGTATTAGTTAAAACTGACCCTTACGGCAAGCAGTTCCAACTTCGCCCGGAAAGTGCAGCCATTATTCCCCAAAACAGTGAATACCCATGGCAAGATGGTGAATGGAAGGCCCAGCATCAAGAAAGTAACTGGTTGCATAACCCAAGCAGTGTATATGAAGTACACCTAGGCTCCTGGCAACAGGATGAAGATGGCGCTTTCCTCAACTATCGCGAGCTAGCCCACCGGCTTGCTCATTATGCCAAAGAAATGGGGTTTACCCACATTGAGCTACTCCCCATCACAGAGCACCCACTGGATGCCTCATGGGGCTATCAAACCACCGGCTACTTTGCCCCTACCAGCCGTTTCGGCACGCCAGATGATTTCCGCTACTTTGTGGACTACTTACATCAACAGGGGGTTGGTGTGATTCTGGATTGGGTACCCGCCCACTTCCCCAAAGACAGCTTTGCCCTGGCCCGCTTCGACGGCACACCACTTTACGAACACGAAGATCCACGTAAGGGTGAGCACCGCGACTGGGGCACTCTCATCTATAATTATGGTCGCAACGAGGTGAGAAACTTCCTATTGGCTAGTGCGGTATATTGGTTGGAAGAGTTTCATATCGATGGACTGCGGGTAGATGCCGTGGCCTCTATGCTTTACCTGGACTACTCCCGTGAAGAGGGGGACTGGGTGCCTAATATGTATGGCGGTCGCGAAAACCTTGAAGCAATTGACTTCTTACGAGACCTTAATAGTGTTACTCACGGTGCTTGCCCTGGCACCTTTATCGTGGCCGAAGAGTCTACTGCTTGGCCTCAGGTAACGCGTCCTACCTATGTGGGTGGATTAGGCTTTAGTATGAAGTGGAATATGGGCTGGATGCACGACACTCTGGAGTACTTCAGTCAGGACCCGGTTTATCGCATGTACCACCATGACAAACTCACCTTTGGCCTACTCTATAGCTTTAGTGAAAACTTCATGCTCCCTTTCTCTCACGATGAGGTGGTACACGGCAAAGGCTCCATGCTCAATAAGATGCCGGGAGATGAGTGGCAGCGTTGCGCCAACCTACGCCTCCTCTATACCTATATGTTTACCTATCCGGGTAAAAAACTACTATTTATGGGCTGTGAATTTGGCCAAGGGCTAGAGTGGAACTATGCCAAAGGCTTGGAATGGCACCTGCTGGATTATAGCCACCATAAAGGTATTCAGACCCTGGTACGAGATCTGAACCACCTCTATCGCGATGCTAAGCCACTACATCATTTCGACTTCGAACCACAAGGCTTTGAATGGATCGATTGCCATGATGCCGCTCAATCGGTAATCAGCTATTTACGCAGTGATGGTGAAGAGAGTTATCTGATTGTCTTAAACTGTACCCCCATTCCCCGAGAAAATTATCGTCTGGGTGTTCCCCATGCAGGCAGCTATCGTGAAGTGATAAACTCAGATTCCACCTTTTATGGCGGCAGCAATCTTAGTAATGGTGAGGCGATTCATACGGATGAACAAGAATGGATGGGGCGCCCCTACTCTGTCAGCCTAACCCTGCCCCCCTTAGCAGCACTGGTTTTAAAGCTTAACAACGAGTGAAGTAGATCGTTTATGAATATTCTTTTTGTCAGCAGCGAAGCCCACCCATTAATTAAAACTGGAGGCTTGGCTGATGTTGCGGGCAGCCTGCCCATTGCAATAAAAAAGTTAAAACATGATGTACGCTTGGTTATTCCTGCGTACCATAATATTCTGACAAAGTGCGAGGACTTGCAAGTTGTCAGCGAACTACACCTCCCTACCGCAGAGTATCCGGTCAAAGTCCTGGAAGGAAAACTACCTGAGAGTCAGGTAAAGCTCTGGCTAATTGATTACCCGGCAGCCTTTGATCGCCCAGGCAATCCATACATGACTCTGCAAGGAGAGGAGTGGCCAGACAACCCTCATCGATTTGCCCTACTATCCCGTGCCGCTATTGAGTTAGCTCAAAATCGTGCAAACCTCGATTGGCAAGCAGACATCGTACATTGCAACGACTGGCAAACCGGCCTGGTACCAGCGCTCTTAAGCCTAGAAACAGAGCGCCCAGCCACCCTATTCAGCATCCATAACCTCTCCTATCAGGGCGTTTATGACAAAGCGGTGTTTGAACAGCTACAACTCCCTTGGGAGCTATGGCATATGAATGGTATGGAATACCACGGACTATTGAATATGATCAAAGGAGGGATCGCCTGTGCAGATATCATCACCACCGTCAGCCCCACCTATGCCCATGAAATTCAGAGCTTCGAATATGGCTATGGCCTGGACCCACTGCTACGTCATCGCAAAGATCGCCTATACGGTATTTTAAATGGTGTAGATTACAACGACTGGGACCCCAACAAAGATCAATTCCTCACCCACAATTACAACTCCCGTACCTTAAAAGATAAGGTGAAGAACAAGCTGGCCCTACAGAAAGACCGGGGATTGCCAGAGCGGGAAAATGTACCGGTGATAGGCTTGGTTGCCCGCTTAGTCGAACAGAAAGGGATTGATCTGCTCATCAATGCCATCCCGCATCTTATTCATCATGATATGCAGCTAATAATCTTGGGAAGTGGTGAAAAGCACTTTGAGCAACAATTACAGCAATGGGCAGAGTGGCACCCAGATAAGATATCTGTACAGATAGGTTATGATGAATCCTTATCACATCGTATTGAAGGTGGTGCAGATATATTCCTGATGCCATCACGCTTTGAGCCATGTGGCCTTAACCAACTCTATAGTCTGAAATATGGCACCGTGCCTATTGTACGTCGCTCTGGAGGGTTGGCTGATTCTGTCATTCATGCCAGCGATGATAATATCGAAAACAAAACGGCAACCGGCATTGTCTTTGATCATGCGGATACCCATGCGATTTGCTGGGCTTTAGACTATGCTATCCAGCTTTACCATCAGCCAAAGCTATGGCAGCAGCTATGTAAAACAGGAATGAAGCAAAAGTTTGACTGGAAAACCAGTGCACTACAATATGTCGAGCTTTACGAAAAAGCCCAGCAACTGCGTGGATAAAAAATGGTTGAGACCGACCCTCCTCCGGTCTCAACCACTACACCGGCTTAATTGGCAGCCTTTTGTGCAGTGCTGGCACAATCGGCACGCCATAGGCACCCCTGCTGATCACAGGACCCATCCACATCTGTGGCATAACAAGCCAAGTTACCTTCTTGAGTTTGGATTTCACGGATCAGCTCAAACTTCTTTAACTTACCCACCTTTACCCCACGCTCTTTTGCGATAGTACGCACATCTTGCATATTCATCCTTAACTCCACCTCACTCTAGATAATGTCACACAAAGCCATTAGACTGGATATAGGCCTAATCGATTGTAATGATAGGCCATTCCAGCGTTCAGAGAAAGTACCACTAAACTATTAATAGTTAATGACGAATATAGTGGCAAAGGGGATCGATTAAATTTTACTGAAAACATCGTCAGGTGCTGCAAGTGTCGATCAAATACACACTCAGCACAGATCCTAATTCTAAAAATAGCCGACCTCCGGTACAATTTTTATTAGTATTAACCAATCTGAATACCATTTAATTAACGTAAGGAATCTCTCCCATGAAAATGGCACTCATCGGCCTTGGTAAAATGGGCGGCAATATGGCCCGTCGTCTCTGTCGCGGTGGTATCGAAGTTGTTGGCTTCAATCGCTCACCGGAAATTGTCAACACCCTGGCAGCAGAAGAAGGGATGATCGCCGCAAACTCAGTAGAAGATGCCATTAGCAAATTGGAAGGACAACGCATTGTTTGGCTAATGCTACCCTGCGGTGCTCCTACTGAACAGATGATCCAACAACTGATTCCTCTCTTAAATAAAGGTGATATTGTTATCGATGGTGGTAACTCAAACTACCATGATACCCAACGTCGTCACGACATGCTGGCAGAGCATGGAATAAGCTTTATGGACGCTGGCACCTCTGGCGGAGTATGGGGCCTGGATAACGGTTATTGCATGATGGTGGGTGGTGCCAAAGAAGATTTCACGGTAATCGAACCCATCATAAAAGTACTCGCTCCTGGCGCAGATCATGGCTGGATTCATGCTGGCCCCTGTGGTTCTGGTCACTATACCAAAATGGTTCACAACGGTATTGAGTACGGCATGATGCAAGCAATGGCCGAAGGCTTTGCCATTATGGAGAGCAAAAAAGAGTTTAACCTGGATTTAGCAGGGCTCGCCGAAGCTTGGCGTCATGGTTCAGTCGTTCGCAGCTGGTTATTGGATCTCACTGCCGATTTCCTGAAAGAGGACCAAAAACTCACTGCTATCGATCCCTTCGTTTCCGACTCTGGAGAAGGCCGTTGGACTTGTATCGAAGCCATCGACCAAGGTATCTATGCGCCAGTACTCTCCCTCTCCATCCATGCTCGTTTTGGCAGCCAAGGGAACGGAGACTATGGCAACAAAATGTTATCAATGATGCGTAACGCCTTTGGCGGGCACGCGATGAAGAGTGCCAAATAACATATCCAGCCACAGGAGATCACCATGATCGAACCATGTACCTTTGTTATTTTTGGTGCAACCGGCAACCTCTCACAGATTAAACTACTTCCTGCCCTCTACCATTTGGAAGAGGCGGGAAAACTGCCAGATGGAATGAAAATACTCGCCATCGGCCGTCGCGAATGGGACGATAACTCATGGTGTGAACAGGTCAAAGGCTATCTGGAAAGCAAAGCACGCGGCGGCATCAATGATGATGTATTTCGCACCTTCAGCGAAAGATTGCGCTATTTCCAAGGGGATCTTACCGATCCCAAAGCCTATGCTCGACTAAAAGCATTAATCAACGACAGCTCAGATCTGCCTGATAATATCGCCTTCTACATGGCGATACGTCCAGCAGAGTTTGGCACTGTTAGCCAACATCTCTCTGATGTCGGACTAAACAATGAAGAGAGTGGTTGGCGACGTATCGTCGTGGAAAAACCATTTGGCTACGACTTGGAAAGTGCCCAAATGCTGGATGAGCGCATGCATAGAGATTTTGCTGAAAGCCAAATCTACCGTATCGACCACTATCTGGGTAAAGGTACTGTTCAAAATGTACTCGCATTCCGCTTCGCTAACTTATTGTTAGAGCCATTGTGGAATCGTAACTACGTGGACCACATACAGATCACCCATTCGGAATCCAAAGGTATCGAGAATCGCGCTGACTACTATGACGGTGCGGGTGCTATGCGCGATATGATTCAAAGCCACTTGATGCAGTTGATGACGCTTGTAGCCATGGAACCCCCTGCTGCGATGGATGCAGATTCTGTACGTGACGAAAAGGTAAAAGTACTAAAGTCAGTACGTCCAATCCCCCAGCATGCTGTACATGCTCACGCCTTCCGCGCTCAATATACCCATGGCATGGTAGGCGACAAAAAGGTCTGTAGTTATCTGGAAGAGGCTAATGTACCCCATAACAGTACCACAGAAACCTATGCTGCCCTCAAACTCTACGTGGATAACTGGCGCTGGAAAGGTGTTCCCTTCTATCTACGCACCGGTAAGCGTATGTCACAAGACAGCTCTGTCATCAGCATTCGCTTTAAACGACCACCACAGCAACTGTTTCAGGAAACCCAGATCCAGCGCTTTGAACCCAACTGGCTAGTACTAGGCATTCAACCAAATGAATGCCTGCGCTTTGTCGTGCAAGTAAAAGAGCCAGGATTAGAGATGAAGATCCGCACCACCCAAATGGATGCCAGCTACTGTCGTGCCAGTGATGTAAAACTGGATGCTTACGAGGCACTACTATTAGATGCAATTGAAGGTGATAGCACCCTATTCTTACGTTATGACGAGGTCAATTGGGCCTGGAAAGTCGTCGACCCAATCCTGAAGGTTTGGTCAATGGAACGGGACTTTATCCACACCTACTCCGCAGGCAGTTGGGGGCCTGCTGAAGTCAATCGACTCTTCGATAATGATGATCAGTATTGGCGCAATATGGTAGGTGAATTCGAGATTTAAACACCATTATAAGAAACAAAAAAGGCCTGTATAATAGGCCTTTTTTGTTTTTAACACATCAATATATAGGTGCTTCATCAAACTATGACCATGCTACTGACTGAGTATTTAGGAAACCCTTGAAGAAGCCTAATCACCGCTCTGACTTTCAGGCTGGTTCTCAATCACAACGCAGACCTCTACCAAAAGCGGTATTCCACCCCAATGTCGAAAACATGTAGCTGCTGATCAGTCATACTGTAAGGAGTATCACTATTATCAAAAACGGTAACATTAGCAGGTTTAAGATAACTATAGTTAAAGCTCATACCCATCTTTGGTGTCAGGTCTACTCTTAGGCCGGTACCCAGTTTATAAGTAAAAACCGTATCTTTGGCCTCCATACTACCGCCGATATTCTTCCACTCAATGCGTGTAATGCCTAATCCACCAACCAGATAAGGTTGAAATGGCGCAGTGATATCAGGCGACCAATACAAATTAATCAAGCCACTTTGTTGGTCCTGATCACCATCTAATGCACTTTTTGAGGTGCTACAACTACTCCCCTTGCAGGTAGAGTATAATACTTCCAGTACACGAATCGAATACTCTGCCTCAAAGCGAAATGGACCATATTCTGACCCCACAGCCAGAGCCAAATGATCTCCATCGTCAAACTGCCAGCTGGTATTTTGAAAGCTCTCTTCAGAATAGGCTTTCTCCACCATCGCTGTGCCATATTTTGCAGAGATGTACCAATGGCCTTTTTCACTCTGCTCTGCTGCGACAGCTGCTTCACTCAAACAAGTAATTAGGATCAAAAACGTACCACTGCACCACCGCTTTTTCATAATACTCTCCTTTGGGATGTTCATTAAGTTAAGCCCCATTCCTAATAAACATCAAGCTAAACCCTAGGTACAGCAATGTAAGGTGACTCATCTTTTCTTAATCGAATCCTCATCTAGCCTTTAACTCTATTCCGTTATAATGATCATATGTATAGAGCCAAGTTCGCTATTGCCTTAATAACGCTTTTTTCCATCACGTTGTACCTAGCAGCAGTGATATTTTATGCCTCAGATCGTAACGATTACCACTTCGTGCGCAGTAATCAGGCAAATCAGGCATGGGAACAATATCTCAACCTTGCCATTAATATTGAACGTCATATCGACCATAGCGCTAATGAGCTGTGGCTGCCTTCCCGCCAACCTCAAGAGCACAAGAATTGAGTCAATGCCATTCTTATGACATTGGATAAACTACTATAGATAACTCAAAGTGAAGTAGAATTTGCTAACAGCAGCGAGGAGGAGCAAGGAGAGCTGAAAACTCTGAATCGATATTACGCCAATAGCGACTATATAGCAGCGCAACAACAAGCGCCAACGCTCGATCTACATCATTTCCTTAATCAAATCGAATCTCTCATCAATGATGCTATCACCGATGAGCGTGAATATTCCCTAATGGAAAAGCTTACTCCCCCACCATGCGATAAAAAATAAGGTCAATTATTCACATGAACTTACTACTCACACCATTTAATAACTTAAAAAAAATAGCAACCTTACGACAACCTTCAGACCAATGATCATCAATACTCAAAACTATGACCCAGTCCAATGAAAACACTATCGAGAAATTGTGCAAGATTGTTCATGATAATCCCCAGCTACAAGCCAAACTTTTTGCCTATCATTATCGTGATCAATTTATTGAAGAAGTCATGCGGCTAGCGAAGGATTCAGGCCTCGACCTCAATACCACAGCACTAGCCAACGCAATGCAAGAGGGATATATCGCATGGCGCAATCACTCACAAAATTAGTCACCGATACCGATCCTCTCTCGGGATGGATTCCACTGTTTTTTTCCCCGAAAGATGAACAGATCACAGTGAATTGGGGCTATATGGGCCGACAGCGATTTGTTGAGCCCTTTTGTCACGATACGCTACAAAAACTGGCGACACACCCATTCAATCGCCTATTTGGCCAACAGTCTACGCTGGATGTGTTGAGAGAAAGAGCCCATCGCTATCCTGGCCTGCCTCTTAAAGGTATTATTTTTCATATGAGTCGCTGCGGCTCGACACTACTCTCCCAATGGCTGACAGCACTGACTGACAGTGTTGTTCTATCGGAACCACCACCTCTGGATAAATTGCTACAGCTTAGCCACCGCTGCGGTACAACAGAGGCAATTCAAGCCCTTATCAGTGCAATGGGTCAGCCTCGGCGCCCCGAGGATAAACAACTATTCTTAAAAGTGGATTGTTGGCATATGTTGCACATCGAGCGGCTATTGGAAGCTTTCCCCGATACTCCCTGGTTTTTTCTCTATCGTGATCCGGTAGAGGTCCTGGCCTCCCTCCAAAATATGCCAGGCTGGCACATGGTACCTGGTTCTCTAAAAGCCCATGGATTACATCCGCCAGAAGACTTGATATGCCATCCGCTTGGTCATGGGGCCTGGGTATTATCACAGGTATTGGAAAAGGCTCATCTGGCCATCACGCAATATGCCAATGGCGGACTACTCAACTATTCAGAACTTCCGCATGCGTTGGAAAATAAGCTTGCCCATCACTTTCATATTAACCTGAAAGCTCAAGATCGAGAGGCGTTATCACAGTGCCTTTGTCACCACTCAAAACAGCCCACGATGATATTTACATCTGACAAACAGGAAAAACTGAGAGAAGCCAGTCAGGAAGCAAGGGAGTTA
The DNA here is from genome assembly GCA_050295955.1 of Thiohalomonadales bacterium. Classification (GTDB taxonomy): domain Bacteria; phylum Pseudomonadota; class Gammaproteobacteria; order RBG-16-57-12; family RBG-16-57-12; genus JAFLJP01. Next base: position 48,281 of record JBNKQQ010000046.1, read on the forward strand.
AGTCAACATTGGTTGCTGTCTCATTACCAAAAACTGGAATCACAAAACAACAGATAAAAAAGGGCTGGAAATTGATCCAGCCCTTCTGGGTGTTATTCGAAATCGATACAGGCAATTCGTGCCTTATCCGAATAGTCATGAATCACGATAGATTGTGCATCGGGGCGAGCGTAATGAGCATGTTTTGCATCAGCGGAAGCATTACCTGCCTCATTAGGGGTAAAGGTCAGCCAGATCTCGTTAACAGCATCTACTGCACCACCCACCTCATGCTGATAGTGGCCGCCACCACCCGTGCTACAAGGCTGATTATGCACATGAGTTGGATAGGTAGCACCCGCCATCAAACCTTTAACCTGAATATCGACAACGGTTTTACCGCTTGGAACACGCACCATTGAGGCATGCCCAGAAACCATTCCCTCACCATAACGCAGTGCGCCTTCATCAGTCAGCATTACGTCTCCGCTTGTCACCTGTGCACCCGCTGCAGTAGCCAGCATTGGCATTGCCAACATGGTCATAGCGCAAGCAATAGCTATTGAATATTTTTTATTTGTCATGATATATCCCCCATTAAATTCATTGTTTAACTTGTACCAAAAGGTACGTGGGGTAATCTACCATTCAGACTAATTCAATCAACTATTAAAAAATTACAGGATTTATTGACAACACCATAGCTACTGACACATCAATCCTCACAGGAGGCGGATAATAAGATCAATTTGAAAGGATCCACAATGGATTCAAGACCGTGCTGCACTCGCCACTCATCCTGCAGTTCATAAGCTTCCGCCTCAAGTAGCCCCAGGCATTGCTGTTGATGCTCCCCATTGCTCCACTGAACATAATGCACCAGCTCATGCAGCAGCCACGAGGCATATTCGGCATTACCCTGTCGGTAATCGCTGCGCAGATAGATCGTAGAGTCCTTGTTATAAAAACCGGCCAGTTGACTGGCAGCACAGCGCTCCTTACTTTGAATACCGTAAAGTGCACAGAGGTTGCTGGCTTCGGTCATCACCACATTGGGCTGCGTATAGCTGACCTCGTAGTCGGTATTGGTATCAATCCAGAGCAGCATCGCAAAAATCGTCTCAATCATATCTTGCTCCTATAAAATAGGATCACCCTTAAACTATAGACGAAGATTGACTAAATTAGTGAGTTTCTCATCACACAACAGAAATCAAGCTGTCATCCAAAGCAACGCTGATCTAGACTAAAAACGCCAAGATTAAGGAGTTATCGTGACTATTTCCTTTATCCATCATCCGGATTGTCAGCTACACGAGACCGATCCCTCGCACCCTGAATCAGCTGCCAGACTGACGACGATTCTCTCCCATATCGCCCCCATCCAGCATCAACTCCTGATGATTCATGCCACCGAGGCCGATCAAGCGCTATTAACCTTGGTGCACTCTCCAACACTTATCGATCAGGTTAATTTCAATGCCTCTATGGCCCGCCCAATGGATAGTGATACCGAAACCTCATTTCTCTCTTATGATGCCGCACGTTATGCCGCGGGGGCAGGCCCGACAGCGGTAGAGCTGTTCCAGACTGGCGAAATTAACCTAGCGTTTGCTGCGGTAAGGCCGCCTGGTCACCACGCCACAGCTGAGCGAGCCATGGGCTTCTGCCTGTTTAATAATATTGCTATCACCGCCCGCTATGCCCAACGTTGTGGCTATCGACGAGTATTGATCGTGGATTTTGATGTACACCATGGCAATGGCACTCAAGAGATCTTTTATGATGATGGCAGCATCTGCTATTTCAGTACCCACCAACATCCTGCCTACCCGGGTACGGGATTGGCAGAGTCCACCGGTGTCGGTGATGGCGTGGGCACAACTTTTAACTTTCCCCTTCCTCCTGGCAGCGGGGATAGCGAGGTGGTCACGCTCTATCAGAAGCCATTAAAAAGGGTGGCCGAACAGTTTGGCCCGGAGATTGTACTGATCTCTGCCGGGTATGACCTTCATCAATTAGATCCATTGGCAGACTTTAATGTCACCCTAAAAGGCATTGAGGCGATTGTGGAAGCCATACTGCAGTTGGGAGCGATGCCTAAGCTCTTTTTACTGGAGGGCGGCTACCATCTGGAAGCCTTGGGCAAGAGCGTGCGCACCACCCTTGAGGTGATGATGCGCTACGATGTTTGATACTTACTGACGTAGATCCTTCACCACGTGCACCACATCATCATCAATGGAGGATGGCTCAATAGTGAAACCGAGCTTTTTCACCAGGGAGAGCATGGGCTTGTTGATAGCCAGTACCTCTCCCTCAAACAGGCTCACCCCCTTCATCTTGGCGGAGAGTATCAAAGCCTTCATCAACCGGGTACCGATTCCCATCCCCTGTACCTGATCCGCCACCACCAAAGCAAACTCCACCGAGCGACCATCAGGATTTAAGATATAGCGTCCCACCCCCAGCTCATCCGGCATATCCTCATGATCACTGACGGCCACAAACGCCATCTCCCGGTCATAGTCGATCTGGGTAAAGCGCACCAACATCTCTGGTGTCAGCTCCTGCAATGACTGCATAAAGCGGAAGTAACGACTCTCCTCTGAGAGATTTTTGACAAAGACATCTTCCATCTTGGCATCTTCCGGGCGGATCGGACGGATAATAATATCCTGACCACTCGGCAGATGATGGGCCTCCACCAGATCACTGGGATAGGGGTGTATGGCCAAATGAGAATATGGGCTAAGCTGGTGGGAGACCTTAGCCTTGATCCGGGCATCCACCGCCATCACCCCGCAATCATCAACAATCAGAGGATTGATATCCAACTCCACCACCTCTGGCAACTCCACTACCAGATTGGAGAGGTTGATCAGAGTATTGATCAGCGCCTTGGTATTGGCCGCCGGCATCTGACGAAATGGACCTAAAAACTGTGCGGCCTTGGTCTTGGCAATCATCTGCTCTGCCATATACTCATTCAAGGGTGGAAGTGCGACCGATTTATCCTTGAGAATCTCTACCATGGCCCCCCCCAGGCCAAAACTGATGGCAGGCCCAAATACCGGGTCCCTGACAACCCCCACCATCATCTCACGACCATTCAGGGTGCGGTACATGGGCTCCACCGTCATCACAATCTGCCCGATCTCCGGTTGCCGCTTGCGAATCAACTGTTCCATTTCAATAAAGTGATGGGAGATCTCTTTCACACTTCCGATATTGAGGCGTACGCCCCCCACATCCGACTTGTGAGTAAATTCCGGCATATTAATTTTCAGTGCCACAGGAAATCCCAAAGACTCCGCCGCCACCATTGCCTCCTTGGCACAAGTCACCCGTATTGTCTGGGTAATGGGGATATGAAACGCGGCAAGTAACGACTTCGCCTCCTGAGTATCCAACACTGGCCGCCCTTCCGAAAGCACCCGCTCAATAATCAAACGAGCACCATCCACATCAGGGGATTGGTAGTCCCGAATAGGCGCTGGCGTCTGCTTTAGCAGCTTCTGATTTTCTGTGTATTGGGCTAGGAACGAAAAAGCATCTACCGCCATCTCAGGTGTGGTGAAATGGGCAACCCGGGTATTACTGAACATCGCCTGCCCTACTTTCACCCGCTCGCCCCCCGTCCAGGAAGCCAATACTGGCTTACGGCTCCGTTCTGCGGCTTGTATAACATACTCAGCGACTTTAGTAGGATCGGTCATTGCCTGAGGGGTAAGGATGATCAGCACCCCGTCCACATTACTGTCCTTAAGGCAGACATCCAGCGCCTGTTGGTAGCGTTCCGGCGTGGCATCTCCCAAAATATCGACCGGATTAGCCCGGGACCAATGGGCAGGAAGCATGCTATCCAGAGAGGCAAGGCTCTCCTGGCTCAATGCGGCCATCTGTAGTCCCAAATCACCCGCCCGGTCAGTAGACATCACACCAGGCCCACCGGCATTGGTGATAATGGCCAGACGGTTATGGGATACCACATAGTTATTGGCTAGCACCCGTGCGGCAGCAAACAGCTGGGCAATGCTGTAGGCACGCACGACACCGGTTCTTTCCACTGCCGCATCAAATACATCATCGCTGCCAACCAATGCCCCAGTATGAGACATAGCTGCCTTGGTACCCGCCTCATGGCGACCTGACTTAATCAAGACAACTGGCTTTAATCGTGCGGCGGCCTTTAATCCACTGATGAAACGTCGGGCATCATGAATCCCCTCTACATAGAGCAGAATCGCCGTGGTTTTATTATCCATGGCCAAGTAGTCCAGGATCTCTCCAAAATCGATATCGGCCGCACCGCCCATGGAAACCACATTGGAAAAGCCGATTCCTTCCGCTTTAGCCCAATCAAGAATTGCCGTGCACACGGCCCCCGATTATGAAACCAAAGCCAGACTGCCTTCATCCACCAGCCCATCACCAAAGGTCGCGTTCAGCCTGCCACTGGGGCAGATCACCCCCAGACAATTAGGGCCGATAATGCGGATATTGTAGCGATGAGCAATATCAATCGCCTCCAACTCCAGACGCTTACCCTGACCACCCAATTCACTAAAGCCAGCGGTAATCACAATCACCGCCTTAACCCCTTTCTCGCCAGCCTGATGAATCAGCTCAGGCACCGTAGGAGCTGGCGTGGAGATCACCACTAGGTCAGGCGTATCGGGCAACGCCTCAATACTGGTATATGTGGTGTGACCAAGAATGGTGTGGTGCTTGAGATTGACCGGATAAATCTCCCCCGTAAAGCCAGACTCAATAATATTCAGCATCAAGCGATGCCCCACACTCTCCGGCCTTTCTGAAGCCCCCACAATCGCAATAGAATGGGGATGAAAAAAATTATTCAGGTAATGCGGCCTCATAGGATGAGACTCCCTGTTTTATTATTAAAACAAACGCTTTAAAACAACACTATCGCCGTGATAAACCACTTCTCTCAAATAGTAGAAAAAGCGAGGCAAAAACTCGATGTAAAAAAGAATTAATTTTTCCCCAGCATCACGCATTGACAACATCCTGAGCCCCAAGGATATCCAGTGCGACAATACCTGGAAAAATAGAATACAAAAGAAATGAGAAAAGATTGAATGAGTAGAAAGAAAAACAAGAAAAACCGGTCTAAGAGAGACAACTCAGAGACCGGTAAAAATAGACACTAATCAATTAATTTGTGGTACCTGGTATAACCTCAAAGCTTGTTACATCATCGTAGATAATGTCACCCGTGTTCACATTCAGCAAACGCGCTTTCACAGTATATGCACCCACTGGTTCAGAGCCGTTAATGACATAACTTATATTTGTCATCACATCCATAGCATTCGGTCCCACGACGTAGTTACTCATTCTAGACAATGAATAGACATCGCCATTGGGGAAGTGCAGCCACACCTTCACATCAACCACTTCATCCTGTATAGAACTATTGGTAATCTCCGTATTGATCACCAAGCTATCACCCACTCCAAGTTGAGCATTATTCACCGATGTTTGAACAACCAATGAAGAATTAGCATCGTAGGTGTGCAGGATCAACTGCTTATTGGTTGCCCTGCCAACAGTGGTACCGTCATCCGCCACAACACCAATACTGAAAGGTTCTCCATTCCCCCAAGTACCAGTAACTTTGTTGAAGTCATTATATTCCAGGCCCAAGCCATAAACATGGATGACAGCATTCTCTTTGATAACAAGGCGGGTATCACCATCAGATGGTAAATCAGAGCCATATAAATGGGTAACCGAACGCCCCCATAGCCATGCCCAATCCAGCACGCCACCATACATATAGAGTGTAGAATCCCCCAACATAGTAAAGCCGAATGAATCGACAGCGCCTGTTGTGGTTACCCCTTCTACAACGTTATTTACTGTAACAATAGAATTATCATGGGCCATGATGCCACCAGAAACCGAACCATTATCGATCACCAGTGCACTATCATTTTTTGTAGTAATAAACGAAATATGGCCACCACTCATGAGCGCAGTTGAAGACTCAGTAAGGGTAAGATCCCGAGCATCGGCCCCATCCAAAACGTTCACATGATCTGTGCCTGTAGCAGTGACACTCTCCGTACCATCCATAACAATAACCGCAGCATTGGCAGACAGAGTGTACATAGTCAGCAGGGCTGCTGACATAATCGATTTTGCATTCATCCAATATTTCCTTATTTTAAATACCTAAATGAGGCGCTAGGATAGCCTATGGGCTAATTGAATGGAAATAAATTGACAATACATAAGTAAATAAGGGTATATTTATGTTTTTTCACGCAAGGCCACTTCCCTGGCGCCAAGCAGGCCAACCCGAGGTTCCATAATCACCATCAGAGGAAATTTCGGCATTAGCTCTGCCATCGGTGCTTTATCACCATAAGCGTTGAGAAAGTCACTTTGTCGGATACGTTTGATGAGCTTAGGAGCAATTCCCCCAGCAATGTAGAGCCCACCATAGGGCAAGGTATTCAATGCATGGTTGCCCACCTGAGCTCCATAGATTTTCAAGAACAGCGCCATCGCTTCATTCGCCAAAGTATCTGGCGTTTCCAACGCATATTCGGCAATCACTGCAGCAGGATCCTCATTAATCATGCGCATAGCCATACGTTGAGATAACAGGCCAGGTGTCCGTTCCCGCAGGAAGTTAAAAATAGCCACCAGCCCTTTACCGGAAACCAATTCTTCATAGGTCACCCGATAACTGTTAAGGCGCATAAAACGCCATAACTCCATTTGCAGATCATCGGTAGGGGCAAAATCCACATGCCCCCCTTCAGTCGGCAAAACATCATAGTGATCATGATTCCAGACCATAATCGCCTGACCCAAACCAGTACCGGCCCCGATCAGAGCGCGGACCCCATGTTGACATTCGTGACCACTTTGCAGGACCTCTAGCGCATTCTGGGGTAATGCTGAAATGCCAAAGCCAACAGCTTGAAAGTCATTAATTAGGATCACTTTGCCAATGGCAAAACGCTGCTGAAGTTGTTGGGCATCCAGCTGCCAGGGAAGATTGGTAACCTTGGCCTGTTGTCCATCAATAGGGCCTGCCACCCCCAGGCAAGCTACATCAATTCGACCCTCGACCTGGGCAAGGAATTCATCTAGCATGGCGTCAAAGCTGCCGTAAGCGGCGCTCTTATACTCTTGTTCCAGCAACATCTGCTGAGGATTGGAGAGTTGCAGTATGACCTTGGTACCACCAATATCCGCCGCCAATATTTTCATTGCAGCAGCGCCTTCGGTAGCTTGGCTGCGGCAGCCTGATCCAACATCCAAGTGAGCTGTCCCCTCGGCTGCACCCCTTGTACTGGATAGCAACCGGGGGCAGCACTAACCAGCACCTCTTCCAGACGGTCAGCCTTATTGGCACCCGCGACCAATAAAGTAACCTGTGCTGCATTATTGATGATGGGATAGGTCAAGGTGATGCGATCCGTATGTAACTGGGGAACATGCAGTGCAGTCACCCAATGTATCTTTTCATCCAGTGCAGTAGTCCCGGGAAACAGTGAAGCGGTATGCCCATCATCCCCCATACCCAGCAATACCAGATCAAACTGAGGGAGCCCATTGTGTTGTGGAAGTGCCGTAAGTTGTTCAGCATACGCCGCAGCTGCACTCTCCAGGCTTTCCGATTCCCCCTGTATACGATGTATTTGCAATGGGGGGATAGGCAATTCATTCAGCATCGCTTCACAAGCCATACGGTAATTGCTGTCAGGATGATCCGGGCTAACACTGCGCTCATCACCGAAGTAGATGTATACACTTGACCAATCGATCCGTCTGTTAAATGCCTCACTGGCTAAATGCTGGTAGAGGCGTTTGGGCGTAGAACCGCCAGAAAGCGCGATATAAAATGCACCTCGCTGTGCAATGGCTTGTTGTGCCAGGAACACCACCTGCTCAGCCGCTGCCAGACTCACCGCCTCACCATCTGCCAATACCTGAATCTCTCGCTGCATCACCCTCTCCTACTTAATTGTTTTTTTATCTGCAACCCGGAGGTTTCTACCCATGGAGAAAGTTCGGTAGAATAGCCCGATTGTTTAACTGTAAAGCGATGCGGTATGTCGATCAATAAAAGTCTACTTACAAATCTGCTGGCATTGGCACTCATCATTGTCGGCTTGAATCTGCCCAACTATGGTCAGCACGTTGTCACCATGGGTATCTTTGCCCTCTCCGGTGCACTCACGAACTGGCTGGCGATTCACATGCTATTTGAGAAAGTGCCTTTGCTGTATGGTTCCGGAGTAATCCCCAATCGTTTTGAGGCCTTTAAACAAGTCATCAAACAGACCATCATGGATCAGTTTTTCACCCGTGAAAATATCAATCGCTTTATCCGCCAAGAGGAGTCTAAAGAGCAGGATCTAGTCAATCTAGAACCACTATTACAGGTGATCGACTACGACAAAATTTTCGATAATCTGGTGGAAGCGATCATGGCCTCCTCCTTTGGCAGTATGCTAAGTATGTTTGGTGGCCCCTCAGCCCTAGAAGGCTTGAAAGAGCCCTTTACCCAGCGCCTACAGGATTCGTTACGTGCGATTACCCAAAGCAAAGCCTTCCATCAGGCACTTCATGATAGCCTGAATACCCATCAGCTGGGAGATGACATTATCCTTAGCATCGAACGTATTGTGGATCAGCGCCTAAATGAACTGACAGCCCAGCAGGTAAAAGAGATCGTCCAGCGTATCATCCGAGAACACCTCGGTTGGCTGGTGGTTTGGGGCGGCGTTATTGGTGGCCTGTTGGGACTGGTACTCAGCCTGACTACCAGCGTGGTGTAGCCAATGGCCCGCTTGCTGATCATCGCGGTTGTTCTGATCCTGCTGTACCTGGCGATTCGCTGGTTTGTACGGGCCAAGGTCGAAGATGCCCGTAAAATGATCAGCGCAGCGATCTTTGTCATTATCCTCAGTGTATTAATTTTCCTGGCGGTTACCGGGAGGCTCCACTGGCTTTTTGCCGTGATCGGCGCGGCCATTCCCATAGTACAGCGCTTGTGGCGGGCATGGCGTGCCTATCGGATGTTGAAAGGCGCTCATGAGCGTATGAAACAGGGTCCACAGCACCCAAATGCCCCTGGAAAAATAAGTATTGCGGAAGCGTATCAAATCCTGGGCCTACAGCCGGGTGCCACTAAAGAACAAATTATCAAAGCCCATCGCAGCATGATGCGTGATGCTCACCCAGACCGGGGAGGCAGCGATCAACAGGCACAACAGCTCAATGCCGCTAAGGAGCTGCTATTAAAACACCTGGGAGAAAAATAATGGTGTGGAAACCCCGTGTTACCGTTGCCGCCATTGTAGAAAGAGATGGTCGTTTCCTAATGGTGGAAGAGCATGTTGGAGAGCCTCTCAGTGGTTTTAACCAACCCGCCGGGCATCTAGAGGACGAGGAATCATTACTGCAGGCAGTCATCCGTGAAATGTTGGAAGAGACCGCTTTCCCCTTTACCCCCATTGCTATTACTGGCATCTATCGCTGGATAGCCCCCACTGGTGACACCTATCTGCGGGTCTGTTTTTGTGGTGAGGTAGGTGCCAAAACAGCACAGCCTCTGGATGAGGAGATTATTGCCACTCATTGGCTTACCCTGGAAGAGATCAAAGCCTTGAATGAGCGTCTGCGCAGCCCACTGGTAATACGCTGTTTTGAAGATTATGTGGCGGGCGAACGTTATCCATTAACCCTGTTTAAAGAGACCGTTTAATCCCCTAACGGTTGCCAGGCTGGCAGTGTAATTCGGAAACATCCTCCCGTATCAGGACGGTCGATATATCGGATATTACCACCATGACGCTCAATAATGGCCTGGCTAATACTCAGCCCCAGTCCGGTGCCTTTTACATGTCGGGTATCAGAGCTGTCCGCCATGGCAAATTTTTCAAATAAACGAGACTGAAACCCAACAGGCACTCCCTCACCTTGATCCGTCACCTCGATCACCAGTCGATCCAACTCAAAAGCCAAATACAGCTCCACCACACCGCCAGCAGGCGAAAACTTAATACCATTTGAGAGAAGATTGGTTACCACTTGGTCAATACGATCTGCATCACATTTACACCAGATATTTTCATCCCGTGCATTCAGTTTTATTTTGACCTGATGCTGGAGAGCAAAAGCCTGATTTGCCTCGATGGAGCGTTTAATCAACGCCAACACCTCAACTTTGGCAAAATCAAACTCCATCTTGCCCAACTCCATTTTCTCAATATCGAGAATGTCATTAATCAGACGAATCAAGCGATCACAGTTATTCACTGCGATATTAATCAGCTTATTACCTTTTTCACTCAATTGGCCAACAATGCCAGCCTGGACCACGCCCAAAGAGCCACGGATTGAGGTTAACGGCGTACGCAATTCATGGCTGACGGTGGAGACAAATTCATTCTTCATACGCTCCATGGCTTTACGTTCAGTAATATCCCGCGCAATACCGGTGAAGATGCGCTGATCATCAATCTGAGACTCACTAACAGCTAACTCCAGAGGAAAGGTTGAGCCATCCTTGCGTTGTCCCAACACCTCCCGCCCAACACCGATCACTCTCTGTTCTCCGGTATCGCGATAGTGTTTCATGTAATTATCATGCATATCGCGATAAGGAGACGGCATCAATATCTTCACATTTTGCCCAATCACCTCACTGTCAGCATAGCCAAAGATCCGCTCCGCGCCTTTATTAAAGGTCTGCACTATCCCTAAATCATCGATAGTAATAATGCCATCCACCGCGGAATCCAGAATCATCCGCATCATTTTACTGCTATTCTCACTCTCTTTAACTGCCTGACGACGCAGCATATCCGTGCGTAAAGAGTTGATCATATTGGCACAGCTACCCAGTATGGGCTCAAGAAAATCCACCAGCTCGTCATCATAGCCCTCTGCCCGATTAGCAAGTCCCACCATGCCAATCAACTTGCCACCATAAAAAAATGGTAGTCCTAAAAAAGCGTTAAGCGGTGGATGACCATCTGGTATACCGGCACGTTTTGGATGTTGAGTAGGATTATTGGCAATCATGGCTTTACCGCTAAGAATCACCTCACCGAACAGGCTTTTCAGGTTATAAAACACCATCCCTTTCGGTGAATTTTCATCATAAAAGGCACGCGTCTCCTCACTCCAAGCAATGTTGGTGATTGCATAGCTTTTTAAATATGGTGAACCATCCTCCTGATACAGCACCTCTCCAATAAAACCATATTTGCTATGAGTCATCTGCAACAGATTATTCAACAAACTATCAAATACCTGTCTTGGATCAGTATCCGTAATAAACTGTGTCTGGATCTGTTCAATCGTCTCAATCAATTGATGGTTTCGAAGGAAAAGTAACTCTTGGCGCTTGCGTTCAGTAATATCTTTGGCAATTGCAAAATAGCTTTGGAGCTCAGTATCGAAGGTGCTGCTCCAAAGCAGCCAATGGGGAGTCCCCGCTTTATCAATGAAACGGTTTTCGAAATCATGGACTACGCCACTGGATAGTTGTGACATGGCAGTGAGAGTCTTTTCCCGATCGTCCGGATGAACAAAATCCACAAGCGGGCGGGACATCAACTCCTCGAGAGTGTATCCCAGCAGCTCTTGCCACTGGGCATTGAGCGATACAAAGTAACCGTCAACGGAGGCGACGCAGAGCATATCCTTCGAAAGGGCAGCAAGCTTGGATGCCAATTCGGGGTGTTGTGAAAGCTTTTCCGTTAATGGCATCTCTGCCGTGACTCCAGGTTATTTTCTACCCTCACATATCGACGCCATTAACCAGAAACTTGAAGAAGGCTTGACGTCTAGAGGAGATACGGACTATTGAAAAAGCGCTCTGCTAACTGCCGTAACATCAGAGCATCCTCACTACCCGCCAACTCCCTGATGGAGTGCATCGCAAAAGTGGGAACACCGATATCCAGGGTTTTCACCCCAAGCTCAGTGGCCGTAATGGGTCCAATGGTGCTACCACACCCCATATCACTACGGGTCACAAAGGATTGCAAAGGCACACCCGCCTGCTCACCCAGATGACGAACCAACGCTGAGGTAGCACTATTGGTCGCATAGCGTTGGTTAGCATTAAGCTTGATCACCGGCCCACGGTTCAGCAGAGGTCCATGATTCTCTTCATGCTTATCAGGGTAGTTGGGGTGAACGCCGTGAGCATTATCTGCAGAGATCAGCACTGAACGTTCGATAACCCGGGTTAGGGTTTCATTATCACCACAGATACGCTCCAGCACCGAGCGCAGGAATGGCCCCTGGGCACCGCAACAAGAAGCACTGCCTACCTCTTCGTGATCATTACACACAAGAATAACACTATGTTTGCCGTCTGCTGCCAGCAAAGCCTGCAGCCCTACGTAGCAGCTAAGCAAATTATCCAGGCGAGCTGCCGCAATAAACTCATCATCCATACCGATCATTGCTGGTGGCTGGGTATCGTAGAAAAACAGCTCATAATCCAGTACTTTCTCCACATCACTACGCCGCAGTTGTTCAACCAGATGGGCCAGTAACAAGTCTTTGAAGCTAGGTGATTCACCCGCCTCTTCCACTTGAGCAATCAGTGGTGGCAAATGGAGCTGGGCATTGATACTGCGCTCTTTATTCGCCTCACGATCCAGATGGATTGCCAAGCTGGGAATCGTTGCAATCGGCTTACTGAAATCCACCAGCGCATGATCAATGCGTCCAGATTTATTCAGAAAACTCACTCTCCCCGCCAGGGAAAGATCACGGTCAAACCACGGGTTTAATAATGCGCCACCATATACCTCAACGCCTAATTGATAGTAACCCAGCATTACCCTATCCGGCTGTGGTTTCACTTTCAGGCAGGGACTATCAGTATGAGCGCCGAACATACGGAACCCCTGTTGCAGCATATCCTCTTCTCCCAGAATAAAGGCCACCATCGAGGAATCATTTCGGGTCACCAGATATTTGCCGGGCTGATCCAGTCGCCAGGCATCTGCCTCGGTCAGGGTTTGAAAGCCTGCCTCCGTAAGGGACTGCACCAAGTTATAGGTTGCGTGGAATGGGGTGGGTGAGGCTTGCAGAAATGTTAACAGCCCCTGGTTAAATGCTGGGTTATTCACTCAATCGACCTTCTTAAAAATATTCAGACAACTCCACAATGATAGCCAAAACCGTCCCTTATGTGCACAATGGTATTAATTGATGCGATTGAGAGAACCATGTCAAAACACGGAGTTGTCGCAGCCGGACACCCGGCAACCGCCGAGAGTGCCGCCGAAATCCTACGTGAAGGCGGTAATGCCTATGATGCAGTGATTGCGGCCGTTTTTAGTGCCTGTATCGCTGAACCAGTACTCGCCTCCCTCGCTGGGGGAGGCTTCCTGATGGCACACCCACAACAGGGGCAACCCCAGCTCTATGACTTCTTTGTACAAACACCCCGAAACAAATGCCCCAAAGAACAACTGGACTTCTACCCTATCGCCGCTGACTTTGGCACCACAACTCAGGAGTTTCATATCGGCTTAGGCTCGGTCGCCACACCTGGGGTGGTAAAGGGCCTATTCCATATCCACCAACGTTATGGCTCCATGCCAATGTCTCGCCTAGTTGAACCTGCTATCGCATTAGCGAAAGAGGGACTTCCTCTAAACCCCTTCCAAGCCTATATCCTCGATATTATCAGCCCCATCATGTTGGCAAACCCGCACTCACGCCAGCTATTTGCCAATACCCAAACCGGTCAGGTAAAGCGACAGGGTGAATGCTTCTGTAATCCCGACTTTTCCAATACGTTAGAAGCTCTGGCCAAAGAGGGTGATGAGCTGTTTTACCAAGGAGAAATTGCTCAACGGATGGTTACCATGTGTGAACAGCGGGGACATCTTAGAAAAGATGACCTGCAACACTATCAAGTGGAGAGCCGTAATCCACTTAAACTGAGTTATCACGATGCCACACTCTACACCAATCCGCCCCCCTCCTCTGGCGGTATCCTGATGGCTTTTACCCTAGCACTGTTAGAACCGCTACAGCTATCACAATACTCATTCGGCAGCTTTGAGCATCTTGCAAAACTCAGCCATGCGTTAGCGCTTACTAACCAGGCACGAGTAGCACATCATGCTAATGGCAACCTCTACGACGGGGAAGGGTTAAACCCGCACCTGCTCGCACAATACCACCAGCAGGTTCTCAACCATGCTAAGGCACAACGAGGCACTACCCATATCAGTATCATTGATCGTCATGATAATTGCGCCAGCCTGACCCTCAGTAACGGTGAAGGGTGCGGCAGCCTGATCCCCGGCACCGGCATCATGCTCAATAACATGCTGGGGGAAGAGGACCTCAATCCCTGTGGTTTCCATCAATGGCAGAGCAACCAGCGCATGACCTCGATGATGGCCCCCTCAATCCTGGAGTCCCCCCGCCTCGGCCGTGTTGTGATGGGTTCCGGCGGTTCTAACCGTATCCGTAGTGCACTGTTACAACTCACCAGTAATCTGGTAGATTTTGAGTTGCCTTTACAACAGGCGGTAGAAGCCCCTCGCCTACACATGGAAGGAGAGCATCTCAGCATTGAGGGAGGCTTTAATCACAACGCCTGCCAAGCTCTGCATCAATATTATCCAGACCATCAACAATGGCAGGAACGTAATCTATTTTTCGGTGGCACCCATGTGGTTTCCCACCAGGCAAACCATTTCTACGGCGCCGGAGATCCTCGGCGCGGGGGTGCTACAATTCTCGTCTAGAAACAAAACAGTAGCCTGAAAAACTCAACTATGACGATAACATCTCGATAACGCTTAAATAGGCGACTAGAAAGGCAGAATAATATGAGTGACAGCAACAATGATATTACGTTTTACCAAAGCGTAAACCTCATGGCAGACAAAGCGATGCAGGTCCTTGGTCTGGATGAGGGTACCGCCGCCGCCATCAAAAGTTGTAGCTCAGTACTCCAAGTACAATTCCCAGTAAAAATCCGTGACAAGATCGAAGTCTTTACCGGCTGGCGGGCTGTCCACAGCACCCACCGCCTGCCTGCTAAAGGAGGTATTCGCTATGCCCCCTATGCAAACCAAGATGAAGTTGAAGCCCTCGCGGCACTGATGACCTATAAATGTGCTCTGGTAGATGTCCCCTTTGGTGGCTCCAAAGGCGGCCTATTGATAGACCCCAAAAACTACACCCGTGACGAACTACAGCTGATCACCCGGCGCTTTACTCTTGAGTTGGCACGGAAGGGCTTCCTCAGTCCCTCTACCAATGTTCCAGCACCCGATATGGGAACGGGTGAACGCGAAATGGCATGGATGGCAGATACCTATAAACACCTCCATCCCGAAGATATTAATTACCTTGCCTGTGTAACAGGAAAACCGGTTCACCACGGTGGTATACGGGGTCGAAAAGAGGCCACTGGACGAGGCGTACAATACGCACTACAAGAATTTTTCCACTATCCAGAAGATGTAAAAATGGCCAATCTCTCCGGCACCCTGGAAGGAAAACGTATCATCATTCAAGGCTTTGGTAACGTGGGCTATCATGCCGCCAAATTCCTGAGTGAAGAAGATAAAGCCAAAGTGATAGCCATCATCAAAAGCGATGGCTATCTCTATTGCGAAGATGGCCTCGATGTGGAAGAGGTTTACCGCCACGTTACGGCCCATAAAACGCTACAAGGCTTCCCCGGTGCAAAATATAGCAGTGATACCGAAGAGGCTCTTACTCTGGAGTGCGACATCCTGATTCCTGCCGCCATGGAAGCCGTCATTAACGAAGAGAACGCCGGTGCCATCAAAGCCAAAGTGATAGCTGAAGCAGCCAATGGCCCCATCACTTACGCCGCCGATGAGCTATTACATCAACGGGGAGTCGTCATCATCCCGGACTTCTTTGTGAACGCAGGCGGTGTGATTGTCTCTTACTTTGAGTGGATACGTAACATCTCTCACATCCGCTTCGGTCGACTACAGCGCCGTCACGATGAACTGCGCCATCAACACTTCACCTCGCTACTGGAACAACTTACCGGCACGACCATCTCAGATGAAGCCCGCAACCACATGGGACAAGGCTCAGAAGAGATCGACTTTGTACGCTCAGGTCTCTACGACACCATGCGTACCGGCTACAGCGAACTGCGTAATGTGTTCCATAACAACGATCAGGTTAACGATCTGCGTACGGCCGGCTATGTCGTCTCACTTGAAAAAATCGCCCGTACTTATCTGGACATTGGGATCTATTAGGATCCCGAGATAGTCCATTTATTTCAGGGGGCCATCTGCCCCCTATTTCGTTTTCATCGATTAAAACTCTTACTTTTCGTGTCGATATAGGAGATCAATAGATTTGTCCATCTCTCAAAGTAGTGGGGGATTTCATAAAGTTATGTTGTAAGGCTTAAAGGATCGTGACCATCAACACATTTAACAGCACTCTCATCCTGGCAAGTGTCGTAGCGATCTTCGGCGCTCTCCTCTCAATTCTTCTCGTAAGGCATGGGCTACAGCACCTACTCAATCTACTGTTTGGCAACATCCCCCTTAAGCCACAAGAGCAAAATCAGATACTTCAGGTTAGTAAAGAATTGGAGCAGCAGATCCGCAATGTCAGCCAGCACTCAATGCAGCTGGAGCTGGCCAATAAGAGCCTGGAAGAGACCAATCAACAATTGGAAAAGGCTAATAAGGCTAAATCCGACTTCGTTAATGTGGTCTCCCATGAACTACGTACACCACTTACCTCAATCAAATCATTCACAGAGATACTGAGAGAGGATATTGATGAACTGGACAGAGAGAGCCAGCTGCGGTTCTTAACCATCATCGATGAAGAGAGTGCACGCCTCACTCGCCTGATTAACGACCTATTGGATCTGCAACGGGTAGATGCCGGTAACATGATGTGGCGAGACCAGCAGAAAGACCTCAACCAGATTATTCGAGATTGTATCGAGTTCTTCAGCCCTGCATTCGATAACAAGGGCGTATCGTTAGAAAGTGATATGCCACCGGCTGATGATCACTTCCCCATCACCATCGACCCAGACAAAATCAAACAAGTCATTACCAATCTTCTCTCCAATGCATTGAAATTCTCAGAAAAAGGTACCGTCACTGTCAGCCTGGTTCGTATCTACCCACAACATCCATTGGCCTTCTCCTGCAGTCATCAGCAAGACCTAAACAACCTGCAAGAACTCTTAAAAAAGAGAGGAATTCCTATACAGAATTACCAAGAGAATACCGATGAATTATCCAACGACGACATAATTCCACTTATCTACATAGATAAACTGCATGCTGAAGGAAAAATGGTGTCGCCGATCTCTACCGTGGCAAATAGCAATGATGTGATCACCGAGTCGACAGAAAAAAGCGAAATAGACAATATCGATATTGATGAACTACAAATCATCAAAGTAAACGGCCAACAAAGTAAAGAGGAGCTGCAATCAATTGTTGAAGAGGCTTTTAATAACCATGACCTGACCCACTGTAATTACCAAATTAATGTCAAAGATAGCGGCATCGGTATCCCCGAAGATGAAATTGACTACGTCTTTGAGCGATTCCATCAAGTTAAAGAGTCATCAGGTGAAGCAGGCGGTAGCGGCCTGGGATTAGCCATCTGTCTGGAGTATATCGAGCACTACCAAGGCAGTATAAGTGTCACAAGCAAACTTGGAGAAGGTAGCACCTTCACCATCACCCTACCCGCCAAAACCACACCACGCCGTCCATTGGGGGAACTGCTGGTGGAAGCTGGACTGGTAAGCAGGGAAGATGTTGAAAGTGCCTTAAAACAACAAAAATCTACCTATAGATAACAACTAATAAGAACAATATGAAATCATTCGAAATACTTGTCGCAGAAGATGAAGCTACCATTGCCACGGCGCTTCAATATACTATCCAAAAGTTCTTCCCAGACAGTAATGTTGATGTGGTAAATGATGGTGAGCAGGCATGGCAACACATCCTCACTAAACAATATAGCCTCATCGTCTCCGACTGGAATATGCCGAAAAAAACCGGTGCCGAGCTACTAGCCGAAATACGTAAGATTCCTGTTTATAAAAAAACGCCTTTTCTTATGCTGACAGCACGTGCTGATCGACTTAGCGTAGCCTCTGCCATGCAATCTGGCGCCAGCGCCTATCTCATCAAACCCTTTGAACGGGAAGGGCTGGTTTCCAAAATAGAGCAGTTATTACGTCAAAACCGACAATCATCCGCTGATGATGATAAAGAAGAAGTAAAAGGTGAAGTCGACATTATCGGCATCATCGATAAAATCAGTACGGAACTAAAGCAAGGCACTATTAATTTCCCCGTGCTCCCCGAGGCTGCATTTAAAATCATTGAAATCCTTAATGATGATAGCCAGGATTTGGATAATATCGTTAAAACCCTAAAACTGGATCCAAGCATTGCCCCTAAGCTTATTGGATTAGCCAATAGTGCCCTTTTCCCCAGCTCCCGACGAATTAATGACCTTGAGGGTGCCGTTCTCAAAATTGGCCTGGAAAAAGCCAAGTCTGCCGCCATGATGGTCATCAACCATGGTCTTTATAATGTGGAAGATAGTCGCTATGAAAAACTGCTGAGCAAGCTCAATCACCATGCCTGCGCAGTTGCCTTCTGCGCCAAAGAAATTACGATCCAGTGCCGTGCCGGCTCACCAGAAGAGCTATTTACCATGGGCATGCTACATGATGCCGGTAAACTAGTATTAGTGAAGCTGATTCAAGATCACTACTCTGACCTCCCCTATGAGAAAGTTTATGAAATTCTCGACCTACTTCATGGCCAAGCAGGCGCCGCCGTATTAAAAGAGTGGAAACTGCCCCCTGAAGTGGCCAAATGTGCACTACATCACCATGAAGTCAGTAAAGAAAAAAATTATCCTATGCAGATGCATATCATCCATTTGGCCGATGTCTTCAGCCACACACTGGGTTACAGTCTCTGTGAGGATGATGAAACAGACTTAACGGCACTCAGCAAAGAGTTAGGGCTTAAACTGAGTGAAGAGCAAGTAGCAAGCATCATCAAAAAAGTAGAAGGTGAACTCGGTAATATTATTGAAGGGTTATAGCGTCTACATTTCTGCTCTTAAGCGCCAGCAGCATTTTTACACTATCTGGATACCCGTGATCAAAAAAAGACCAATCTCAGCCAATCGGGCTGTATCACACAACTAGCATGACAAATCGGAATGTCCCCTACAGCTATTTTGTCGCCCCTCTCTTCTACACTAACCCAATACCCTATTGAAACCTCTAGCCATATAATCCATTCGATTCAACTCATTATTGATACAAACCCCTCACCTCCCTGAAAAATCGTGTGCAATCTCCCATCGTCTACATAATATGTACAAAATTAATACAGAAACAGGATTATCTGATGTAAAATAAGGATATTTAGAATAAATCCACCCCATTAAAGGAATACTCCACATGCTGTCTACCACGGACTATCGCATTCATTTTCATAAACTAGGGCAGATTTTCGCTATATCTGTACTCATCAGCAGCTACAACCCCGCATGGGCTGCCCCCAGCTACACCATCGTTCATCTGGGCACTTTAGGAGGAGCGGAAAGCCGTGCCTACGAAATCAACAATAGTGGCGTGGTCGTTGGCGACGCTCAAACAGAGGGGAATGCTGAGATGCACGCGGTCTACTGGCATAATGGTGTCATTCATGATTTAGGTACTCTGGGTGGCAATCTCAGCATGGCATTTTCCATCAACAACGACGGATTAATTTCGGGAGTAAGCACCACCCCCGGCGACGCCCAAACCCATGCAACTCTCTGGGGCGCGGGCTTCATGTATGACCTAAACACCAATCATCCGGAGATCACAGGCACCTCCTATGCCATCAGTGAGACTGGCTATGCTGTAGGTAACAGTTACAGCCCAACTTCCGTAGTACAAGCCGCCAGCTGGTACTGGAGCTCCCCCGCCACCTCCCTGAAAGCAATCACGCCTGGCCTATATAGCTACGCCAATGCCGTTAATAGTGCAGGACAAGTGGCAGGAAATAGTGGTGCAGCATACAGCCCCCGTCGTCGTGCCACGTTATGGGATAGCAATGGAAAAGCGACTGACTTGGGTACCCTGGGAGGTGATGAAAGCTTTGCCAAAGGCATAAACGAAGCTGGCAAGGTTGTTGGTGCCTCATATATCGAAGGCAATAACACTGCCAGGGCCACCCTGTGGTACAACGGTGATATCTACGACCTGGGTGCTGTGCAAGGCGCTATAAATAGCATTGCCTACGATATTAACGCCTTTGATCAGGTCGTCGGGGTTAGCTATATTGTCGGTGGAGGACGTCATGCTACCCTGTGGCGGGACAATATGATCATCGACCTAAATAACTTCCTCCCCCCAGCACTGGCTGCCGATGGTTGGCGGGTAGATATCGCCCATGGCATTAACGACTATGGCTGGGTAGTGGGTATTTTGGAAAATGATAAAATTGGGATTAAGCGAGCGTACTTAGCCTACCCGAATCAATAGTTCCCATACCTCCCTCTCACGATTTTAACTGCGAAAATAGTAAAATTAGCAGGGCTGACTTAATATTAATTTGGGGAAGAAACCCGATCACTGTACGGCCCTGATCTATAGTACATAAACACATACCTACACGGATGTGGGTAATAAGAGCAGTAAAAAATAAATTTCTAAGACAGACGTCTCAGCAGTGTGACTCGTCTTTTCAATTTACCACCTCGTAAACATTTCCATATTCAACTCAACACCACTTTTGCTTGCAATAAAGGTAGGATAAGATCAACAAAACGCTGATCCCTCCCCTTACCATTAACTTCCACCCAGACATTGGACACCCTCTTGAACCATCCAAACCATCACCGTACTTTTGACACCATCATTGTAGGTAGTGGCCCTGGCGGTAGTAGTGTTGCCAAGTCGCTAACAGAACAAGGACAGCGTGTTTGCGTAGTAGAAATGGGAAGTCACGTTGCCCTTAAAGGCAGTTTTATGCAAATGGCAAACATGGCTGCCATTCCGGGTAAGGGAGCCTTTATCCATTCTGATCTTTCACTGGTAATGCGCGCCATTACTGCTGGCGGGAGCTCGGTGATCAACTTCGCCACCGCCGTCGAACCACCTTTTGCCCGATTTCAAGCACTGGGGATTGACCTATACCCAAGCAGCCAAAAGATTAAGCAACAACTGCCTATCTCATCGATTCTTGACACATTAATGGGTGACGCAGCCAAAATCTTGCAACAAAGCGCTCAGACACTGGATTATCAATGGAACAAGTTTGATAAGTTTATTCGCACTGATAATTGTCATAGTCACTGCCATCGCTGTGCCTATGGTTGTCCCCATCAAGCCAAGTGGAGTGCACGGGACTGGTTACACGAAGCACAATGTCATGGCGCAACGCTACTGACGAATGCAACGGTTGAGACAGTGTTAATTAACAATAACCGAGCCAATGGTATCCGTTATCACCAACGGGGAAAATCACAGCAACTGTTTGCAGACAACATTGTGCTAGCGGCCGGTGGTATTGGCACACCGCGAATTCTTGCCTCATCAGGCTTTGATAACGTACTGGAAAACTACTTTGTTGACCCTGTTGTTGCCGTCATGGGCCAAGTTGATCATCTCAATGGGGGCAATGAACTCCCCATGTGCGCGGGAATGCATCTGCCTGAGCATGGCGTCACCCTTTCCGATCTCGCCCTACCCAGGCCATTCTATCAAGCCTTTAGCGCTCAGGTCGGTAGAGTGGATAAACTATTCTCGCACAGAAAAATGCTCTCCATCATGGTAAAGGTTGCCGACCAACCTGGAGGTAAAATTGGTTCACACTGGATCAACAAATCCCTCTCTTCCCAAGATAAAGAGCGACTCACATTGGGTAAGTCGATAGCACGTAAAATACTTTACCAAGCAGGTGCCACCGCTATCTTCAGTAGCCACCACTTCGCCGCACACCCAGGCGGAAGTGCCGCCATCGGCAAAGTGGTGGACAACAATCTAAAAACGCCGATAGATGGCCTCTATCTCTGTGATGCCTCTGTACTACCGTCCCCCTGGGGAATTGCCCCCAGCTTCACCTTGCTTTGCCTTGGAACGAGGTTGGCCGAGCATCTTCAGCATAAAGAAACGGATTACTCTCCTGCTCCAGCGCTTCATCAAAGATAGTAGAAAAGTGTTTATTCAATGAATGCTTCCCACTGGCAAGAACTCACAAAATAAAACAACGTTAGGGAACCAAACGATACAAATGACATCATAATGAAACGCTAATGCAGGTTTAACGTATTAGTAGTGAAAAGATCCTTGCTTTCATACCCCGCTTTTTGCCCCTGAAGCGAAAGTTAAGGATTAAGACAAATGACTCCTCCGCCCCCTATAAGGAGAAAAATATGAATATTGGATCAGCCACTGATTTAATGCGTCAAGTCCAGCTTCCCCAACCCGCACCGGTCTCGCCACAGCGTGACAGGGACGGTGACAATGACAGTAGCCGCGTAGGCGAAGTTGAGCAGACTGAAAGTGTTACCGGCACAACGGAAACACTCGGCTCAAACATCAACGTAATGGCATGATCTATTAAATTGATTTAATTAATTTTTTATCATTCCAATCAAACTAATTCGCCCCTAAGATTGGGGGCGAATTAGAGACAATCCATTTTCAGATCTAGCTTCACTCGTTCATCCTTTAAGTGGACTAGCATCGCCCCCCCCTACTGCTGATACCATTACCCACACCAACCTCTTTAACGGAATACGCTTTTCCAACTGTTGACTTAGTCTATAGAATTGCACAATTAACCCGACTAAATAACAAGCTCAAGTCGGCAAAATAGCGATAATTGGTCCATACTTTAGCTGTAGTAACGCGTAAGCGACACCCAACTTAGTAGTGTCAAAAGACGCAAACTTATCCCAGAAGAAAATGCTATTGCTCAGGTCTTGAATACGGAATCCATCATTCCAATTCAGCCCCCATAGCACTCCACGATGGGTATGTTAGGGTGTCGGCTAATGTGGGCGATGCGGTATCTGGGCTTGCCTTTTTATCATATTTTGCTAATATGCGTAATCATCCATAACCACAATAAAAATAAGATATTGAGATACACTGGGACACAGGGATTACTGGAGCTCGAAGATGAAAAAAAACCTGCACCGCATAGACCAAGCTATCCGTTTTATCGTCGCCGCTATCTGTGTTTACTACGGATTTATCGATAATACATTGATTCAAGATGGTTTTTTAGCAGGCGCTGTCGGTATTTTTGGCATCATTAATCTGATTGCCGCCAGCATGCGTTTCTGCCCTTTTTACCATCTGGCAGGTATTAGCACCCTATCTCATCATCACTAACCAGACCAGAACAACAACATGAATGTTCGTAGGCGTCTGGTAATCGGATTCGTAGGCCTTGCAGCCTTTGTTTTGGTGCTGTTTGCATTTGTTACCTACCGCGCTGTTCTTGATCTGGACTCAGTGGAAAACCGCCAACGGCTCCAGACGTTGGCAAAGACGGCTGCCGACCAACTCAGCAAACTCCCAGCCCCCCTATCAGTAGAAAGCATAATCCAGTCATTCCCGTACGATAGTGATTTGGAAACCATCGCGCTGATCGTTACTGAAGATAATAAAATCATTAGCCGCTCCCCAGTTTCAGAATTTCTGGGTGGGGACTTCAAAGAGATCAACATTGCAGAACTTACCAAACAACCGGAACACTATGGTCTATATGACGTAGGTGACCATGCCTTTCTTTGGGTCTCGTCAGCAATAAAGGGGCATGGCGCCCACTTTTTTCTACTGAAGAACGAGTATTCGAAACTCTCTGAGTACCCCCGCAAGCTGGGTACCCGGCTTACCGTCACAGCATTTATCATTATCTGGCTCTCAATTTGGGCGGCACTGCTGATCTCTACGCGTATTGTCACACGGCTTGAACAACAAAACAGTGAGCTAACCTACCAAGCATTACATGACACGCTAACCGGGCTACCGAATCGCATTCAACTATTCGACTACCTGCAACATCTCATTAACCAAAACCCCAAAGAGGGATTTAGCCTGCTGGTTATTGATATCGATGATTTCAAAGAGATCAATGATACACTGGGACACGAAGCCGGTGACATCTTATTGGTAAAGCTGGGACAACGCCTGGCAAAAACTATCGAAGAACAAAACATGATAGCTCGCCTAGGCGGAGACGAGTTTGCCATCGTCTTGCCCTGTAACACCCAAGCCAACATCCTCAGCTGCGTGCACAACATACAACGTTGTTTACAAACCCCAACTAGCACTCACGGGCTCGATATTATCGTCTCAGGCAGCATTGGCTGCTGCGCCTACCCTCAAGATGCAGCCAATGCACAGACACTGATCCAACGTGCTGAAATTGCCATGTACCGCGCCAAAGAAGAGCACTCTCCCTACCTCAATTACGATCCAGAGTTTGATCCTCATAATGTGCGCCGTCTTTCACTTATGGCAGATATGCGGAAAGCGATAAAAAACAATCAACTCACAATGTACTATCAACCCAAAGTTGATATTCAAAGTGGAGAGGTAAGAAGTGTCGAAGTATTAACACGTTGGTGCCATCCAGAATATGGTCTGATTTCACCTGATGAATTTATCAACTTTATTGAACGCAGTGATTTCGTCATTGAATTTAGTTTGTTCACCATAGAGCAAGCCCTAACTCAATGTCGAAAATGGCGGCAGGCTGGCATTGAAATTGACGTGGCAGTTAACCTCTCAGCCAACATACTTCATGACCTACATCTTGCAACAGATATCCGCCATATCTTGATAAAGAACCAAATTGACGCCAAGCACTTAAAAATAGAAGTCACCGAAAGTACTATCATGGCTGATCCTGAACTCGCGCTTAAAACCTTGCGCACACTCTCTGATATGAACATCAAATTATCCATCGATGATTTTGGTACCGGCCACTCATCGCTGGTCTATCTAAAACAGTTACCGGCAAATGAGCTTAAGATCGACAAGGCCTTTGTCGTGGATATGATGACAAGTGAAAATGACCGCTTGATCGTCAAAACTATCATCAACCTCGCACACAATCTTGGTTATACCGTTGTGGCTGAAGGTATTGAAAGTGCTGACGCGTATGATTTCTTAAAACAGCTTGGATGCGACACTGCACAAGGCTACTACATCAGCCGCCCCCTCACATCTGAGGCATTTGATGCATGGATTAAAACAAGCGAGTGGCCAGCAAAGAGTGCGGTATCGCAAGTATTTACCAGTTCTAACTCGCTTTAAAAGTATTGGGGACAGCGCCCCCCCTTTGACTATTAGAAAATCGGCTTAAAGAGAGAATAAGTGATACAAAAAAGGCGGGGAATTCCCTAATGCCAGTCAGTTAAGCTTGACGTAGGCTAAATCCCTGAGAAAATCCGGTGATCAATGATCATCGGATTTTTTTATGCAACTGAGTCAGGCTCTTAACCTCACAAACACCTTTCTCTCCCAGTCTGATTTGCTCCA
>JBNKQQ010000047.1:0-3128 GCA_050295955.1 Thiohalomonadales bacterium
CTCAGAGGCAGAAGGCAAAATTGACCTGCTGACCGTGTTACTGCACGAAGCCGCCCACACCTTGGGCCATGACCATACCTTGGATGGTCATGCACTAATGGCTCCAACCCTGGAGCCCGGTGTCCGCCGTCTGCCATCCCCAGAGTTTGCGGAAGTGGACAGCTGTCATCCAATCCGCATTGAAAAAACTGAGTGAAGGTACCGAGATGCGTAAACACTTCAAGATGACAGATGGCGAAGCACGACTGTTATCAGAAGGCTATGAACCCCCTGTCGGCACATTCTTTGATCCAGAAATGCCTTTTGTTAAGG
Organism: Thiohalomonadales bacterium; assembly: GCA_050295955.1. Taxonomy (GTDB): domain Bacteria; phylum Pseudomonadota; class Gammaproteobacteria; order RBG-16-57-12; family RBG-16-57-12; genus JAFLJP01. The sequence goes on from JBNKQQ010000047.1 coordinate 313, forward strand.
AAACAGGGCGGCTTGGTGACGTCATTGAAATCGATTTGAAGAAATTACTGGCTAAGCGATTGGATGCCAAAGAGAGTGACTTTAAAGACTTCGCTATCACCATTGATGACCTAAAAGCATACTCTGATGATTACTCTACAGAAGACACTAAAGCTGACTTTAAGCTGGTATCCATCAAAGATAAAGGCGAAGGCAAGGATTTACCTTACTCTCGGGATAATCAAAACAATGTGAAAACATTTAAAGAGACCGGACGTATGTACGTGGTGCCCGTCTTAACAAAAGATGACTTAACATTGCTGCGTAATGGAAAAAATATTACATCGGAAAAAGATGTCACCATTAACTTTACGGTGAAACATCTGCAAGAAGATGGCACATGGATGGAAAAACGCAGCAAAGTGAATGTTGTTGCGAAGGACATTGATAATGTCTTTACCTTCTTTGGTGATCGGCCTTTGGATAATCCTGGGTATTCGCAGTTTGACCTGAAAAGCGGAGTAAGCAATGGCAAAGGCGATGTACTGGATGTTTACCGTATAGAGCAGCGACTCGCCTATCTTGGATTCCCGGCAATGGGGGCGTCCAATGACCTTGGTAAACCGACACTCACCAATAACACCATTCAGGATTTTGATGTGGATGGGAAATTTGAAGAGAAAGAGCAGCGCGCCCTAAAACTCTTTGAAAAGGTAGTGAGATATGGCACCGGCACTGGCTCGGCAACTAAAGACTATAATTTGTCTGTGCCAAATCGATATTCAGTAGATTTATCCTTTACTGTGAAAATAAATATCAATGCGACAGGTGAGATTAATAAGTCAATTAGCTGGGATATTGGTAATACGATTATTGACCCAAGTCTTGTTGGTGCAGAGAGGGAGGCGGCCCTTACCGAGGCTAATATCGCTGTCGGTGAGAAAATGACTGATGTGATAGTTAATTATTACAATCAAGATACCGGGACTACTTACAATAATGCGCTAAAAGCTGCAGAAGAAAGTTTGAGTAAGTCATTCAGCAATGATCCTTCTGTCAGCTCTCCTGGTGCAGATGGTGCTATCGAGGCAGCGGGGTCTGAAAAGAAACTAACTTTGGACTGGATTAATGCCTATAATGCACCTCATTGGATGCAGTTTTTTGGGAGTACAGCTGGGGATAAGGAGCCGGACTTTGAGAGTTCAAGTGCTAAGTTGCCGGGCTGGTTTAATACCCAGCAAGGGATAACCTATAAGGGTAAAAAAACCAATGTTGAAGTGTATGGTACTAGTTGGTTATATGACCTGATGGCAGCCAAACAGTTTGCACCGGAGAAGCTAGTTCAGTCGAATTCCTGGTTTAATGGTTCGGTAGATGCGAATTGGGGATTTACACCAAGTGGTCATTCCACCCATAACTTTGGTATGTCATTTGATTTGGGTGTTTCGAATTATATTTCAAAAGCTAAGGGTGGTGCACAGGAAAAAGGCAATGATCAAGAGCCTCTGTTGGATTCGATAAAAAATCTTGCAGCCAACGGCTGGAGTTTGAGTGATGCAATTGCCTATTCTGCATCGAGTACTGGACTGGCAAATGTTGCGGGTACACCTCCAACTACCTTGGCAAACGATCAGGTTTCTGCATTGCGTGACTTCCTATCCCTATATGCTATTACCCAATCTGATGGAATGACCCAAACGTTAACCGCTGAAATAAAAAATACTACTGCTACGAATTTATTTGGTGGACTGATTAATGGTGTGCTTATTGGTGGCAAGGGAGATAACCAAAATCCGTACAAAAATATTAATGCGATTCTGGATAAACTGGGAATTGTGGCAAATGCATCCAAAGATCATCACAATCATTTCCATCTCTATCTGAAGGTTCCTACTCTTCAGGGGATACAGGGAGACCTATTGATAGAGTCTCACGATATAGACTCAGCAACTGACACATTGGCTATGGAGTCAAAATGGTTGCAGAGTGCTGCACTTACTATGATTAACGGGGAGGAGCTTATGTTTGCAATGGATGTACCCTATATACCGGAGTTCGATGAGCCAGTGGTTATCGCTCAGGTAGCACAGTCTGAGCATCCAGTTGACTATATTCTGGAGGCGTGTCACGAGACCTTTGAAGATCCAAACCCTCGTTCAGCGGTCTATGCTGTACTGCCAGCGCATATGCTAAGTTATCATCTTAGAAAAAATGATTTATATCCTGATGTTAATCCTGCTGATATCAAAGTTACAGTGCTTCAGAGTCCTTCATTTGGGAAGCTTACTGATGTAATTGACAATCTCGGCCATTCTTGGTATCGCTACGCCCCCAATCCAGGGTATTTAGGTGAAGATCGAGCCATATTTATGGCGAAGTATGGTGGCAAGGCCTACAAAATTATTTTGGATATCAAGGTGTTAGTTGTCATTGATGAGCGTAATCCTGTATGTCCTGATTCTATATTCCTTGAAGTGCCTAAATCCGGTGAGGTTAGCTCAGATAACCATACAGGCTTTAATCTGGATTTATCCAATGTTACATTCGCCGATCTGGAGTCGGGGGCGTTAGGCCACAGCAATGCCTTGGGTATTACCCTAGACGACAACGCCAACGGCTACGGCTGGTACGTAGACCTCACCCCTGGCCTAAACGAAGAGTTCCTGCCTACCGCCAACCCTTACGAGTGGAAAGCAGCACCGGGCTCAGAGGCAGAAGGCAAAATTGACCTGCTGACCGTGTTACTGCACGAAGCCGCCCACACCTTGGGCCATGACCATACCTTGGATGGTCATGCACTAATGGCTCCAACCCTGGAGCCCGGTGTCCGCCGTCTG
>JBNKQQ010000048.1:0-11508 GCA_050295955.1 Thiohalomonadales bacterium
GCTGAATCTATCGATGCTTACAATCGATTAAGGCCACACCTTAGCCTGGGAATGAGAACACCCGAAGAGGTACACGAAGAAGCCGGATGCAAGCTGCAACCGGCTTAAGCAAAAAACGTCAACCTATCTTAGGACGGGACACTATCTACAAATTACATGAATATTTATCGATTTTACTATTCAAATAATACATCTTCGATATTAGAACAGAACAATGTTGCAGGTATAAGGATAGAAAAACCAGGGCACTGAATCCGGTGCCCTGGATACTGCTTTATTGACTACTTTCTATGTATAACAATGCTGCCACCATTAACCGCTGTTGTCGGTATGGCATTGTTTGCATCACCGGGTTGGCTGTCATAGATAACATTTCCTTCCGCTGTTTCTATCTTTATGCGGATGCTATCTACAGTGCCCTTACTCACGCTTTCTCCATCAATTGAGGATAATATAAAGTGATAGTTGCCTTCGCCATTGATGGTGCCAGTTCCTTTAAACATCCCTTGTGATCCATTGATGACTAACCACTGGAAGCTAGTGGCATGGAGGTTCAGGTTGCCAACTTTGAACTGTAATTGAGTGTTACCACTCGGCACGCTACTATTTTTTTGATAACGGATATTAAAGCCAAATGAGACTTTTCCGCTGAGGGAAGGGGAGGCAAGGTAGCTACCTTCTGGTGAATTAATCCAGCCACCACCTGTCATGAAACCACCATTCTGATTGTAGATAACAACATACTGGTAACTAGCGGTTACGGTTCCCTGATCATCATCGCTGACGGTAACCGTTATCGTATATAGGCCTGCCTGGGCATAGCTGTGGTTAGCCGTTGCATTACCTCCGCCCATTGCCTGCATAACGTTACCGTTGGTAGTGATGCCATCTCCCCAATCAATAAGGACATTATGAGTGTCATCGATTCCCACGTCGGAAAAATCAACTTCTACTGATACTCCTGATGAAACCGCAACCACGTCGTTTACAAGATGGATTGCATTAATCACGGGGGCAACATTGTTGACGGTAATCTCCATGGTGGCAGTACCCTGGAACAGGTTATCGTCGGTAACAGTGATGGTTACGGTATAGACACCATCATCGGTATAGCCGTGATTGAGTGAGAAACTCTTATCGAGATTCAGTGCCAATGCTTGGACACCTGTGCCGTCACCATAGTCGACTGTTGCATTCCAGCTCTCCCCATCCAGATCACTAAAGCTTCCAGAGCCAATAAGTGGTGTACCCTCATCAATCATGTCGGGGATATTAAGTGATACCACCGGTGGATATGCTACCAGCACAAAGATGCTCAGGCTGGAAACTTGGAATGAGAAGCTATTTGCCTCCATATCACAATCCGGTGCACTGCCATCAGGTGGGCTGTAAGCCTGACACTGGTCGGTAATCGCAATACCATCTTTGGTTACCCGCAGGGTTTTCTCTTGAATCTGGGTGCCATCAACAATGCCATCGTTATCTGCATCCGGCCAGCTCAAGGTGATTGTGATGGGGGGATCAAAGGTCGTGCCGGCAGGGCCGATTTCCACACCTAACGCCCCAATTGCCTGCCCTTGATTGGTCGCTACTTCAAAGGTGGAGTTGGTGCCGTTATCGGTAATGGTTAATGTTGTATCTGAAGATAATGCGCCGGGTGGAACATCGATTTGTACGGAACCATCACTGGTACTGACATTGCCTCCGGTACTTGCGTCGATAACACTTGCCGCAGAACCATTTGGATCACAGCTATTTGTAGCATCAGTAGGGCAGGGGTCGGTGATATCGGGAATGCCATCACCATCGGTATCTGGTGCATTGACAGTTATCAAGAACTCTGCAGGATTACTCATGTTGCCTGAGGTGTCTGTTGCGATACAAGAGACGAGAGTATCTCCGATCACAAACAGACTGCCTGAAGTTGGATTGCAACTGACTATAGGGTTTGGATCGATGTTATCGCTTGCGGTAGGCAAGCTGTAATTGACGATAGCACCCTCAGCTGAAGTGGCTAGTGCAGTAATATTGGCAGAAACGCTCAGGATATCGATAACAGGGGCAATCAAATCCAGTGGGGCGTTACTGATTTTCCTGATACGTTCATTACCTGCATCAACAAATAGAATGCTTCCATTGTTATCTATCACAGGCTGTATGGGAAGTCGTAGTCGGGCATTTAAAGGAGAGCCGCCATCGCCACTGTAGCCTCCACCCGAATAGTCAGGCGTGCCGCTACCTGCTATTGTGGTAATAATGCCGCTAACAAGATCTACCTGACGGATTCGATGGCTATTTCTATCAGCAATAATCAGTCTATCTGTGCCATCCAGAGTAATACCAGATGAAGTGATGCTTGCTAATGTCGCAGGTCCTCCGTCACCGCTAAATCCATAGAAACCATTTCCTGCGATAGTCGTAATAATTTGTGTGGCAGCATCTACCCGACGAATACGATCACCTTGATCAATATACAGGTTGCCTACTGGATCAAGCGCTATACCCATTGGCTGTGGAATACCTGCATCGGTTGCAAAGCCACCATCACCACTGTGCATATAATCTCCATTGCCAGCGACAGTGGTAATAATGCCTGTCATAGCATCTACCCGTCGAATTCGGAAATTTTGGCTATCAACAATAAATAGATTTCCTGCATCATCGATTGCCGTTTCAACTGGCATGAAAAGTGCGGAATCAGTGGCAGGGCCGCCGTCACCGTAAAATCCAAAATCACTATTTCCGGCTACGGTAGTAATGATTCCACTTGCGGCATCGACACGCCGAACACGGCCATAATCTATGTCAGTAATAAACAGATTTCCCGCGTTATCAACGGCAATGCTTAGCCAGCCTCCCAAACCTGCATCAATAGCGGGGCCACCATCACCTAATAGATACGAACCATTGCCTGCCACTGTTGTAAGAATGCCTGTGATAGCATCGACACGCTTGATTCGCGCCCCTTGGGCTAGATATAAGTTGCCGCTGCTATCAATGGCTATATCGCTTACACCGTAAAATTCGGCATTTATTGCAGCTACGCCATCACTGGTAAAGTGTTGGTCACCATTGCCGGCAACGGTATTTATAGTATTGGTGAGGTTATCGATAAGACGGATACGATTGTTGCCGAAGTCGGCAATTAAGATGTTGTCAGCGCTATCAATCGCGATATCAAAGGGCCACAAAAATTGAGCGCTACTTGCAGGGCCACCGTCACCGGTATATCCCCAACTACCGTTGCCCGCTACGGTACTGATAATGCCTGTAATCGCATCTACCCGGCGAATGACATGTATCGCATCAGAAATGTAAAGGTTACCGGCACTATCGAAAGCGACACTTTTTGGCGTGTGTAGCTGGCTGTCTATCGCCAGTCCACCATCGCCACCGGTACCTCCGCTGCCATTGCCGGCAACAGTGGTGATAATACCGGTTTGCGCATCGATGCGACGGACGCGGCGGTCGCGTTGTGCTGCGACATAGATGTTGCCTGCTGTATCTAATGTAAGTCCGTCAGGATCGCCGAGACAAGCACTGGTGGCAGGACCGCCATCGCCGCAAAAGTATCTATTGCCATTACCTGCAATGGTAGTAATGATTCCACTAGCAGCATCAATTTTGCGAATGCGATGATCTGATGAAAACAGTATGTTACCGGCATTATCAATGGCTATTCCTTCGGGCCAATACATGCCAGCGCTGGTGGCGAGGCCGCCATCTCCACCGTAGAAGGGGCTGCCATTGCCGGCAATAGTGGTGATGATGCCGGTAGCAGCATCCACTCGCCGAATGCGCCGGTTTCTACCGTCGCCAATAAATACATTGTCAGCACTGTCTATTGCCAAACTGACGGGGTAAGACAAGTCTGCATCGACGGCAGGGCCACCATCACCGCTAAAGCCTCCCATGCTTCCGCCACGCCCTGCAAATATAGTGATCGTACCTGCAGTGTTGATTTTAAAAACACGGTTTTGATATGTCGCAGCGATATAGTAGTTTCCCTGGCTATCAATAGCCACGCCGCTGGGAGCGGCGATGTTGGCTTCAATCGCAGGGATATTTGCTGGTCCACCACCGGCAATAGTAGTAATAACATCTGCAGTGGCCTGAAAACTGGTAGTAAGAGCGAATAAGGTGATTAAAAGAAGATTGCAGATTCTCATTAGAGATTCCCTCCTTGAAAGCCGGTAGGTGTCATCATGACAAGCTCCCTTATTTGGGCGCTTGTAGTATCCGCATTGCCTAGCATAAATTTGCCTACTACATTTCGTTCGCCTGAGGCCTGTGCTGAGCCGTGTATGGATGTTACGAGTACAATGAAGAGGAACAACTTTGAAAATCTATTGATAGCTCTTTTCATAGCAATAAATCCTTTATCGATACTGAGCACCATAAAGAGAGGATGGTGCGCGTGGAGCAGGTTGGGTGCCATTACCTATCATTTCCCCCTTATATTTACATTTATAAAATAATGGTAATAGCCATAAAGGGTATCGGTACTTTTCTCTTTTTCAGCAAGTATTATCTTCATAAGAAGTTAATTTTTGGGCACCCAATAGATCTGTATTTTCCACAGCATAGCCAAGTGATATGTGATTATTTATCTGATATTTAAGGAGAATCTATGCTTTGTATCAATCACGCCTAGATTTAGTACAGACAAAACCCACACATATAGGCTTAGATTTGGTAAAATCGCGCACCCTCGATAGGGTCTTTGGGTGAAAATGGGACTTTGGCAAGTCTCAATATATTCCATTTGATTGATTTATATAGTGATTTTTAAAAAGGTAGGTATTTTCATGAATCACCAGTTTGCTAAAGCGTGGCAGGGTTTCGCTGAGGGTGAATGGCAAAATGAAGTCAATGTGCGTGACTTTATCCAGAAGAACTACACCCCTTACGAGGGTGATGAGTCGTTTCTGGAGGCGAAAGGTACTGAGGCCACTGACACGCTTTGGAGTCGTGTGATGGAAGGCATCAAGATCGAGAATGCCACCCACGCACCGGTTGATTTCGATACTTCTACAATATCTACCATTACCGCCCATGATGCAGGCTACATCGACCAGTCTCTGGAAAAGATCGTGGGCCTGCAGACAGAGGCACCACTGAAGCGTGCCATCATGCCAAACGGTGGTGTACGCATGATCGAGGCCTCCTGCAAAGCTTACGATCGCACCTTAGACCCTGAGGTCTCCAAGATCTATACCGATTACCGCAAAACCCACAACCAAGCGGTATTCGACATCTATACCCCTGAGATTATGCGCTGCCGCAAATCCGGCGTACTGACCGGTCTGCCTGATGCTTATGGCCGTGGCCGTATCATTGGTGACTACCGTCGCGTTGCCCTGTATGGCGTTGATTTCCTGATGAAGGATAAGCAACTGCAGTTCGCCTCTCTACAAGAAAAGTTAGAGAACGGTGAAGATCTGCAAGCTACAATGCAGCTGCGTGAAGAGGTAGCAGAACAACAGCGCGCACTTCAGCAGATGAAGACTATGGCAGCGAAATATGGTTTCGATATCTCTCTGCCCGCCACCACGGCCCAAGAGGCCGTACAGTGGACCTACTTCGCTTATTTGGCTGCGATTAAATCCCAGAACGGCGCAGCCATGTCCTTGGGTCGTGTCTCCACCTTCCTGGATATCTACATCGAGCGAGACATCGCCGCCGGTAAGATTACCGAAGTGGATGCCCAAGAGCTAATGGACCACTTCGTAATGAAGCTGCGCATGGTGCGCTTCCTACGTACGCCAGAATATGATGAGCTGTTCTCAGGTGACCCTATGTGGGCCACTGAGTCTATCGGCGGTATGGGATGCGATGGCCGTACCCTGGTGAGTAAGACCAGCTTCCGCCTGCTTAATACGCTTTATACGATGGGCCCATCACCTGAGCCGAATATCACGGTTCTCTGGTCAGAGCAGCTACCTGACGGCTTCAAAAAGTATTGTGCCAAGGTCTCTATCGATACCTCAGCAATTCAATACGAAAACGATGACCTGATGCGTCCCGATTTCGAGAACGATGATTACGCCATTGCCTGCTGTGTATCACCCATGGTAGTGGGTAAGCACATGCAGTTCTTCGGTGCCCGCGCTAACTTGGCGAAAACACTGCTGTACGCAATAAACGGTGGTGTGGATGAGAAGCTAAAACTGCAAGTTGGCCCAATGACTGAGCCACTTTCTGATGAAATTCTCGACTTTGATAAAGTGTGGGCAAGCCTGGACGGCTTCATGGACTGGCTGGCAAAGCAGTACGTGACGGCGCTGAATTGCATCCACTATTCACACGATAAATACAGCTACGAAGCAGCATTGATGGCACTGCATGATCTTGATATTCGCCGTACCATGGCATGCGGTATTGCGGGCCTCTCTGTGGCTGCGGATTCTTTATCTGCCATCAAGTATGCAAAAGTAAAACCGATCCGCGATGAGAATGGTATTGCTGTTGATTTCCAAATCGAAGGGGACTATCCCAAGTTCGGCAACAACGATGCCCGTGTGGATGACATGGCTTGCGAACTGGTTGAGAAGTTCATGAATAAGGTTCGCACCCACAAGATGTATCGTGATGCGATCCCCACCTTATCTATCCTCACCATCACCTCTAATGTGGTGTATGGCAAGAAGACCGGTAATACGCCAGACGGTCGTCGCTCTGGCGCACCGTTTGCACCCGGTGCTAACCCAATGCATGGCCGTGATGAAAAAGGGGCGGTTGCCTCACTGCTCTCTGTTAGCAAGCTGCCGTTTAAGCACGCTAAAGACGGTATCTCCTACACCTTCTCCATTGTGCCTAATGCACTGGGTAAAGGCGAGGAGACGCAGCGTGCAAATCTGGCGGGTATGATGGATGGTTACTTCCATAACGATGCACAGGTTGAAGGTGGTCAGCATCTTAACGTGAATGTATTGAATCGCGACACACTGCTTCATGCCATGGATCATCCAGAAGAGCATCCGCAGCTGACCATCCGTGTATCGGGTTATGCAGTGCGCTTTAACTCGCTCACCAGAGAGCAGCAGTATGACGTTGTAACGCGAACCTTCACACAGACGATGTAGATGTAATGGATGCCATCCAAAGTTGATCTACAGAATCTCTAATTCTTAGAGGCATCCAGATGGTAAATGAGACTGCTATAACAGCGCGAATCCACTCCTTTGAGTCATGCGGCACCGTCGACGGCCCAGGTATTCGCAGTGTGGTGTTTTTCCAGGGCTGCCTGATGCGCTGTAAGTATTGCCATAATCGGGATACCTGGGATCGCAATGATGGTCGCGATGTGACGGTTGAGGAGATCATGAAAGAGGTGCGTGACTATCGCCACTTCTTCAATGCCTCAGGCGGCGGCATCACCGCATCAGGTGGTGAGCCGCTGCTTCAACCTGAATTTTTGCGAGCGCTTTTTCGTACCGCCAAGGAAGAAGGCATCCACACCTGTTTAGACACCAGTGGCTTTACCCAAAAACCAAGGGATGTGGTAGATAAGGTATTGGACGTTACCGATCTGGTGATGTTGGATATCAAACATATGGATAATGACATCCATAAAGACCTCGTCGGTGTTCCCAACAGTCGCATATTAGACTTCGCCCAATATCTATATCAGCGCGGCCAAAAAATCTGGATTCGCTACGTGGTCGTCCCTGGTTATCACGATGATGATGAATCTGCTCACCGCCTAGGTGAATTTATCAAAGAGATGGATAACATCGAGAAAATCGAGTTACTGCCCTACCACAAGCTAGGGGCTCACAAATGGGAAACCCTGGGTTTTGAGTATGAGCTGAAAGACGTGGCTCCTCCCTCAAAAGAGACCTTGAATAAGCTGAAGGCTATTTTTGAAAGCTATGGCCACCAGGTAGCGTGCTAAGCGCTTCTCTCCCTTCTCCTTTCCTATAAGTAATTTGCAGTAAATTACCAGCCTTTAAAAAGCGGTATTTATATCCGCATTCATAATGATATATTCTTGGGTATTAGTAGGTGACGATTGACTAGAGTTGGGATGCCGGCCGATAGCCGGGTCACTTTCTTTCTATTGTAGGAGCCTGCTCGCAGGCGATTGGATTTGTTTCAGCTAACGCTGAAGAGGGAAGGTCATTCTGAACTTGATTCAGAACCCAGCTTAATTTTAAAAAATGTGTAGGGTGGGCACCGCCCACCAGTGAGATAGAGCATAGGGCTGAGCCTCGGCGGGGATAACGTCGGTGTTTTTCGAGCATTGTAGGAGCCTGCTTGCAGGCGAAGGGGTTTGTTTCGGCTAATGCTGAGCAGGTGGTATCACTACGTGATGGTTTGTATTTATCGCTATCGCGATGGGTGGATGTGTCACTTCGTGACGATTATATTGATGCGGGGTTCCGTCCCCACACGACGGGTTCATTTCTTTGACCGGCCAAAGAAACGCAACCAAAGAAATCCGCCCGAAAATACCGGTCGCTAACAACGCGACTTCCCTCGGTTCTCGCTACGAACGGCGCTACTGGCAACTCGCAAACTACGCTCAAACATGCCATCCGCTCTATCCGTTCGTAGCTGCGAGCCTCGGCGGTATTTGAACGGGAATGAACGGCATTTATGTTTCGCTAACGCGAAAGAAGAAGGGCCGCTTCGCGGAGTAATTGAATGGGTGCTTTCGACCCGAAGCGGACGCTGAGTTTATTTGTATAGAAGCAAATTTTTCTCGCTGTGGTGGAGATATCAGGTTCAACAAGGGAACTAGGTATAGTTTTTAGGTATGAAACTAAGAAGAGCTGATGTAAACGATACGGTAAAAATGAGTCTCCTATGTGAGGTTCAGGGCTCCTGCCCATTGTGTAATAGAAATCTTATGACTAAAAAGCATTCTGGTAAGAATGTTAGAGTCTTTGATGTCGCTCATATTTACCCCTTAAATGCGACAGAGCATGAAAAGAATATTCTAGCTGGAGAAGAAGTGCTAGCAGAGGATATTGACTCTGAGCCGAACTTTATTGCCCTTTGTAAAAAGTGCCACAAAGTATATGACACAAATAAAACTGTTGAAGAATATCGCCAGTTGGTGCAAATAAAAAAGAATATTAATAAAGCCAAGGAATTAGCAATAACCTGGGATAAGCAAACTCTTCACAAAGATATATCAACCGTTGCGATTAAGATCGGGTCTATGGGAGAAGATGAGATACAAGATACCAAGCTATCTTATGATGCTCTCAAGCTTACTGATAAATCTGATGAAACCTTTGGTTTATTAAATGAAATGAAGGTCAGTCAATATATTCTAAATTTCTATGTCCCTATTCGGGATGCACTCAAGTCATTAGAGATGCAAGAAAAAGCTAAGTCTAAGTTCATTTGCTCTCAGGTTAGAAGTTACTACACGCTTTTACTAATGCAGGGTTATGATCAGAAGAATATTTTCGAAAAACTGTGCGAATGGTTCATGACCAATACGGGAATTAGTGAAAGAGATAAAGCCGAAGTTTTAGTCTCATATTTCATACAGAACTGTGAGGTATTTTCAGAATGCTAGTGCCAAATAAGACGATTTCTCTCGATGAAAGCACTCTCTATAAAGCATGTCAGCTGCTTACGGCATTAGAGTCCGATGTTGAGTTAGTGGATCTATACAAGTCTAACAAAAGGAAGTTCGTAGATTTGTCTTCTTTTATTGATGCCATAGATATACTTTATGTTTTAGGGAAAATTAATGTTGTGGATGGAGTAGTTAAAGTTGCTTAAGTCTATTAGTTGCGAAGAACTTATTGAAACGCCGATAAAGTTTAGTGCAGGGCTAAATTCGATAATTGGTGCAGATGATGCGCATAATTCAATTGGGAAGTCATCAATGCTTATGCTTATTGATTTTGCCTTTGGAGGCGGTGACTTTCCTGAAAAATGTGATGATGTGATTAGGAATATTGGGTATTTTAAAATAGGGATCGAGTTCGAGTTTGATAAAAAATACTCCTTTATACGAGATACGAAAACGCCAGATTCTGTCTATTTCGTTGAAACTCAAGAACACAAGACAGTTAAAGAGTTTACCCAATTCCTTAAAGACAAGTATCTTCCCTCGGATCTGGATGTATCGTTTAGAGAGTGTGTAAGTGGTTTTTTTAGGATCTATCAAAGAAACAATTATGACGATAAGAGACCACTAGAAATTGTTAAAAAGGAAAGTTGGGATGGAATAAGGAAGAGAATCCTTAAGATATATGGAAAGTACTGGAAAATATCTGATTTAGAGATAGAAAAGGCGGAGAAAAACAAAATATATCAAGATATAAAAGGCACATTTGGTTCAGGTGCTGTACGAAAGATTACCAAAACCCAATACAAGAAGAATGTGTCGAATATCGAGGTGATGTCTATAGAAATTGATTCGATAAAGGATGCTCTTAAGAATAATGTTACTGATATTAAGTCCATAATAAATGATAAAAACTTAGCATTAAAAAAAGAAAAAGATGAATTGTTGGATAAGATGAATGCCCTCAAAGTTCAGCTTGATAGGATTGAGTCAAACCTAAATGGAAGTAAGATAAGAAATAGTAAAAGCTTTAAAGTGGTCACAGAATTATTTCCAGATATTGACTCTGAAAGGTTGGAAAGGATTGAGGGGTTTCATAAAGGGATAACGAAAATACTCAAGAAGCAGCTGAGCGATGAAAAGAAGTTAATATTGGAAAGTATATCGGCGGCAAATGAGGATATAGATAGGGTAGATAAAGAATTATTGAAGATCGTGAATTCTAGGGAGGGCTCTGTCTATTTGCTAGAACGCTTAATGGAATTAGACCGCACTAATCGAGATGCAATTATTCAGAATGATTATTGGAGTCGTGCAGATAAGGTTAAAGAAGATATAAAGAAATACAAGGATGAAATTAGCGAAACTATTGCTAGCTCTATTCTTGATATAGAGAAATCACTGAATTCCGGAATGAAAAATTATATTGAAAGGATATATCACGACAAGACTATATTGCCTACCATTTCATTAGGTCAAACTGATTATGTATTTAGTCATGGAGATGACCGAGGTACAGGGAAAGGCTTCGCCAATATGATTGCTTTAGATCTGACGTTTCTAGAAAAGACCCATTTGCCCTGTTTGATTCATGATAGCCTGTTATTTAAGAACTTGGATATTCCTGCTGTGGAGAATTTAGTTGGAATATACAACGGGTTTCAAAAGCAGATATTCATTTCAATTGATGAAGTATCAAAATATAGTGAAAACGTTAGAAGTGTTATTCAGTCATCTAAGGTAATTAAGCTGGACAAAGATAGGTTAGCGTTTAGAGTTAAATGGAAAAATAGACAGGAATAGATAGGGGAACCCCATTCGTATGTCCGCTCCTGGCCCAGACTGTGTGAAAACAGATTAGCGGCTATACTTTCATAAAGGTTATATGGAGGTTGATATGAAGAGGTTCATAGTAGGCCAAAACCGGGATCAATGCTCTCTCCTACCCGAATCTTTAGACGAGTACATCACAG
>JBNKQQ010000049.1:0-2088 GCA_050295955.1 Thiohalomonadales bacterium
TAGTCGATCTGTTGGATTATGCTACCGTCAGCAATATTGACTACTAGTCGTGGGCTGCCTAAGTAATCGCTGATGATACGATAGACTGTATTATCTTTAATCATGTAGTCAGGTACATTGGCTTTGGTGCCGTAGATAAACGGGCTTATTACTTGTCCGTTACCATCCAGCTCTGCAATGGGGTTGAGTTGATCTTGGTAAAGGAAGCCTTGGGTTAAAGCACCATTGACCTTTTTACCCATGCGTCGATTATTGCCATCGATAATGTAGTCGATGGTGATATCACCGGGTAGGGTAACTTGGGTAAGGTTACCGAGTAAATCGTATTGATAGGTGGTTATCGCCCCACTCTGCTCTTTGGCGTAGAGCTCTCCATTGGTACTTTGGTGGGTGTCCCGGATTGGTACTTTGGTGGGTGTCCCGGATTATTTTTGATGAATCAGAGCGCGGACCGGATGAGGATTTACGGCTTCAGTTTGAGGCGGTCTCTCATATGCCGGATGAGGAGAAGAAGATCATCAAGGCATTGCTGGAAGGCATGATTATTAAATACCAGACCAAGAAGATGGTCAGTGGATTAAGCAACTAAAGGAGGAAACGACAGAGATTGAAGCACATGATTTTTAAATAGGCGCTGGCCTGAAGGGGTGCAACCCAACAGACCAGCTATCATCACCGATAATCGGAGTATCAGTAATGACTAGTCGCAATGATAAGTCAGGGAGCCCCCTGACTCAAAACAAAACCTGTCACACCCGAACCATGAAGGTGTGTCGCCATTTTTATGCCCATCGAAGCCACCTTTCTTCCCCGTTTGTGCCCATTATTCAATTGAAAGGCCATTGGTTACAACAAGCCGGATTTGTGATCGATATGCCGATCACCGTGAGAGTCATGGAGGGGTGTATTGTGATTACTGTGGAAGGGTTGGTGTGTTGAATTGGTAAAGGAATGGGGCCGCTGCTGCGGCCCCATTTCAAGTTACTTTGTTGGCAAGCCCACGCTACACATTGTAACTTGGTTATTTACGCAAAATAATTTCAGCCCTTCTAAATTCACCATTCGAGTCTCTATAGGAAATGGTATTTTTAAAGTTTGTAATTCTAGCAGAGGAGTATCTTACTCTTAGAGCATCTTCTGAATTCCAATTTATAGAAATATTTCCAACATCAGTTGCAACTAGGTATAAATCCTCATCATTCCCATAAAGCTCCTTTTGAGTGCCGACGTATAGCTTATATACGTAATCGACTGTTGAGTGATAGTTAACCTTATATAATGTTGCAGTTAACTTTCCGCTCGGATCTGTAATCGAATTAACCACTTCATAACTCTCTTTACTACAGGATGCTAAAAAAAACATCACTAGAATGAAGGCAGTGATCTTGACCATGTTAGTTGCAGCTCTCATACCATCCATTATCAAAATAATCCATTCCTTTTTGTATCCACTTTTGGTCATTTGGATCATCACCATAAGGAGCATCTCCCCACCACTTCCCCCAATCAGGGTTCGATGTCCCAGCTCGGCTTTGAGCCCAGCCAGCCCCTCTTTCTAACACCTGTCTCGGCATCCCCATAGAACGCCCAGTAGCACCGTAATTGAAGTTACCTGCATTTTCAAAAAATCGGTATGTTTGTTTGTAATCCCAATCACCACCGTTCTGAACTTGCGTTTTCCACCAGAAGGGATTCTGAGCACGCTTTGCTCTATCGATATTTTTATCAACACTTTCACCAAAAGGTAGCCTTGGAGGTGCTGATGAACAAGTGCACTCCTCTAGTCCTGTTGGATCAATGAGATTAACCGGATCATTATGCACATACGCATACAAGTTTGATTGGCCAGCTGCAAATAGAATCGGATCCTTTGCGGTCCAACG
This sequence comes from Thiohalomonadales bacterium, assembly GCA_050295955.1. Classification (GTDB taxonomy): domain Bacteria; phylum Pseudomonadota; class Gammaproteobacteria; order RBG-16-57-12; family RBG-16-57-12; genus JAFLJP01. The sequence goes on from JBNKQQ010000049.1 coordinate 1,884, forward strand.
CCCAATCTCCGCATCATAATCCCGAGCTCCAAACCGAGTTAGCTGGGTATGTTGATCATAAATACCTCCCGCAAAGCCAAAGGGTTGAAAGCCGGGGTTGGTATCACTGATGATGTTACCAAACTCATCATAGTCGATCTGTTGGATTATGCTACCGTCAGCAATATTGACTACTAGTCGTGGGCTGCCTAAGTAATCGCTGATG
>JBNKQQ010000050.1:0-2122 GCA_050295955.1 Thiohalomonadales bacterium
CGCAAAGGCTCAGAAAACATAACGCAGCCCTCCACAGTAAGCACGACCAAACGGCAAAGAATGCCGAAGCCATAGAGAAGAAAAAGTGGGAAAAACAAGGGAAAAACCCAAGAAAACGACATAACAAACCCAAACCCATGCCGAATGGATAGGTGAGTTTGAATTTCTTTGAAACGAGCCAGACTCTGGCGGTATATTAGATGCAGCCATGATTACCTCTCACGAAGGTTAATTGTGGTCAGCTGGGCTTGAGAGGTCCGAACTCTCTTGCTCAGCGCTTACTTTCTTATTGTTATCTCTTCAATGATCGATAGCCGAACGCTTAACACAAAACCCCGGCGATATATCAACCTCCTAATCGTTGAAATCAAAACATACATCTAAACCCAAAATGGGATGGAGATAACTTGCTAAACATACCCTGTGCCGCTATAAAAAATCAACCCCTCAAAAAACGGGGAAGAGTTGTATTCATACTAAATGGAAAGATTAAGCATCCAACGGACTCACCACCCCACGACCACCACGATTCAATACATGGGTATAAATCTCCGTCGTCTTCACATCCTCATGACCCAATAGCTCCTGAATCGTACGAATGTCATAACCGTGCTCAAGCAAGCGGGTGGCAAAGCTGTGACGAAAGGTATGGCAGCCGCATTTTTTATTGATACCAGCCTTCTCTACTGCGTACTTCATCTTTTTTTGCACAGTGCTATCCATTATGTGATGACGTCGAATTTTATCGGAGCGAGGATCCTTGGCAACGTTATCGGCAGGAAAGAGATATTGCCAGCCTAGTGCCGTAGAGGCATTGGGGTACTTACGAGAAAGAGCATGGGGTAAATACACTTCACCATGTCCATTTACCATATCAAATTCATGAAGCCGCTTAACAGATTGGACTTGTTTAAGTAGAACGGCTTCTATACTTTGTGGAAGTAAAGTACGTCTATCTTTAGCGCCTTTACCATCTCGAACAATAACTAACTTTTGTGAAAAATCGACATCTTGTATCCGTAAGCGAAGTGCTTCATTAATTCGTAATCCACTCCCATAAAGTAACTGGACGATGATTTTATAAACGCCATCTAATTGATCGATCACCGCAGAGGCTTCTGCATGACTAAGTACAACAGGAATACGACGTCCCCTTTTAGCACGCACCATTCCCAGCTCCCCAAGCTCAATGCCTATAAAACGCTTATAAAGGAAAACCAGGGCATTCAAGGCACCGCGCTGAGTATTAGCAGAGACATCGCGAGAGAGTGCTAAGTGATCAAGAAATGCCTTAATCTCTGTGCTTCCCATCTCCTGAGGATGGCGCTTATTGTGAAAAAGGATAAATTGCCGCACCCACGAGATATAGGTTTGCTCTGTCCGATATGCTAATCCTTCAGTTCGAATGAATGCTCGTAAACAGTCTAAAAATTTAACCGGTACATCGGGAATCTTAACGGGAATATCTTTCACAAGTCACTCCATTGATATGTGTAAATATACAGTGTTCTGAGTTAAGCCCCTGTGTCAATGAGGAATTAAACACGGGATAGCACGATGCATCAGGCTATCCACCACCAGCGATAATTAAGGGTGTTACTTAATACATTGATTTTAAATTAAAAAGATAATTATGAGGGAAAAGAGAAAAAGGGATAGGCCGATGGTGGATGGCCTGATGCATCGTGCTATCCATTTCTCGGAAAATAGGAATTATCACTAAGCGTTTGAAATTAATAGATAATTAATGGAGAGAGGATTTTCCCTAGACTGGATATGCCGATGAGGGATAGTATCATGCGTAGAGCGAATAAAACTGTTGTACATAACCGCTACGCGGTAAAGGGTTGAAAAACCAAAGGAAAGTGGCATGGAAGCGACTTTGCAAGATATCTTTAAGAATGGATTTGAAACGTATGCAGCTTCACATAAGCTGCCATTGAAACATCATAAAGCGGCCCATGCAATCATGCGTTGTCGCACCCCAGAACAAGGAGGTCATGAGTTACATTGTCCAGACGATCATGAGCAGCATATCCAGTATCACTCGTGCAGACATCGAAGCTGTCCAAAGTGCAACGCACAGCCTAAAGCCGAGTGGGCTGAAAAGCAGTTTGATCGA
>JBNKQQ010000051.1:0-45885 GCA_050295955.1 Thiohalomonadales bacterium
CTTCAACCGTCATTCATCCGGCTTGTATGCAGCCGGTTGTCTTAATTACCTCAATGTAAATGAGGAAGGGGGCCAATGCATATGAATTTGGAGACGGATTTTTCCAGTATTAATTATCAGTATTTGCTAAAGGTGCGCGACCTTGCCAAGCAGGAACCGACCCTCGTTATGGACATCCGTCCAAAAAGTACCAAAATTGGCATAGGTTTTCATTACGCCAACCATGGTTAATCTCTACTACCCGAATGCATCTTTAATTATGAATGAGCAAAGGGGAATCAATCAGGCGCATCGAATTATACCCTCTATATTTTTCTATCAGATTACACAAAGTTACAAAAATCTTTACCTACATTACTCAACCGTAATATCCACGTCACCGAATCGTCAGGGGTGATTCGCTAGAGTTATAGCTAATGTCGCAGTTATGGCAGATTACTACAGCAACACTTTTAAGAGGAATTAACGATGAAAAGCCAAGCTAAAGTAATGAGTTTAGTTCTAGCCAGTACATTGGGTGTTTCCGGGGCCGCTTTTGCGTCCCACCCTTCTGTCAACCCCAGCCTGGGTACACCGATTCATGATGGTAGCGCCTATCGTACAATCGTCATCGATTCGTCTACACGCTGGGTGAATGTCATGGAAGACCAGAAAGTCGAATTCGTTGTAAAAACAGCGAACGGAGAAAAGCGCTTTTCGTGGCAGTTTGACTCCACCCGCTCACAGTTCGACCTAACCAAAGTTGCTCCGGCTGGAATATTTGATAATAGAATCATCACTGCTTATGTCGATCCTGATCCGGATGGATACGGCTGGTTGATGAGATAAATGACACGCATACGATTAACCATGAAGCGGAATAGCACCAACCCATAATTTTGTGTGCTATTCCCTTCCAACTAATCACTCAGTCCTTTTTGTTTAAATTACCGACATACTTTTCCGGCTGTTCATTAAAACGAGACAAACAACGGTCAGAGCAAAACACAATCTTGTTGTCGTGATAATTTGTTGTAACCGAGGCCGTCCATTCATCCACACGCATACCACATACCGGATCAATCACCCAGGAGTGTTGTTCGGTTTTTCGTTCACGCAATGCGCCATCCTCAAGCCATAAAACTCGATCTGCAACTTCTTCGACACGAGGATCGTGAGTAACCATTAACACTGCACAACCATCATCACGGGCAATGTCGTGCAGGATCATCATCACTTCCTGCCCTTTATGGAAATCAAGGTTTCCTGTAGGTTCGTCTGCCAAAATTATCGGCGGCTGGTTAATCAATGCGCGAGCAATGGCGACACGCTGTTTCTCTCCCCCAGAAAGTGTGCCGGGTAATACTTTACGCCGGGCGGTCAGTCCCAACTTTTCCAGGAGATCATCTATTCGATCCTTGGCGGCCTGCACACCGCCTGCATTCAATTGTGCCGGGAAAAGGATGTTTTCCTCTACCGTAAGTGCCTCCAACAGGTTGAATGCCTGAAAAACAAAACCGATCTTTTGCGCTCTTAATGCAGCAAGCGACGTTTCATTCATCACGCTTACATCGGCATTATCAACAACGACCTGGCCTGAGGTTGGCGTTAATAAGGCGCCCAACATTGATAATAGTGTTGTCTTACCCGAGCCAGAAGGTCCCATAATCAACACCATTTCACCCTGTTTGATTTGCAGTGAGACATCATCCACCGCCTTTACAACAGAGTCGCCACTACCGAAGTGTTTACTGAGATTACGTGCCTGTAAGATGACATCTGTCATTCTTTTCATCCTAACCATGAAAAACGCTCATGGGATCGACCCTGGCTACCGTGCGTGCCGCACCGAACGATGCCAACATCGCAACCGGTAACGCAAGTACGGCAACAGGTATGAACTGATGCAGATGTATGGATAGATTGATTTGCGGGGCGATATCAGGCAACCATGCCAGCAAGGTAAAAGAGATGATTAATGCCAATAGCAACCCCAAAATGGTAATCACGACGCTCTGGCATAACGCGGCCAGATAGATATGACCATTACCGAATCCGAGTGCCTTGGCCACAGCCAGTTCCTGTTTCTTTCTAGCAATGAGTGAATAAGCAGTGAAAGCAACAATCAGCGTCGCTAACATAGTGCCTAATATGGTCATCATACGAATGATCTCAGCCCCCATTTGAACCGCCAGTTGCCAATCGCTCTCTATAAATTCCTCGTTGGTCAACGCATTGATTTTATCGATTTGGTTCTTTATCTCATCAACCAATGCCTGTGACGAAACACCGGGCTGTGCATAAACCATGATGTAGCTATATTGGTCGCTTGCTTCTCGCAAATCACCCAGATCATCCCGTGAAACAAAGACGACAGAACTGGCCATAGAAAAGGTACCCTCGGAAAAACCGACAATACGTAGCGGCCGGTCGATCATGGTGATCTCATCGTTCAACTGAACACCGGTGAGTCGTGAAATCACTTCGGGGATCACCGCTTCGCCTGCGCTTGGAATTGACTTACCTTGAGCCATTGCCCACGGCCCCACACGGGCATGATCCGGTGATAAACCAATGATGTAGGAAAACCAATCCCTGCCTCCTACTTTAACCGGCCCATTCAGATAGAGAATCGCAGCGATTTCCTTTACGCCCGGCAATTCAGCTATCTTATCCGCTTTCCAGTCCCACACCATGGAGCTTGCCATATGCATATTGGAGACGCCTTTCTGCATCACCCAGACATCAGCCTCCATCTCTTCCAAATAGGCGACCATCTGATCTGATTCGCCTTCAAACACCGCGCTAAAGAAAATCACCAGGATGAACGAAACTGCAACCGCCAAAGCGCTGACAATCAGACGCATCGGTACGGATAGTAGGGTTTTCAAGCTCCAATAAAGCATCCTGTTAACTCCTGAAGACTATCGCCGGATCAAGCTTTGCAATAAGCCGATACGGCAAATAAGCCCCAATAACACCCAATATCAACGCCGCTACAAAAGTGCGAATAAGGGGTGTCAACTCCATCACCGAAACCAAATATAAAGGTACCCGGTTTTCTATCACCCAAGCTCCAAATTGAGCTAGCGCTAATGCGATGGGAAATGCCAACAGAATCATTACCAGAGATTCCAGAACCATCTCCCTAACCAAGATTCGATTGGGAAAACCCAAGGCTTTCATCACGCCAAAATTACGCAATCTTGCATGAGCCGCCGCAAACATGATCATGCCCACAACCAGCAAGGCAATAATGTAACCGGCTCCGATCAATACCCCCATCACTGGGCCAAATAGAGTACGTCCCAATTCGATATCGTTGTGCGACAACTCCTCAGGTAAATAGGCATCCGCTTCGCTTTCGACAGCCTCTATTTTTTGGACGATATCCTGTTTATCTACCCCTGGTTCGAGTTCGACCAAGAGATAGCTTAATAGAGGCAGGTTGCTGATATCACCAACAAGATCAGAGTCGAAAAAGAAATCGATCATGTCATCGTAATTAATAAACGAAAAAGCAGTGAATAGTGCAGAGGCCTGTTCAGCGATACCTGAGATACGAAACTCAAAATCGGCAACGATAAAAGAATCACCCACATTTAGGTCATAAAGTACCGCCAAAGACTCATCGATCACAATTTCTCTGGGTGCTTGAGCAGCCCGACCAGTAATTATTTTTGATGGCCCGCCGCCTGTGTCATAGACCACAAAAAAGATCGGACTCTTGCGATAACCGGCCTGCTCATAGATTACCGGCACCATCGTCATGGGATGGGCTTCAACAACGCCCCCTATTGATTCAATACGTTCTCGACTCAACTGCGGCAATAACGAACGAGAGGCGACAAAATTAGACACGCCAGCCTGGGCAACAATCAAATCTGCATTACGATTAAGCGCAACATTTTTTAGCTGCACAAGCAGCCCCGTCTGGAAACCCTCCAATAGCAAAATAACCGCTAACGCACTGGCAACAGCCCCACAGGTCAACGCAGTGCGAAATGGTTCATAGATGAGTTGACGATAGATCAGCTTGAACATATCAATTCACTGCTTAAACAATTATTCCCATAGACGATCCCCTTCTTTTACCCTCATTTCGATCTCCTGCCGAAATTGAGGTGGCCCATACGCGAGACATTGCTGACTTTTATTAAATGTCACTTCTTTAGAATCCTGTTCCATGAATACCAGTAAGCGTTGATGAGCACTTGTGTATCGCATTAACCACTGTAACGCCCGCGGTGGAATACGCCTGCCAACGGGTACGGCCACATCTACAGGATATAGTCTCCAGTTAAATTTATTGGGGAGCACAATCACCTTAGCAATATCTGGCCTGAACCAGTCGGGTAATGGACTGTTCTCAACACGCCAACCACAGAAAAAAGTCTGACATGGTTCTCTGGGACGATCATCATAAACTTTGCACCCTTCGCTTTTACTACAGCTTGAACATGGTTTACCGGGGTAAATTTCTTCGTTATTAACACTAAGTTGCAGCCATCCTTCACAACAGGCCGTACAGGGTAAACAGTCTCTCAATTTAGCTTTCATTTGCACTCTTCCTCACATGAAAGCACATCAACATCACCAGCCACTTTGCGCCAGGTGAAATGCTCGTACACACCCGACCAATACATGCCATAAGAGATCGCAAATAGAAGTTCTTCTATTGGCATAAAGCCAAAGGAGATTCCAGAAAGTGCGTCAAGATTCCAAACGCGATCTATGTAACCCGGTGCACTCCATTCCAGTCCAACGAGAAATAACGCGTAGTAAATTAGAAAAACCAGACCACCAATCCAGCTTTTTCGTTTCAGATCAGGACGACAAAGGAAGGTGGCTACCACGCCAATAAACATCGCCAGTATCGCTGGATAAATAGGATTCCAGGGAAACAGCAGCAAGATGGGAAAACTTACAAAAGGAGCAGCCAGCGCGTTGTAATGATGCCTATGCAACGAATGGCCACGCTGACAGTCAGCAATAGTTGCTGTCGTTTGTCCCGACAACAGGTTATAAAAAACAGCAGCTATACCACCAATACCGAAGCAGAATATTAAACTCTCGATATCAAAACCACTATTCTCGGCCAGATCGAACAGGCTTGGCGGCATCCAGTATTCCGGCACGAACAAAGGCTCGGATAACCCAAAAGGCGTTGTAAAAAGACTGGCCCATAACATCGCCTTCCGGTGGGCCGGGAATGCTAAATAAACGACAAACCACGGAACTAAGAATGCGCTTGACCAGAGTAACCAGACATACTGATCAGTCACTAGCTTTTCCTTTACGTCCACCAAGTACAACAAAGTTGTAGATCGGCACCCAGATCAAAGCGAAGTACCAACCGTAACCGTAGGACTCAATCAAGCCTAGAAAGAAACTGCCCCAGCTAATCCACTCAAATCCGGGCAATAGTTTTTGCCAGCTCTCATACATGGCGTGTTCAGGGAACAGCAGATCAAAAACCACGCACAGCGTAAAACTGATCGCCAGAGTCAAACTGGTTGCATGACCTACGCCGAGCAATGATATTCCTTGTCTATGATGGCAACACGTCATGACACTTCTCCCTGTTCTTTGTTGAGGTATTTCTCTGGATCGGTATCGAACTTATCGAGGCAGCTCTTTGAACAAAAGCGGTAGAGCGTCCCGTGATACATCTTGCCGTAACCTTGATCCTCTTCGACCTCCATGTCGCATACCGGGTCGATGTGCTTTCTTCCTCCATCTCCATGGGAATGACCATGACCACCATGGCCGTGCATCATGTGCGCACCACATCCATAGCGCATCATGAGAAAAAACAGAACCGCAAAGAGTAAAAATGAACCCAAGCCTTCCATAAGTCACCTCCAATAGTAGCGGGTGGTTACATCTATTAGTCTTTTAGTAGAGACTTTTAATAAATTTATCTTTACTTAGATTACCGACCTCTGGAACTTCATGAGCAATATAAAGAGCGGGGTCATCTTCTAAGAGATCCATATACTCTTCCATAAAAGCAACCCATTCACCGCTACTGTATAGCTCTGTTATTGCATCGATATCACCATCGTACTCAATGATGGCGATGACGTTATAGCGAACTTCTTGGGAAACCGTGTTACTGGGGTCGAAACGCTGTTCGGTTCGATAAACTTTATAGCTAGTAATGCCAGGGAGGTTTCTTACAAACCACAATTTGCGTTGTTTGAGGAAGTCCTCATAGATATCTTCTTTTCCAGGTTTAGTACTGTGTGCTGTAACCATACATATCATTTTATTACTCCTATGTTGTAGCTAGTAATGGCTCAAACGAAGTCCATGTCTCGTTCAGAATACATAGCTATCTCGGCTCCTCATCATTCACTTGCACCGTTAGAAAAGCCTTCCACTGTTTGATGGGTGGAAAAAAAGCGGGAGTGTGGCGGGCATAGTCTTCGTAAGCTTCACCAAACTCGGTAATGGAACGATTCTCTTCCACCCTGGCCAAGTGCACATAGGCGAGAAGAAGTATGGGAGCCATGATGACGGTCAACAGCGTTGGCCACTGCACCAGAAAACCGATAATGACCAGAAACAATCCTGTATATTGAGGGTGGCGTGCATAGGCATAGATACCATCTGTAACCAGACTACCTCGGGCTGCGTGTATTTGTGTCCAGCCTTTTGAAAGCAACAGGTATCCCATCACCATCAACACCAGGCTCAACCCCATCACGACAGCCCAGGCAATGTCAGAACCACCGAACACCACCACCCACAAATGACCAAATTTATGACTGAAGGGTTGCAATGCCGGATAGGCATCCCCCAGCCAGCCAGTGAGCAGATAAATCGTCAATGGAAAACCGTACATCTCGGCAAACAGTGCAACGAGAAAGGCGGTCACGACACCCATACTACGCCACTCCTGACTGCCTCTCGGTTTAAGAAAGCTCAATATAAAAAAGAGAAAAATGCCTATATTGAAAGCTGCTACCACCCACATACCATAGGCGTAACCTGTATCACCATGCATAGAACTCCCCTCTCATTACTAAAAAAATGCCCTTTTATCGGCAGTTACTCTCCGTAAACATCACCCCTACGAGCTGTGGCCCAAGTGATATGACAGAGCATTCAATATCTCGCTCACTCGCCTTATGTACTTTGCTTTTTATGGCTAGCGGCATTTGAGTAAGGTTTTAATGAATCACTTTCCGTGCTTTCCATGCATAAAAAAGTGCATTCCTACGCAGCACAGTAGAAGTAAAATCACCAACCAGTTTTCATAAATCCAGAACATAATTCATACCATCCAGAACAACTGTTTCTAAACCTCACAACGCCACGCGTCTTAGTCGCAATGCATTGGTAATTACCGACACGGAACTAAAACTCATTGCCGCAGCAGCAATCATGGGCGAAAGCAATAATCCGAAGAAGGGATACAACACGCCAGCAGCGACAGGCACACCCAGCGAGTTATAGATGAACGCGAAAAAGAGGTTTTGACGGATGTTACGCATGGTGGCGCGACTCAAACGGCGGGCGCGAACAATGCCGCGAAGATCACCTTTTACTAGAGTGACTCCAGCGCTTTCCATAGCCACATCAGTGCCCGTTCCCATAGCGATACCGACTTGAGCCTGAGCTAGTGCAGGAGCATCATTGATACCGTCCCCTGCCATGGCCACTACCCGACCTTCTGATTGAAGTTGTTTTACCACTGAAGCTTTTTGATCCGGCAACACCTCAGCATGCACTTGATCGATATCAAGCTTTGCGGCAACAGCCTCTGCTGTTTTACGACTATCACCAGTGAGCATGACGATCTCGATACCCTCGTCATGAAGAAATTTGATCGCCTCAGGCGTGGTCGATTTAATTGGGTCTGCAACACCAATTAAACCAGCAGCACGCCCATCGACAGCGAGAAACATAACGGTTTGACCTTCGCTGCGCAGCGCATCCGCTTGTGAAGGCAAGTCACCCACATCGATGCATTGATCCTGGAGCAAGTTGAGGTTGCCCAGTGCGATCTTGCGCCCAACGACAACGCCGGTCACCCCCTTGCCGGTGACCGATTGAAAATCTTCAGTCGTCGCTAGCCCAACATCCCGCTTTTGCGCGCCACGTACTATTGCCGCAGCTAATGGGTGCTCGCTACTACGCTCAATACTTGCGGCCAAACGGACGATCTCGGGTTCATCAAAACCTTTTGCAGGTGTCACACTCACCAGTTCGGGATGGCCTTCGGTGAGGGTGCCGGTTTTATCTACTACCAGTGTGTCTACCTTGCGCATCACCTCCAGTGCTTCAGCATTTTTAAAGAGCACACCCATCATCGCGCCACGACCGGTGCCCACCATGATGGAAACCGGGGTCGCCAAACCCAAGGCACAAGGGCAGGCAATAATCAGCACGGCGACCGCGTTAATCACCGCATGGGCCAGGCGAGGCTCCGGCCCCCAGAAGCTCCAAACAATAAGCGTTATAACAGCGATCAAAACAACCGCCGGAACGAAATAACCGGAAACCACATCCACCAGTTTTTGAATCGGTGCGCGGGAGCGTTGTGCTTCGGCCACCATATGGATAATCTGAGCCAGCAAGGTATCGCTGCCGACTTTCTCTGCTGTCATCAGCAAACCACCCGTACCGTTCACCGTAGCACCGATGACTTTGGCACCGGCGTGTTTCTCAACCGGGAGTGGTTCACCAGTTACCATGGATTCGTCCACATGACTCTGCCCATCGACGACGGTACCATCGACCGGTACCTTTTCACCGGGACGAACACGCAACTTATCGCCGGGCTGAACATGTTCCAGTGGAATATCTTCTTCTCTACCATCGTCACGGACGATTCGCGCTGTTTTGGGGGCGAGTCCTAACAACAACTTAATCGCGGCATTAGTGCGACTGCGTGCTCGCAGTTCCAACACCTGACCTAATAAAACTAATGCAGTAATAACAGCGGCTGCTTCAAAGTAAACAGGCATGACACCTGACGCCATGCGCACGGACTCAGGAAAGATACCAGGCGCGGCAACCGCCACCAGGCTATAGCTCCAGGCCACCGCCACACCGAGGCCGATGAGGGTGAACATGTTGAGATTGCGTGTTACCAGAGACTGCCAACCGCGTACAAAAAAAGGCCAGCCGCCCCACAATACCACTGGCGTGGCAAGTGCCATTTCCAGCCATTGGCGTGTATGAGGATGAATTAAACTGTCAATCGATTCGTGCCAAAATTCAGCCCCCATGGCACTAAAGAAAACCGGTATAGCCAGAACCGTACTGATCCAAAAGCGGCGCGTCATATCGCGCAGTTCGGAAATATCCTCTTCCGCTTCGACACTGCGTGGCTCTAGCGCCATGCCGCATTTCGGGCAGTTACCGGGGTGATCCTGCACAACCTCGGGATGCATTGGGCAAGTGTACTCAGTTTTAGTAGCTAACGCAGGAACACCTTTCGGTTCCAGCGCCATACCGCACTTAGGGCAACTGCCCGGGCCTTGCTGTTCGACTTCAGGATGCATGGGACAGGTGTAGATCGCCGATTCATCCGCAACCATTTCTGGCTTGCTTGTATGAGTGTGGCCATGGTGGTGACCACTACCACAGCAGGCGTAATCATGATCTACTTCACCTTTTATATATTGTTCAGGCGTGGCAACAAATTTGGTTAAGCATGTTTCACTACAAAAATAGTAAAACTGCTCTTCGTGTTCAGCGGCGTACTCAGACTCCCCTGAAACACTCATGCCGCAAACTGGATCGGTTTTCATATCCTGCCCCTTCTAACGCTATTTTCCTTCCATACCCATTTTCTGTTGCTGCATCATGTGCTCCATCATTTGGCCCATCATGCCCTGCATCATGTCCATACGCTGTTCCATCATGTTGTGGCGTTGTCTCATTGCCTTTACGTCGCCCATGTCATCGTCGTCATCCATCATCTCCATGCGGCCTTTCATCTTGCCTGGCATCTGATCATCGGACATTTGCCCACGCATACCTTTGGGCATGTTACCCTGCATCTTCTTATCTTTCATTGAACCGGGCATTGAGTCGGACATAGAACCAGACATCATGCCTTGCATCATGCCCATACCCTCGTGCATCTCTTCCATATGCTGGTGCATCAGTTTCTGTTGCTCTTTCATATTTTTCGAGCGATGAATCTGATCCATGGTCTTTTGCATATTCGCCATATGCTCGTGCATGGTTTTCATATCCATCATGGGCATCCCACCGGACATCATCATGCCGGGACTGGATTGGCGAGAATCATCGTCTTTATGGTCATCCTCATCTGCCATCAATGGATTTGAAAGCATTAAAAAAATAACTGCCGCTCCCGTAATTAATTTGGTTTTCATCTCATTTCTCCTTGTAGTAAATTTGTTAAACTACTGACTCGATTAAATGACAGATGGCCTCACCGTCAGGCCCGCCATCCGGCATTGAATTCCACTTATCCAATGCATCATCCATCCGTTTTTGTAGCGCGTTGAGTTCAGCCAATCTGCTTCTGTTTTCATCAATGCGTTGCTGAATAATTTCTCGCACTGCCGGGCATGGGGAGAGCCCATCGTTACTATGTTTAAAAATGGTTTGAATATCGCTTAAGGTAAAACCAAGTCCCTTGGCCCGGCGAATGAATTTAGTTCGCTTAACATCGTCTTCACTAAAAAGCCTGTATCCGTTAGTTGAATCACGTGATGGATTCAGCAAACCGACACGCACATAGTGACGAATAGCATCCGGCGTTGTTTCAGAGACTTTGGACAATTCACCGACTGTTAACATTAGCTTCACCCATCGTTTTGTCCCATCGTTAGATCAAGTGTAAAACCTAGGTGCTACACATAGGTCAAGAGCTTTTTTGAAAATATTTATTCATCACGAATCACCATTTGATGAGCCACGCCTTGCCCCAGATCAATTGTGTTTTTTATCGCCAACGTTTCGGGGTCAAGCACCCATATCTTTGGCTCCTTCCTGCTGGAGACATAGACTTTTCTCAGATCATTTATATAAGTCAGGTGGTAAGGGGCTGGTTTTAGTTCAACCGTTTTATGGTCACCACTGGCAAGGTTAATTTGAGTAACAAAGCCATCTTTTTTACTGGCAACAAACAACCAGAGACCATCATCAGAAACGTCGATTCCATGAGGATTGTTTCCCACATCGTAGGTATGTTTGATATGACCGTTTTTAAGATCAATAGCAGAGACGGTCGCACCACCTTTGTTGGCGGTATAAAGCATCTGCCTACGTTTATCTAGAACGATATGCTCGGGCTCTTTCCCTGCTTTCAATTCACGCACGACCTTCCAACTATGTGTATCGATTTCACTGATGCTGCTTTCTCCGGCATTGGAGACATAAAGGCGTGATCCATCATTTGTAAACACGGCATAATTTGGCCACTGCCCCGTATCCACTGTCTTAACCACTGACATCGAATCAAGATTAACTACCGAAATACCGCCATTGCCTGAGTGAACGGCAACGGCGATCTTTCCGTCAGGCGATAAAGCGGTATGATGTGTAAGCCCTCGTACCGCAATTCGGCGCATAACATGACCATGCTTTGGATGGACTATAGAGAGATAACTTTCTTTTCCTGAAGATGCGCTCTCACCCCCGGCATGATGGGCAGCATGTTCCGCGTCACTCACCGCCACCGGTTTATCAGGGTTAGACGGAGTATCAGCTTCCATGGGTTTCATACTTCCTGCTACCAGGTACTCACTATTCGGACTTGCAGACAAACCATGAGCATTTTCCAATTCATCAATACGTGCTACGACGCGATCCGTATCCAGTTCAATAATTACAATGTCATTGGCGTTACCCATTGGCACATACATCAACGACCCCGCCGTTGACTCCAGAGACACCATTGATAACACCACGAAAACAATCCCATATCTATGCATATCCATCCCCTCCATTCTTTTTAATCATTCGACTAATCATCACTACTAGATTTTCTTTCCTGAGAAGGCTTGCCTCGTGTACTAATCCGCCAGATCAAAAAGAAAATCAGTGCAAACACACCAATGACGACCAACCAAAATAACCAGTGGTGCGCACCCGGCACGCCCATCTCATGCATTGAGTTCATAATGTCATGTGGCATATCCAAACCCCCTTTACCTTCATTTCTCTGTTTAGGCTCTGTCTAAAACACGACACGCCCTAGTCTTTGCTATAAAGCCGCAAAGCTGGCACAAAAACTTCTACAAAATGCCCACTGCAACCATCTTTTCTGCCGAATGTAGAGCTGAATCGTTAACGTATTCAGTTCTCTCAATTCCGGTTGCCCAGTCTCTAAGGTTGTAACCCGCGTTCACGTCCTGGTCCCACTTGGCACCGCATGATTCGCATTGCCAGACAATCTCTTTCCAGTGCCTGTTTTTCTGCGAATTAACATGAGCACAACAGTGACACTGCCGGGTGGAATCGCCCCGAACCTGAATGATCTCGGTGTTGTATTTCGCGGCCTGTATTTCAATCCACTTTCTTAACTCGGATAATGCTGCCCGCTCACGGTTAAGTCGTATCTCGGTAGCGGAATAGTATTGCTCGTCACTGTTGGTAGAACGCTGTGCAAAACGCCTTAGGTCGAGTTCTTCCATACCGATGATTGAGAACTGTTGTGCTATGCGCTTCGCTTCATTGCGGTAAAAATCCGCCCGGCGGGCCAATACTTTGGCGCGTAGATTCTCCATCTCATTACGCAGGCGTTTATCCTGTTTGCGCCATCGCTCAATGCGCTGAAGAACGTCGGTAGCGACGCTGGGATACTCATCCCGCCACAACAATGCCAATTTGATAAATTCGCGAGGTGACGGAATCTTGGACTCAAGAAGTTTGGATAGACCTGCTTCGATCACTTCAGGCAATATGTCACCGGGATTCAGGTTTTTAGTAAGCCAGGCTTGAAGTTCATTTATTGCCCGATCTATCCTGCTTTTGAGTTCATCGAGATAAGTCAGCTTCTGTAAGATCAATTTTGGTAGCACAACATGGCTCACCTGATCTTCACTGCTTACAATGGTTGCCACACGTAAGCCTTCATCAATCTTGCGCCATCCCAAATCAATACCGCAGGCGTAGCAACTTTTATGTTCATTCTGAGCCTGCCTTGGGTGAGTAGCCGTAATATTGGCCGACCAGTGAAAAAGTGTTCCGCGCCGAAAACGCCTGACAAAAATCTCTTTTATTACCGCCTCATCTGGTAGCGGACGATGCATGGTCATTGGGAAGGTCAACATCCGCCGAAATCGCTTACCATTTTCACCAACTCCGGTATAAACACAGACAGTTAACTCGGTGCGCTGCAGTCGCCGCCGCTCGCCCCTGGAGGGGTGACTATAAGCGTCATCAGTTAGCGGTTTAATATTTACTTGCGAATGAGAGCCTTCGAACAACTTACTCAGAGGCATTCCACCCTGAATCTGATTAACAAAACGACCAGTACCATCAAAAGGATGGAAATGGAGTTCTCCGCCATTTTTCCATGCACGTCTGCGAGCAAATTCGTAACCCCGACACACTGCGTTATAGTTGCTCCACCAAAGACCACTATTGCGACGTGCCTCTTTAACCGCGGCCAGACGTTTCTGGGTTAGCATCTTCATTTGTGGGCTTAGTTCTTTTCTTGCTTTGGCCCGCCTCTCTTTAGCTTTTATAGAAAGCTCGCGAAGAGCTTCAGAGATTTCTTTAAGTCGTTTATCCAGTGGTTCCGTACTCGGTGCATTGCGGGCTTTGTATTTTTTGCGCAGGCTGTTTCTCTCCGCTACGACTTCTTTCTTTTCCTGGCTTAACAACTCGATTTGTTCGCTAACTCCAGCCACCTGACTATCTTCTTTCATCAGTTCAAAATAGGCTTGTCGATGTTTTTGCTCGATTTCAACGAGGCTGTTCCAAAGCTTGTTCATCAGAAAAAGTTGTTCGTCACAGTCGTCACCCCAGTCAATGGGATCTCGCAGTCCATAACGGTAAACAACGACATGCTCCTGCGCTGCCATGGCTTAACCTCCAGCCTCGCTGATAGCTATATCCTCTTTGCTATGCATTAATGTTGACAGCAAAACTGCCGCTTCACGCAAAGCGACGGCGAACTGCTGCTGTGTCTTGTTGTTAAAACTCAATTCCTTGGCACTACTAACCTGATTGACTGTCATTCCGTTGTAATTAGAGATAACGCCTTTACCAACGTCCCTTTCCAACTCAAATAGATAGTTTTTATTGATGCTCATTAACGCCACATTGGTTACTTGCTGGTCACCATCAAGCCCGACAGCGATAGAGAGCTTGCCTTCACGAAACGGGGCACGTTTTACTATGGCCCCACCGACAACTTCTCCGCTGCTCTTATCCTCTGCTATGAAGTAGCTATAGAGACCTTCTTTCAATCGCACCCCATAGGTTTCTACAGCCCATGCCGCCATTTCCTGATCCACCACTGCTATTTTCTTAACCGCTTTTGCAGATTCCGGGATTGCTGCCTCAAGAGCAGTCTCTTTATTCATTTGTGTGACAACGGGTCCCGCGTGGCTTCCACCATGCGCGAAAGCACTGACTGGAAGAAGCACAGCCGAGACAACCGCGAAGACTACCGGCAGAACTTTTAGCGGACTTAAAAACATTGTTGCAACAGGCATTCATACCCTCCTTGCTTCTGGAAATTTCAATACTCAAATTGATTTACTGTTCCTGCTCTGACATGTGCTCAATCATTTGCCCCATCATCTGTTGCATCATGCCCATACGTTTCTCCATCACTTCAAGACGGGTTTCAACCGACGCTCCATGCATTGCGTTTTCACAACCCCCTGCATACATCTGGTCGTGCAACGCCTGCATCGCATCTTGCATCTCAGAAAGATGGCGTTTTAGTTCTAATTTTTGTGACACGTGCGAACCACGGGCATGACGCACTTTTTTCATCTGCGCTTTTACTTTGTCTATATGCTGCTGCAATGCCTCCTCATTAACCTTACCCATCTTGCCAAGTTCAACAGTTGCTTCGTTGTCACAGCCACGATGATGCTCACCTTCCGCCATGGCAGGTGCAATTAAGGCCAGTGTCATTACTGGTGCCAACAGATATTTACTAAACTTATTCATCACATTGTTCCTCAAACAGATTGATTACGATTTAGGAGGTATAGCAATTAGTGGTCGTGATCATGACCATCGTTATGGCCTTGCTCCACCCCTTCCATCATCTCGTCCATCCCACCAAAATCCATTTCCATGTCGCTCATGTCGTCGTGGTGGTTATCCGCGCTACTGCCTCCGTGGTCATGACCTCCTCCATGGGAATGGTTATGCCCATCGCCTTCAGCTTTGGGTAACGACATCACGCCCAAGCCGTAGCGATAGACGACCTCTCCGCCATGCCAGGCTGTTGACGCCAACACACCTCCGGAAATCACCATGGCGACAATAAAAATGACGTTTAAGGGTTTTCTTTGCCGTATCCAGACCACAGACCAAATGGCCATCGCCACAAACAGGCTGATCGTGGCAATGGCCCAGTTGCGATGTTCGGTCATCGCTAAGTGAGAGGGAGTATCGTGAGCTACCGTGTTATAGGCATAAAGACCGGTTGCTCCGGTAATTAGGGTAAACCCGGCACCAAACCATAAACACCATTTCGCAACGATCTGCCATTGTTCCTTGAGTGGACCACTCATAAAGTGGGTCACCACAAACAAACCGACAGAAAGTGACAACAAGGCCACGGTAAAATGAACAAAAATGGGATGCCAATTGGGGATAATTTCAAACATCATTCACTTCCTTCAGTGATTTACAATAAGTACGGATTTGATGGATTTTTCGACGGAAATAATTTGACTGTTCATCTCATCATCTCTGTCTAAGTTCCCGGTGGCGCACGATTGCAGCAAGCTGATGCAGGTGCAGCTAAGTTATTTAACTCAACCTCTTCGCAATCCTGTACCCAACTTCGACGCAATCGTTCCAGCCAGCCATTACCAAGCTGAAGGCCAATTTCAGTTAGTGCCTTTTCAATCTGAATCTCCTTTACTTGAAGAAGGTCATAAGTGATACGAACTTTGTCACTTTCGACAGTGACCTCTTCCACTCCCATCACCTCCATCAAATAAGGGACAAGCAGTTCCGCCACTTCGCTATCCAGCGGATCCGTTAAACGCATGGTTCGCCGTTTTAATATCTCTTTTCGTTCATTTCCCAATCGGGCGCTGTAGAGATTTGGATGGGCAATGAACGTTTCGCGGCACTGCTGGGAACAGAAATGAAAATACATCTTGTGATGCTCAACGGACGGCACTTCAGATATTGCTTTCATGCCACACACTGGGCAAAGATCGTTGGCTGACATCACAACGCTCCCTCTGTCGTTTTCTCGATGACAGGCTGTGGAGCAATGGCACAAAACCCCTGCGGCTTGACACCGAGTGCCGCGTTGAATTTACTCGACATATTCTGGAAACCGATTAAGCCGGTAAGCTCGATGATGGCGTCATCATCAAAGTGGCGACGCAATGCTTCGATATGCGCTTCGGTAGGCTGCCGGTCGCTGTAGGTCACCGCTTCCGCGTAGTCGAGAGAGGCCTTTTCCTTGTCGCTAAAAAGATCGCTACTGGCATATTCGGCCAGCGCTGTTAATTTCTCCTCGCTGATACCGCGCTTTAGCGCCGTGGCGGAATTGATATCAACACAAAATGGGCACCAATTGATTTGGGATACCCGCACCGTCACCAACGTTCTTAATGCGGGTTCCAGTGGTGAGGAATCGCGATCAAAAGCACCATAGAGTGATGCCAAGGTGGCAAATACTTTGGGTGAACGTCCCCATAGCCTCGCCGGTTCCAGAATCGCACCGTATTTACGTTTCTGGTTCCAGAAGAAGAGTTTCACGTACCAAGGGAACTTATGCCCGTCAGGTGTGGTAATGATTGACATGATCTCTCCTCGAAATAGGTCGTTGTAGAATCGGCCAAGCGCTAAATAACCACTTTTCTGCCTGGGTATCCCAATCACCGTTCTACAAATTTTTTAGCTTCTCTGTTTCCAAGATTAGCGAGGAGTGCCTGTCCATCAGGTGACGCTTGCATTACAATTTTGTAATGATGCTGTCATCTGTTTGGCAGGTTGTATGGACTAGCCTGTTTTAAGGCATGAGGTATTGATATCCGCATTATGAGCAGTGAATGAAGCTATTAATTGTCGAAGATGAAGAAAAGACCGGCGAATACCTCAAACAGGGTTTGAGTGAAGCCGGTTTTGTCGTCGATTACGCCCAAAACGGACTGGATGGTCACCATTTGGCGATGACGGGCGACTACGACCTGCTTATTCTCGACATCATGTTGCCGGACGTGGATGGCTGGCGAATTCTGAAATCCTTGCGCGAGGCAGGCAAAGAGGTGCCTGTACTGTTTCTGACTGCTCGAGACAGCATCGATGACCGGGTGAAGGGACTGGAGCTGGGCGCGGATGACTATCTAGTCAAACCCTTCGCCTTTGCCGAGCTATTGGCTCGCGTTCGCACCCTGTTACGTCGCAGCACAACTCCCGTCGCTGAATTATCCTTAAATATTGCCGATCTGAAATTGGATTTGGCCCGCCGTCGCGTCACCCGAGGAGATCAACGCATCCAGTTAACGGCCAAGGAGTTTGGCTTACTTGAACTTCTGGTACGTCGCCAAGGTGAAGTATTACCGCGCTCCCTGATCGCTTCCCAGGTCTGGGACATGAATTTCGATAGCGACACCAATGTCATTGATGTCGCCATACGCCGCCTGCGGGCCAAGGTCGATGATGGCTTTGAACCAAAGCTGATTCAGACCGTTCGTGGCATGGGTTATATGATCGACGTACCGGAAGATGAATCGGTATGAGCCGCCCAATGTCTCTGACACTACGGCTCACTCTGCTTTTCATCGCCGTTGCCACTATCGGTTTTCTCACATTCGGTTGGATCATCGAGCGCTCTCTCGAAAATCATTTTAATGCGGAGGATATCAAGGAACTGGAGGTGGTCGCTCAAGCAGTGGAACGGTCTATCTCCACGTTACAATCCAGCGATGATCTACCTCATATTAAACAGCGTTTCAACGACATCTTAGTGGGACATCACGGCGCGTTGTTACACATCATTGATGCTAATGGCGAGCAAATGTATGCCAGCCGTGGCCCCGATCTTTCAGCCATCCCATTGCCCACTCCTGAACTACTTTCTCAAGGCGTAATAGAACAATGGAATGACGCAGAACACAATTATCGAGTTTTCATACAAAAGATTACCGGAAAGACAACTGATAGTCATAGTCCTTACATCGTCATAATCGCTGTCGCAACCGACTTCCATCTTCATTTCCTTAATAAATTCCATTATACCCTTTGGCTCATGGTCATTTGTGGCATTGCCGTGATGGGGTTAATGGGTTGGATAGCAGTGCAACACGGGCATCGCCCTTTGCACCGCATCGTCGATCAGGTCAGCCAAGTCAGCGCCAATGAACTAAATACCCGCATTGATCCAAGTTCAGTCCCTATAGAAATTTCTGAACTGGCAGTGTCGTTCAATGAACTTTTACAACGGCTGGAAGAGTCATTCAATCGGCTCTCCAATTTTTCTGCCGATATTGCGCACGAATTACGCACGCCAATCAGCAATCTAATGACGCAAACTCAGGTATCTATCTCTCAGGCCCGCCGCGCTGAAGAGTATCAGGAAATTCTCTACTCCAATATGGAGGAGTATGAGCGCCTAGCACAAATGATCGGCGATATGCTCTTTCTCGCTAAAGCTGACAACGGTCTAACACCACCCAGCACCGAGGAGATTGAGCTGGCAAACGAAGTACACAATCTGTTTGATTACTACGAAGCGTTAGCAGAAGAACAACGTATTTCTCTAAAATTGGAAGGCAACGGTCGAGTCAAGGGTGACCGTTTAATGTTACGCCGGGCACTGAACAATCTGGTCTCTAACGCGATTCGACATACGGCACCCAATAATACCGTTACTGTGCAACTTGGCTTAAAAAACAATAAAACAAACATCACCGTTCATAATCCGGGAACACCGCTTGCCCCTGAACATCTGAACAAGATTTTCGACCGCTTTTATCGCGTTGATCCTTCACGTCAGCGTAGTAGTGAAGGTGCGGGGCTTGGATTGGCCATCGTTAAATCAATTGTCGAATCTCATGGTGGCGAGATTACAGCCACATCGGACGAGACCGGTACACAGTTTGTAGTTAGCCTACCAATAGCGATTTAGGAGTAACAATTGTGATACTGCAATCGCAAATTACGTGCCCCTACTGCGGTTTCACAAAAGAAGAGACAATGCCGACAGACGCATGTCAGTATTTCTATGAATGCACAAACTGCCATCAGCTACTCAAACCTAAGCAAGGGGATTGCTGTGTCTACTGAAACGAAGAAAGTCCAAAATTCTAGTGGAATGCCAGCTTTCGCGACGAAGCACTTTTTAGGCATTTTGGTGCACTTTGCATACTGTGATCCTAAGAGCCAATATACTGAGAAACATCCAATATTCAGCTATCTTTAATTAATCGCCTCATTTATCAGAGTTTTCATTTCAACAAAAGACTTGTTTCCACGCACAACTTTTCCATTTATAACAAACGTGGGAGTTCCGGTCACATCAAAGTCTTTCTTCGCCGCATTCTGTTGACTTACAACATCCTCTAAATGCTTTGCATCACTAAGGCATGAAAGAAATACCTCTGAATTTAACCCAAGTGCAGCTGCCTGGTGAGCAAAAATACTATTCTTGTTTTCTGCCTTATACCAATCAGCCACAGTAGAGTAAAGCTCATCAAGCATTTCGTAATAACTCTTACCTGCACATTGTGCAGCAACTGCGCCATGAACTGCCGCATCACTGGTTGGGAAATGGCGATAAACAAAACGAACTGTCCCTTCATCAATGTAATGCTTCTTAACTCGGGGCAAGACATATTTATGAAATTTTATACAATTACCGCACGTTAATGACCCGTACTCAATTAGAGTGACTGGCGCGTGCGTATCACCTAGCGCGATTTCTTCACTTGAGGCGATTGACGCAATCAAACTACTGGCAGCAACAATGGTGACTAACCTCACCCAAGTCTTAATTATTTTCACACCATATTCCTCAAAACAACTTCACCTGATTATCTTCACAAAAAACCGACCGGTTCGTGAACAATAGTCAGCATACTCTTGCCCAAACGCCTGCTTCATCAATTCTTCTTCTCGTCTGATATTCCAATGCCATACGGGAATCATTAACAGCGCCCAACACATGTAAATCCAGTTGTTCATGAATATGGAAAAACCGAAATTGAAGAGCGACACGAAGGCTGCATACAGTGGATGACGAAAATACTTAAACGCACCCGTTGTCACTAGTTTTTTGCCTCGCTCTTTTGGTTGAAGTGACTTTAAACTCCAAATAATGATAAAGAGGCTAACCAACGTAAACATCGCAAAAGCAACATAACGAAAAGTGTCATTGCCTGTTATCTCCGGCAAACCGACAACATCTTCCCCTAGATAGGCAGGAATAAAAAGCAAGGTACTAACAAGTGCGCCTCTTGGCCCAGAGCCAAACAACCTGTCATAGTGATTCATCCGGCCACCTTCAACACATGCCGAATGCTTTTTACAATCTCTTCCGGAAAACTTTCGTGTGCCAATAGATCGCGTAAGTTACCCTGTGGGTCGATGACGTAGACAAAGGACATATGCGCCACACTGTAGTTTTCAGTATCTTCATTATGTTCAATTTCATAGTCGGACCGATAGAGCGAAACGATTTGTCTCAGCTCTTCATTACTGCCAGTGACGCCGATGATATTGGGATGGAAATATGCTGTGTACTCCTTGAGTGTTTCCAGTGTATCCCTGGCCGGGTCAACACTCACCAGCATACCCTGTACGTTAGAACGTTCCTTTTCTGTTAACTGTTCAAACGCTCTCACCCAGTTAGCCATGGTCATGGGACAGGCGTCCGGGCAGTTGGTGTAACCAAAATAGATCAACACGACCTTGCCGCGAAAATCCGCCAAGGCAACCGGACCATCGGCCGAATGCAATGTGAAATCACCACCCATGTTTTGCAGATGTTGAGGGATCGGTTCGTGTTGGAACGGCCCCCACCAGTAAGTGCTTATCAACACACTTAAAAGAACACAAAACCCCAGATAGATCAGTTTTAAGTTTTTCTTTTTTCCTTTCTTATCTTCCTTCGAAGATATTGGGTCACCCACTACAAGTGCCTCCTTCATTTGAATTTCTTTCGTTATTAGCTTCTTTAATAATTCGGACACCACCATGAGTAACGATGACTGCGATGATCAAGCCAATAATCAGATCGGGCCAGGGCGAAGCAAGCCATGCCACCAAAACACCACCGATAATGACACCCAGATTGGCAATGACATCGTTCTTGGAGAAAATCCAACTGGCACGCATATGCACCTCACCCTGACGGTGTTTGTAGATCAATCTCAGACACAGGGTATTGGCGATCAGAGCAACAGCACCCACAGCGATCATCAATAACGACTCGGGTTCACTGCCGACAATAAAACGCCGTACAATATCGAATAACACACCCAGCCCCAGCATCACCTGAAAAATACCGCTGATGTGTGCCGCCTTCGCCTTGGCCGCCAATGAACGCCCTACTGCATAAAGCCCAATGGCATAGACTGTGGCATCGGCCAGCATATCCAGAGAGTCGGCGATCAACGCAGTTGAATCACCCACGATACCGGCGATCATTTCGGCGACAAACATCACGCCGTTGATGGCCAGCAGTTGGATCAACACCCGGCTCTGTTCCCGATTTTTGATTTCGACCTCGCAGCCACAGCCGGACATTACCCGGCCTCAACTTTGAATGCTTCAGACTGGATACCAATCTGGCAGCGACCCTCTTCACGCAAACAAAGGCGTTCGTTGAAACGTTCAAGATCGGCACGGTAAATCCCATTCGGGTCAGGCAGTGCCTGCACGGTGGTAAAAAGTTGCTCCAGGTAGGCAGGTTCTTTCAGCAGGCGATGATAAACCCAGCGGCCCTCTTTATGGGAAGCCAGCAAGCCTGACTGGCGCAGGATCTTTAGATGACGGGAGAGCTTGTACGAAGGTTCCAGCAAGCTGTCCACCAGTTCACACAGACAAGACTCTTCTCCGGTCACCGCCATTAAGCGGATCACGCGCAGGCGGGTCTCATCTGCCAGGGCCTGAAAAATTTCTTCTGGTTGAATAGTTACGGCTTGCATAGTTGCACTATAATACAACTATTAAGCTGTAATAGGAAATGGTTCACTTACATAGCCCATATCAACAACATGGCTTTTCACAATGTTTGATTTCAAACTCAAGAGTCGAGTGGGAGATACCAAAACTTTGCTCAAGCTCTGTTTTTAGCGCACTTTTAATAACCTCTGTGTCATTGAAATCGCAAATCACCACGTGGGCTTCCAGTGCATTTTTATGCTCATCCAGTTGCCAGATATGAACATGATGAACATTTGATACACCTTTGACTTGTTCCATCGCTTTTATCACCGTTTCAATGGAGATATTTTCCGGTGTGCCCTGAATCAAAATATGGATGGTCTTAGGCAACATTGTTGCTGCCTGATATAACACGTAGCCTGCAATAAGCAGCGTCAACGCGGTATCCGTCCAATACCACTCATAAAGCAAGATCACGGTTCCGGCGACGATCACACCCACCGAGGCCAATGCATCTGATATGTTGTGCAGAAAAGCAGCACGGATATTCATACTGTGCTTCGACATGGTGTAGGTAAGTGCTGCGGTGATCAGGTCTACAACCAAGGCAATACCCGCCACGATAATCACTGTCCAGCCTTCGATCACTTGCGGCTCAAACACCCGCCATATCGCCTCGTAGATCAGATAGAGTCCGACAATCACCAGGGTAACAAGATTGATCAAGGCGGCGATCACCTCGGCCCGTTTATAACCAAAGGTTTTGAAATGATCCGCTGGCTGTCGGCCAATCTTGCGCGCTACCCAGGCGATCAACAGTGAAGCGGCATCACTGAAGTTATGCAGCGCGTCAGCAATCAGGGCGAGACTTCCGGAAACGATCCCGCCGATTACCTGAGCCAGCGTCAGTAGCATGTTAACGGCGATGGCGGCAATTAGCCGCCTATCGCCCATTGTTTCTACATCGTGATGATGGTGTTCATGTCCCATCATTCTCTGCTCCTGATGGTTAATGGTCATGCCCACCCATGGCATGACTGACTCTCACGCTGTACTCCTCACTCTCAGGTTTCTCCAACACAACGGAGAAGTCACGATCGTGATCATGTTTTGAAGAGCCCTTGCGAGATGAAATGGACACTTTCTTACTTTCTAACACTTTACCCGCCGAATCGATCACTTCCACATCCACATGACCACGAAGTGTCCTATTGTTATGACCTTTACGTTTTAGCTTTCCATTAATTTCCAACCCTGCATCCGTTACCTGCACATGAACCTTAGTGGGGTATGCCAAACGAGAGTCTACAGTCTCGACAGGAACAGGATGTAATGGGTCGGCAGACTCATGAGCTACGCCTGTTATAGGCGTTACAAAAAGACTGAATACAGCGCCGAGTACAAATTTGCGAATATGTTTTGTGTTCATAATAAATTCTCCGATCATGATTAAGACGTTTGAAAACGCTTTTTGGAAAATGAGCTGTATAGCGCCGGGATAACAAACAGTGTTAAGAAAGTGGATGAGACCAAACCACCGACTACGACGGTGGCCAGAGGTCGTTGCACTTCTGAACCGACACCTGTGGCCAGCAACATGGGAATAAGGCCCAAGGCAGCAATGGAGGCGGTCATCAACACTGGCCTGAGACGTGATAGCGCCCCTTCGAAGACCGCTGTGTGTTGATCACAACCACCCAACAACCGCTGATTGATAGCGTTGACCATCACCACACCATTGAGCACAGCGACCCCAAACAGCGCTATGAAACCGATAGATCCCGGCACCGACAGATACTGCCCAGAGATAAACAGCGCTGCGATGCCACCAATGAGCGCTAGTGGCACATTGAGCATGATCAGCGCCGCCTGACCAACAGAGTGGAAAGCAAAGTAGAGCAACAAAAATATCAACCCCAGAGACAAGGGGACCACAATCATCAACCTCGCCTGGGCCCGCTGCTGGTTCTCGAACTGACCACCGAACACCACGGTATAACCGGGCGACAGGTCGATTTCGCTGTCGATGCGTTCGCGCAGCTCTTGCACCAGACCGCCCATGTCACGCCCTTCGACGTTGGACTGGATCACCACCCGGCGCTGCACATCATCGCGTCTGATCTGCGGTGGGCCGGATTCGATGGCCACTTGAGCCACGTCCCCCAGCTTCACCCAGGCACCGTTGGGGGCCTGTATGATCAGACTGCGAATCGCTTCAACACTGTTACGGTGTTCTTCCGCCAGGCGCACATAGATATCATAACGTTCATTGCCTTTGATCACCTGACCAGCTTCGTGACCACCAATGGCACCGCTCACCAAATCCATCACCTGGGCAACGGGGATACCGTAACGGGCCAATGCATCGCGGTCTGGGCGCACCGCCAGCTGCGCCTCACCGCCGATCTGCTCCATCTCTACGCCGCGGGCACCTTCCACCTTACGCACCAGCGCTTCAATCTCCTTGCCTGTTTTGGCCAGTTGATCGAGGTCACTACCGAACAACTTGATTGCCAATTGCGCTTTCACCCCGGAGAGCAATTCATCCACCCGGGTAGCGATGGGTTGTGAGAACGAAAAGAGCAACCCAGGATGAACCGACATCTTTTCCTCCATCAGGGCTTGCAGCGCTCTACGGTCTTTCGCCGAAGTCCACTCCGCCACCGGTTTCAAACCGACGTAGATCTCCACGTTAGAAACCGGCTCCGGATCACCGCCCAATTCGGGACGGCCGACGCGGCTGAAAGCGTAGGTGACTTCAGGGAATTCCAGCAGTTTCTGCTCCAGCTTTTGCGCCACGCCCAGGGAGGTGTCGAGGCTGGATGAAGGCGCCAACGTGACACGGATATTGAGTGTGCCTTCCTCAAGCTCGGGCACAAACTCAGTACCGAGGAAAGGGACCAACGCCAGTGAGCCGACAAACAGCGTCAGTGCCGCACCCACCACCAGCCTGCGCATCTTCAGGGCACCGCCCAAAGCCTTGCGGTAGAGCTTATCCAGCGGCCTCATAATAAAACTCTCTTTCTCTTTGACGCCGCTTTTGAAAAAGTAGGTGGCCAGTGCGGGCACTACCACCAGCGCCACCAGTAACGAGGCAAGCATGGCCAGCACGATGGAGATCGCCATAGGCTGAAACAGCTTGCCTTCCACACCTTCGAGACTGAACAACGGTGCAAAGACGATGATGATAATCATCACTGCATAAAACACCGGTCGCCCCACTTCACGTGCGGCCTCCTGAATGCGCAGGGCAATACCGTGGGAGTCATGAGCGGCATCGTAGGGATGGGCTTCGCCAGATGCCATCTGCCGAGCGTGTCGATGGTGTACCGCATCAGGCTTACTCAGATGGCTGAAGATATGCTCCATCATCACTACCGAGCCGTCCACCATCATACCTATGGCGATAGTCAAGCCGCCCAGGGACATCAGGTTGGCAGAGACACCCCACTGCGCCATCACCATTAATGCCAGCAGGATAGAGATGGGCACTGAGATCAATACCAGGAAGGTAGCGCGCAGATTGAGTAGAAACAGCATCAAGATGATGACAATCAGCACGAACGCCTCCAGCAAGGCCTTGCTGACCGTGGTCACCGCTTTGTTTACCAGGTCCGCCTGATCGTAAAACGGCTCGATTGTTACACCCTCGGGCAGGGCGGTTTGAATGGCGGGCAAAATATCCTTAATACCGTCGATGGTCTCCTTTGTGTTAGCGCCCATGCGTTTAAGCACAATACCGGCCACCACTTCGCCCAGTGGCTGCGCGTTACCGTTGGCGTCGCGCTGCGTCATGGTCACTGCACCCTGGCGGATCTCCGGGCCGAATTCGACCCGCGCCACATCTCGCACCCGCACCGCGACACCATCCACATCAAGCAAAGGTATATTGCCGATATCGCGCAAACCTTGTTCACCGCTGCGCACCCAACCCACGCCACGGATGACCAACTGCTCGGCGCCCCGGTCAAGATACCAACCACCTGCATTGCGATTATTGGCTTCGATGGCCTCGGCCACATCATCACCCGCCAAACCATAGGCCAACAGCCGTTGCGGATCGAGTTGTACCTGGTATTGGCGTACTTCCCCACCAAACGAAAGCACATCGGTGACACCGCCCACCGGCATCAGCAACAGCTTGACCACCCAGTCGTTGATGCTGCGCAGGGCGATGGTGTCATACTTTTCCGGATCATCGCTACGTAGGTAGTATTGATAGACCTGCCCCAGGCCCGAGGTGTTCGGCCCCATCTCCGGGGTACCAATACCTTCAGGGATCTGCTCCTGCGCGGCCTGCAGGCGTTCGAACACCAACTGACGGGCGAAATAGATATCGGTACCTTCTTTGAAGACGACTGTAATAACCGACAAACCAGTTTTAGAGATAGAGCGCACCTCCTCCACATCGGGCAGAGCATACATTACTGCTTCAACCGGAAAAGTAATCAGTTGCTCGACCTCTTCGGCCGCCAACCCTCGAGCCTCAGTGTTAATCTGCACCTGAACGTTGGTGACATCGGGAAAGGCGTCGAGGTTGAGTTTGGGTAGCACCAATGCGCCGCCAACGATCGCGGCCAGCAGCGCCAGCACCACCAACAGGCGGTTTTCGACCCCAAGGTCGATGAGTTTATTCAACATGGATCACCTCCCTTAATGGTTATGTACTTCAAAACCGCTTTTGGCGATTTCAGACTGAACGAAGAAAGCACCTTCACTCACGATGGTTACGCCTTCCGCAATTCCGTCGACCAACATTTGGTCACCGACAGTACTCAATACCTCCACCTCTTTGGGCTCGAAACGACCGGGTGCGGTTTCGACAAACACCTGCCAATCACCGTCGGCGGAGCGCAATACCGCAGCCAAAGGCACCAAGATGCCTTGTTTTTTATCACTGCCTTCGATGACCACTGAGACAAACTGACCGGGATGGAGACGATCATCCGGATTGGCGACCTCTACATGCACAGCCAGGGTGCGTGTGGTTTCGTCCAGAGCATGGCGGGACTGGATCACTTTACCCATTAGCCAGTCATCGCCTGCTCGAACACGCGCCGAAGCGCCGATGGCAACAGCGCCCGCTTGATCAGGTGTGAGGCGGGCTTCAATCCACAGCAGATTCTCATCGCTCACTTCAAACAACACTTGGCCCGGCTCGATAATTTCACCGACGATAAAGGCGTCGTTAATCACCGTGCCATCCTGAAATGCCAACAGCGCAAATTCACCGGTTGCCTTGGTGGCGTCCCCCTGTTTGAGAAGTTGCTCGATCTGGGAGCCCGTCATCCCGTAGGCACTCACCCGGGCGTAGGCCTGTTGATAAGCGATCTGAGCGGCGACGTAGCGTTTGTCAGAGACCACCTTGCGCCCCAGTTCTTCCACTCGTTTCAGTTCCACATCAGCCTCCATCAGCGTTCCCTGAGCTTCGGCCATCTCCACGCTGGAGAGGGTTACCAGCGGCTGGCCTTTTTTCACATGATCGCCTAGGCGCACATGACGCTTCATTACCTGGGCCGGTATGCGAGGGGTGACGTTTGTCGTACGATAAGTGTTAAGTGTGACCTCGCCGGGCGCGGTAATGGCCTCACCTACTGCACGGTACTCAACCACCATGGTTTCGATACCGGCCATGTGGCGCTGGGCCTCACTCAGTTCGGCATCGCTGGCCTCTTCGCCGTGACCGTGACCATGTCCATCATCACCTTCATCACGATCATGCCCTTTGTCTTCATGTTGGTGGCCCTCGTTGCCATGACTCCCATGTCCATCCTCTAACTCAATGCCGGAAAAATCATCAAGCTCGTCATGATCATGACCCTCTTCTGCAAATACAGCGCTGGGGCTCGCCAAACTCAGTAACATTAATAAAACCAGTGTGTTCTTCATTATCTTAATTCTCCGGAATTTGTTTCGATGTCGCGCCTAGCCAATCCCAACCACTGCTCTACCTGCCCGGAGGCATCAAGCCAGGCAATGGCGGCTTGCCATACCTCACCTTTGAGGGAGGTTGCAGTCATTAAGGTGTCGATATTCTGTTTGGCTTGAATCAGGAAATCAGTCGCGGTCAACTCCCCGGTTTGCCACATCTTCTCTAGCAGAATAATTTGGTCACGATGGGCTTGTTGTCCCGTAAGCACCCAGGCTCGCCAGGCGCGGCTACTGTTTTCAAACCGGCCTAATGCGCCCGTGAGTTGAGCTTTGGCTTGTAGATAAGCCTGGCGATAGTTCTGCTCTTCTTCGATAGATTCATAGGAGGCAGCACGTACCGCAGCGCTGTAGTTGTTGCGTACAAACAGGGGGATTTCGACGCTCAGTCCCAACAAGGTCTCGTCATCTTCACGGCCGACACGTACACCAAAGGTGGGATCAACACGCCCCTCACGCTCAGCTAACTTGATACGCGCTTTGGCCGCATCAACCTGACTACGCAACACGGCGAGATGAGGCAAAGCATCAAGTAATAACAGTTCGGCACTTTCCGGTGGTGGGGCCAGTTCTGCGGGTAAACTAGGCCACTGTGATATCGCCATGCTGCTGGCGGCCTGTAAGCTGGCCTCAGTCGCAGCCAGTTCACCCTCGCTGGTGGCTTGTGCCATGAGTGCTTCACTGTAGGCCACTTGAGCAAAGGTAACATCGAGTGTTTCAACATCACCGGCGGCGTGACGCTGCTTAACAGTATCAGCAAACCCCTTCATTAACTGACTACGACGAAGTGCCAGCGAACGCATTTCCGTAGCAGTGAAATATTCAACCAGCGCCTTCAGGGTCTCCACCGCCACGCTTTGACGTACTTGGTGAAGATTCGCTTGTGCTGCGAGCACCTCTTGTTGAGCAACACTAACAAAAGCACCTTGCTTGTCACTCCAGTCCAACGTTTGACTGAAACCGATGGCTGTTGTGTTGATGTCAGTCCGTTCGGCTTCTAATTCCAACACCGGGTTGTGCAAAGGCCTGTCTGCCCCTGTTGCCTTTTCACGGGCTGCATCCAACGCGGCCTGGGCACTTTGAACGGCTGGGCTTTCCGACCAAACCTGTTCGATAAACCCTCTAAGCGAGGGATCGACTTTCTGAACACCCCTATCGCTTATCGATAAAGGTGTACTTTGATAGTCGGGCGCAATGGACGCCCAGGCGGGCAGCGCCAAACAGACGCAAACACCCGCGCATAAAACACGTTTTAATAACATTGAGTAGATCCTTCATATACAACTATTCACACGCCACTAAGCAAAGGTCAGCAGCAGATTTAGTTTCTAAGAAAGGATTTAAACGATGGGGGGTCTTAGCAAAGGAGAGATATAGAGGGAAGGTAAAGTATCTGTCGTGGAAACGCGATAGGCATCTGTCGCATTAATATCTGATGTAGAGACAGTAGAATGAATACCCATCAAGTGGGCTGCACCATGACAGCAGTGGTCATCATGGTGAAGGTCGCCATCGGGGTGGTTATGGTCGTCATCCACCAAATTAACGGCGGCGAAATCATGGCCCACCATCGCCTCGGGATGGGTATCCCAGGCGAAAGCCAATCCCGATGCCAGGTTAGCGACCAATAATATGCAGATCAGTATGCGTTTCATTGCTGTCAATCTAAGTGATAGAAAAGCTCTCTGTCAAACCTTAGTTCTAAAATATCGGTACAAAGCAGCAATAATTGAAAAATCAGGAGGACAAACAAAACAATTTGGTTATCCTCCTGAATTTACACACTATTTACCAGGATAATAGACCCCACCTTTATGTTTCTTTCCATCGGCGGTCTTAAACAAGATCATCATCTGGTGCTTACCCGGATGGCCTAGGTCGTAACCCGCCATCAACCAGTCGCCCATGACCATGGTCTTCTTGGTTTCTGATTGCCCATTGGGATGAACCACTTTGGTGTTCATCGCGATGTTAGTCATTGCTTTACCATCTTTCTCGACTTTGATCATAAAGTCGTGGGTGCCCCCCATCTCTTTACCGGGCTTGGCCTTCATCACATGGAAGCTAACGTCATAACCATCAATGTTTTTCTTCACCAAAAACATGCCATCCATACCTGAACCGTGGCTATCATGGCTCATGTTAGAGGCACTAGCATGGTGCCCATCACTGTTGTCATGTCCGTGGGAATGATCCCCTGCCGCATAGAGCGGGCTGGTGGTTATCAGCATTGTGGCAAATGTAGCGGCTGATAAAGATTTCATTGCTTTGCTCATTGTTTACTCCTTTGTTAATAAATATGAACGTGAGTTAAGTTGTAAGAACACGACTAAGACGTCTTACCTTGTTTAAGTTTTTCCTGTAGCTGTAAAACCAAGCCGTAGATCACCGGCAACACCAACAGACTTAGGACTGTCACTGTCACCATGCCTCCCACCATAGGTGCAGCGATGCGTTGCATCACTTCAGAGCCGGTACCTGACCCCCACATGATGGGTAACAGACCGGCGATGATGGCGGTGGCCGTCATCGCAATTGGGCGTACACGTTCAGAGGTACCTTGATGCACAGCCTTCATGATGTCGCTGGCACTCAGCTTGCCTTTCTCACTCCGCATACGAGCAAGCGCTTGATCAATGAATGTCAACACCAGAACCCCGATCTCTGCCGCCACACCTGCAAGGGCAATAAAACCAACCGCCACTGCAACAGAAAGATTGAAACCCAGCAGGTAGACCAACCAGAAACCACCAATCAACCCGAACGGAATGGAGAGCATCACGACTAACGGCGCGGTGATATTGCGGAAGTTGAAATAGAGCAACAGAAAGATCACCAGCAGGGTGGCGGGGATAACGATGCGCAGCCGTTCAGCCGCCCGTTCCATATATTCGAATTGACCGGACCAGACGAGATTGTAGCCAGGCGGGATGTCAACTTGGCTGGCCACCACTGCTTTCGCTTCAGCAACATAGCCGCCAATGTCCGAGGTTTTGATATCCACATAGATCCAGGCGTTGGGGCGGGAGTTTTCGCTCTTGATGCCCGGTGGCCCGCGACGCAGTTGCAAATCCGCCACCAGTGACAGTGGAATTTGTGCGCCAGTGGGAGTAGGAATCAAAACTCGTTTCAGGCTGTCGAGATTGTCGCGCAGTTCGCGAGGATAACGCAGATTAACGGGATAGCGTTCCAGGCCTTCGACAGTCTGGGTAATATTCATGCCACCGATGGCGCTCTGAATCACATCTTGCACATCACCGGTAGTGAGCCCGTAACGAGCCGCCTCTGCGCGGTCGATATCGAAGTCGAGGTAATACCCACCCGCCGCCTTATCAGCAAAAGCAGAGAGAGTATCGGGCAGTTGTTTCAAAGCCCGTTCGATATCACCACCCACCTTCTCCAGCACATTTAGGTCGGGCCCGCTAACCTTGATGCCGATGGGCGTTTTGATACCGGTGGAGAGCATGTCGATACGGGTCTTGATCGGCATGGTCCAAGCGTTGGAGAGACCGGGGAATTTAATCGCCGCATCCATCTCGTCCATCAGTTCTTTAACTGTCTTGCTGGGATCAGGCCATTCATCTTTAGGTTTGAGTCGGATGGTGGTTTCCAGCATGGCCAACGGTGCCGGATCAGTGGCCGTTTCGGCACGACCAACTTTACCAAAGACGTGATGCACTTCTGGAAAGGTCTTGATAATCTTGTCCGTCTGCTGCAAAAGTTCCTTGGCCTTGGTAATGGAGACCCCTGGATAGGTGGTGGGCATATAGAGAATGTCACCTTCATTCAACGGCGGCATGAACTCACTGCCCAGTTTGTTGAGTGGATAGGCGGTTGCACCCAATAACACCAACGCAACGACCAAGGTCAACCAACGCCAGCGAATCGCGAGATTCAAACTCGGCACATGAATAAAGTGTAAAAAACGGTTTACCGGATTCTTAGATTCAGGCGGTATCTTGCCGCGAATGAAATAACCCATTAATACCGGCACTAATGTGATTGCAAGCAAAGCCGCTGCCGCCATGGCATAGGTTTTGGTATAAGCCAATGGCGAAAAGAGTCGCCCTTCCTGCGCCTGTAAAGTAAACACAGGTAGGAATGAGACGGTGATAATCAACAGTGAAAAGAACAGTGCGGGGCCGACTTCTCTTGAGGCTGAAGCGACCGCCTGCCAACGCTCAGATGAAGTCAGCTCTGCCCGTTTCTCGTGCACCATTTTTTCCAGATGCTTGTGCGCGTTTTCAATCATCACAATCGCCCCATCCACCATGGCACCGATAGCAATGGCAATCCCGCCCAAGGACATAATATTGGCGTTGATGCCTTGCCATTTCATGATGGTAAACGCGAGCAGGATGCCAATGGGTAAAGAAAGAATCGCCACCAACGCCGAACGGGCATGGAGCAAAAACAGGATGCAGATAATACTGACAACGATGATCTCTTCGATCAATTTCTCTTCAAGGTTTTCCACCGCCCGCGTGATGAGATCGCCGCGATCATAGACCGGCACGATCTCTACCCCTTCAGGTAAACCGGGTTTGAGTTCCTCCAATTTTGCCCGTACCCGCTCAATCACGGCCATGGCGTTTTCGCCGTAGCGCATAACCACCACACCCCCGGCCACTTCACCTTCCCCATTCAATTCCGCCACACCCCGGCGCAGCTCTGGCCCCAAATGGACATGCGCCACATCCTGTAAACGAATCGGCGTGCCGTTTTCGTCGACGCCGACTGGGATCACGTTGAGGTCATCAATAGACTGGATATATCCGAGACCACGCACCATGTATTCGGTCTCAGCCATCTCCACTAGCTTACCGCCGACATCATTGTTGGAACGTTGAATAGCGTGCTTCACTTTTGACAAAGGGATGTTGTAAGCCAACAGCGCGTTAGGATCGACTTCCACCTGATACTGTTTAACGTAGCCGCCAACCGAGGCAACCTCAGAGACCCCCTCTACCGTCTGCAAGGGGTAACGCAGGTACCAGTCCTGAATGGAACGTAGCTGGGCCAGGTCGGTATTGCCGCTCTTATCCACCAAAGCGTATTCATACACCCAACCCACTCCGGTAGCATCCGGCCCTAATGAAGGCGAGACGCCATTTGGCAAACGGGAGCTAACATAGTTGAGGTATTCCAAGACCCGCGAACGCGCCCAGTACATATCAGTACCGTCGTCAAAGATAATGTAGACAAACGAGAAGCCGAAAAAAGAGTAGCCCCGCACCACCTTGGCGTTGGGTACGGCCAACATAGCAGTGGTGAGCGGATAGGTGACCTGATCCTCAACCACCTGCGGCGCCTGACCAGGATATTCGGTGAAGACAATGACCTGGACATCGGAGAGATCGGGAATCGCATCCAGGGGCGTATTTTTCAACGACCACAGTCCCGCTGCCAAGATGATTATAGTCGCGATGATGATCAGGAAACGGTTACGCAGAGAGGCGTCGATGATGCTAGTGATCATGGTTAGACTCCTCCATACCCATCCACGCTCTGTCGCCCTTGGACATTTCGTCCATACCCATATCCGACATATCTAAGTCATCCATATCCATGCCATCCATGGACATATCCTCCATATCCATGCCTCCCATATCAGTATCCATGTCACTACCACCCGCCATGGCTTCCATCATCTTGGCGGTGGCTTCACGTAGCTTCGATTCGGAATCGATCAGGAACTGGCTGGAGGTCACCACCTCTTCACCTGCTTCAACACCAGTAAGTATTTGCGTTAAGCCTTCAGCGGAGACACCCAGAGTGACTTCGCGTGGTTCAAACTTACCGGGCTCCCGTACCACGAACACCTGCTCACGGCTACCTGACCGGACAATCGCCTCGCTAGGCACAACAACAGCGCCGGATTGTGGATCGGTATAGAGCGTGACATTGGCAAACATGCCAGGTTTGAGTAACAAATCAGGATTATCAAATTCCAGACGCACCTGTACTGTGCGACTCTTGGGGTTCAATATGGGATGAATAAAAGTGACCTTGCCTTCATAGGTTCTACCGGGATCAGCGCGCACCTGCATCTCGGCACGATCACCAATCTTCAGCCAGCTCAACTCATCTTCAAACACATCGACGTTAACCCAGATTCGGCTCAGATCGGCGATAAGATAAAGCTCATTTTTTGGCGAGACATATTGACCTTCTCGGGCACCGATGTTCATCACGCGGCCTTTAAAGGGTGAATGAATATGGAGTTGTTTCTTGATCTTGCGATCCTGTTCCAACTCGTGAATCTGGTGTGCCGGTACATCAAACAATTGCAGGCGTTCGCGTGCGCTATCGAGAATGGTCTTAGCACCCTGTTTCATCTGCCCTGCACCACTTTTACGCACGGTCTCCCAGTTGTTCAGCGCCACCAGATATTCTTGTTGCGCCGCCACCAACTCGGGGGAGTAAATGCTCAGTAGAATGGTGTCTTGACTGACTCTGGTGCCGGTTTCATCGACTCGTAGTTCCTCAATCCACCCCGAGGTTTTGGGATGCAAACGAGCCAAACGTTCCTCGTTGAAATCGACACGCCCCAACCCATTCAACGCTCGTGACAAATCGCGGGTTTCCGCTTGCGCGGTGCGCACGCCGATGTTCTGCACGGTGACCGCATCAATGGTCACCGTACCGGCAGGCTCGTCGTCGCCGCCACCTTCGGCATAAACAGGAATGTAATCCATGCCCATTTCATCCTGCATAAACACCGGCGAAGTGATCGCGGGATTCATTGGGTTACGGTAGAACAACACCTCTTTCTCTTTAGGTTTCTCCTCATCTGCATAAACCGGCAAATAATCCATTCCCATCTCATCTTTCATAAACACAGGGGAAGTAATGGCCGGGTTCATAGGGTTACGCCAAAACAACACCTCAGGCTCAGATGATGTCGTTTCCATTTCTTTCATTTGCGAATTAGGCTTTGACCCTGAGAGGAAATACCCCATACCAAATCCAACGCCCAATGCGGCAATCACAACTACCGATACAATTTTGTTATTCATAAATCTTCTCCTCGCCAACGGCGGCGATTAATCTGGCAAGCGCCTGATTGGCGGTACTAAAGGCTTTCCAATATTGGGTTTCATAGTCGTAAAGTGTGGTCTGACTGCGCAGCAGACTGAGAAAATCGACCTTGCCCACCTGATATCCAGCCAGTGTCGCGTCCACAGTCTGGCTTGCCTGAGGGATAATCTGCTGACGGAAGAGCTGTGCCCGTTCACCTGCACGCTGATAATCAGTTGCCGCCTGCTGTACCTGCGAAGCCACTTGGTTGCGCTGGTCCTGTAACTGATACTTTTGCTGCATCCATTCGGCATTGCGCTGATCAACAGAACGATCCTGCTTGCTACCGGTATAGAGGGGTAGATTCATGCTGAACATGATGGAGCCCATATCGTCCCGGCTACTGCCGTCGGGGTTATTACCATTGCGCAGACCGTACACCGCACCCAACTGGAAATCAGGGGCATACTCTTTTTTTGCCAGATCGACACGGCTGCGGGCTGCGTTCATACGACTTTGTTGTGCCGCCAGAATAGGACGTGAGGATTCAGCCCGTTGCTGCAGTACTGTCACGCGCATCAACGCGGGTAATTTTTCAGTCACCATTTGGGGAAGTTGAATGTTGGATTCAGCGGGACGATCCAGCAACACGTTCAAACGTGCCACTTCATTTTCGCGCATGTTTTGGATTCGAATAGCGCTGTCCTGTAACTTGGACAATTCAAGTTGGGCCAGCAAGATATCCTGCTGTTGTCCCTGTCCGACCTGATAGCGGGTTTCCGCCACGTTGATGATTTGTTGCAACAGCGTTTGGTTACGAGTGATCACTTCCAGCGATCTATCCAGATAGAAAAGATTCCACCAGACGGTTCTGACATCACGGGCGAGCTGTAGTCGCTTCTCCGCCACATCAGCTTCCGCAGCGCCTGCTTCAAAACTCGCAGCCTCAGATCGCAACGCCAACTTTCCGGGATATGGCAGCGCTTGAGTAATACCAACCTGGAACTGTGTCATCCCTTCTTGTGTGAAAGAAAAGCTGTCCAGCGGGAGGTTAACGATGTTCACCGATAAACGGGGATCAGGAAGCGCATCGGCCTGATCCGGTATTTCAGCCAAGGCCTCGGCCCTTGCCTGTATGGCGGCAAGGCTGGGATTGGCAGACAGTGCTTCGGCCACTGCACCATCTAACAACAACACTTCAGATGCCCTTGAAGCATTGATACTTAACGTTAGCAGCAATAACAGACACGCTACTAAATTGAGTCTATACAAAACTCGGTCATGCATTTTAAAACTCCTCAGCCATCACGAAAGCTAAATACCCCGTGATACGTACCACCAACTGATTCACGAACACACGGTGGGTTTAAGTTAACAATGTGAAGATAAGCGTGAGACTCACGCCACAACGCAACTCAATCAGCCAGATTTTGGACGGATTGAGGCTGTCTAGCCTAGAAGGCTCTGAGGAGGTTTGATTTCGGAAGGTAGAATCACACCTTCCCAGGAGATATGGAGGTGCGTTGAATACTCGGGAACAGGCGTACGTTCCAGAGTGGTGATATCGACAAGAGCGGCGGGACAACATGCAGCGGTATTGCAGCAGTTATTCATGTCGCTATTGCCAGTACTTTCGTCATGTTGGGCATCCGGTATATCTTGGTTCATTACATGATGTCCATCATGACTCTGCTCACTTACAAACGAAGCCTGATGTTGTGAGTGATCCATACTCGCCATGGCATAAGTAATCGCAACCGGCTGAATCACCATCGTGACAATCAGCAGCAGTTTGAATACAATTTTTGCGTTTATATTAGCCATGTAAAGATTTACTGTAATCAATGCTTCAATTGGATGTTGTTAGTTATGACACTATGAATGTTGGTTAAGTTCGCACACTCGAAACTGGTCTGCGAAATAGGTATTCCTGAACACCCTATAACTTCTTAACGACCCAGCATAAGTCATTCTTAAGCGTATAAACATAATAATCTCATAACTTTAATAAACACATCATTACAATTTTGTAATGTTCGTGATTTACACTAAAAATTGAACCTACATATCCGTTATACCTCTAAGTGAAGGTCAGGAAGTAATTCCTCTATAATTATATTCATTCAATATAAAAACATTGACAAGGCATGGCCACTTACATATAAAGTTACATCTATGCAACAACTACGTCACCACATACACAACAACTCTTACGCATGGGCCTCCTTTTTAGCTCTCGCGCTTGTTTTTGTATTGGGTATGAAATTGCACATCCATGTTCATACCGATCATATACATGGTGACAACGTCGATCAGCATACATTTCAAACTGACCATCATAATGTTCACCTGGGCAATGCCCATGATGCCGAGCATGATTCCAACCAGCATCATAATGACATTGATACGACGGCGATTGATATATCCCCGGAAGGTCTCTATAAAAATATTTCGATAACACCGCTTGCTATCGCGCTGATTGCCACGATTGTTCTACTGCTATCACCTTCTGTTCAGGCTCTGTCAATACGGCGCTACAGAAATGATCCGCCTCCTATTCAAGGAGGTCATAACACTCTCCCTCAACTAAGAGCACCGCCTCTTTAAGCCACAATTTTATTTATTATTCATCGGCATTTTTAGATGCCGGGAGATTGTTATTTAATACAACAGTGGAGTTGTATTGTGGCTACGCTAAATCAATTACAAAAAACCGCAAAGCGCTTCAGCTTATTATGGATAGGCTATCTGGCATTTGCTTTGATATCTATCCAGATCGCTAATTTGCATTTTGATATCTATGATCATCACCATCATTCTAGTGAAGTAGAGATATCGGAGCACCAACACCCAAGCGTAACTCACGTGTGCACCAGCGTATGTGATTCTGGTCATGCCCATGACTCCACTACAGAAGTAAACCTCACGCCAGAGGGAGTGGTTAAAAAAACCTCTCTCAACTCGCTTACTGTAGCGCTAATGATTTGGACGATTATTCTCCTAATTCATCGGCGACCTATCATTTTTTCAAAACACCGCAACAACGATCTTTTACCAGCACTATGGCGTAGCACTCTGCGCCCTCCTCTACGCGCGCCTCCACTCTAAATAGCGTTTCAACTTTTACAAGACTTGTAGTGCTTGGTTCTTT
Organism: Thiohalomonadales bacterium; assembly: GCA_050295955.1. GTDB lineage: Bacteria > Pseudomonadota > Gammaproteobacteria > RBG-16-57-12 > RBG-16-57-12 > JAFLJP01. The sequence goes on from JBNKQQ010000051.1 coordinate 38,336, forward strand.
GAAACCAAGTGCGGTATCGGCTCGCGTCCCGGTCTGTTTTCGTAGCCTTTTTGCATTGCCGTAAAAAGCATAAAAGCGCCATCGATACGCGGGAAGGATAACGTGCCAAACACAAGCCTTGTTCATTACCAAGTACCACCTTGATTGGTGAATACATAAGAGATTAATTAACACAGAGGAATAACAATGCGACATTGGCTTTATCTGCTATTGGCGTTATTAACACCGCCTTTTGTCAATGCAGCGGACGCTGAAGTATCAGTACCTATCACACTTAAAGAAGTGATTGTTAATGTACTCGAAAAGAATCCGCAGCTTGGCATCCACGATTTTGAGTCTCGCGCAGCGGCGGCACGCATCCGTCAGGCTCAACAACAAACACCTTATGAGGCAAGAGTGGGCCTTGAGAACGTTATCGGCTCCGGTAACTACAGCGGTCTTGATCAACTGGAGACCACATTTAGCCTTGTAAAAATCCTAGAGTCGGGAAATGCACTCTCCTCTCGCGCTGAACTGGCAACATCAGAGGCCACGCTGCTGCGCAATGAACAGGACAGTAAACGCTTGGATCTTCTGTCTGCTGCTACTGAACAGTTCATACATGTTGTCATTGATCAACATCGTTTGCGTATCGCGCAAGAGCAACTGGAACTGACCAAGCATACTCATGCAGTTGTCACCGAGAGAGTTAATGCGGGTAAAAGCCATTCAGCCGAAGCTCGGCGCACTGCCATTGCATTGGCCCGGGCGGATATTGAACTGGAACATGCTGAACATGAACTGGCCGTATCACGCCTCACGTTATCAGCGAGCTGGGGAGAAACCTCGCCAACGTTTGCTAATGCGGAAGCACAGCTTTTCTTATTGCCTCCAGTGAAACCTTTTGAGCAACTTAAAGAACTAATTTCGCACAACCCGGAACTTATTCGTCTTGCTACAGAAGAACGTGTGGCTCTAGCACGTTTAAATCTTGCGCAAAGTAGACGTACACCTAACCTCGAACTGTCCGGCGGTATCCGCCATTTCAATGGCAGCGACGATGCCGCTTTAGTGTTTTCCGTAGGCATTCCGTTTGGTGCACGCTCACGTGCTCAACCACAAGTTGATGAGATGCAATACCTGGCCAAGCGTGAACCTCTACGATATGAGCAAACACGCCTGACGCTCCATAGCACTCTGTATCAACTCTACCAGGAGCTTCTTCACTCACAGACAGCGTTTGAGACGTTGAGTCAACGCATTATCCCTGAAGCAGAACTGGCAGCCCAAGACTATGAACACGGCTATAAAAGAGGTCGTTTCTCTTTGCTCGAACTCAATGAGGCGCAACAAGCACTTTTAGACGCCCGACTGGAAAAGGTCACAACCGCAGCCAACTACCACCGCCTTAAAATCGAAATCGAACGACTAACGGGTGTGGCGCTGTACTCAGGAGAACAGTTATGAACAATAATATTCTATATACCCTTTTGGTCGCTATCATCGGTGGAGCCTTGATAGTCTGGTTGCTGTTCGCAGAACCGCACCATGACGATCACGATGACCACGGTCATGGCGAGCACTCTGAGCTTGAGGAAGAAACAGAAAAAGGCCCCCTAGGAGGTCGTCTTCTAAAAGAAGGTAACTTCGCCCTGGAAATCACCCTGTTCGAAAAGGGTGTGCCGCCGGAGTTTCATCTCTACAGCTATGACAATGGTAAGTTAATTAATCCCGCCGATGTCACTGTGCTCATCAAACTAACCCGTCTCGACGGTCAGGTAGATATCTTTAACTTCACACCACAGGCTGACTTCCTGCGCGGTGACGGCATTGTCACCGAACCCCATTCATTCGATGTGAGTATCGAAGCCACTTACCAAGGCAAACAGCATAATTGGCAGTACGACAACCACGAAGGACGCGTACAGATCGCTAGCGACATCGCGACTAAAAGTGGTGTTCAAATCGAAAGTGCCGGGTCGCGATCCATTCAGGAGAGTTTAAATCTTACTGGTCGCATCCAGGTAGATCCCAACCGTCTTTCACAGGTACGCGCCCGTTTCCCCGGCATGGTAAAACAGGTCAAACGCGAACTGGGGGATCGAGTACGTCGTGGAGATGTACTAGCCAATATCCAGAGCAATGAAAGTTTACAAAACTATGAGGTCACTGCCCCCATTAGCGGTGTCATCGTCCAGCGCGATGTACAGGTAGGTGAAACTACTGCCGAAGCACCACTTTTTATCATTGCCGATCTAACCAAGGTCTGGGCCGAACTGGATGTCTTTAATCAGGACATCAGTCGCGTCCAAACCGGACAATCCGTGGCGCTCGAAACACTGAGTGGAGAAGAAGTTACAGGCAAGGTTGACTGGCTCTCTCCGATGGCCGCTCACGCCAGTCAAAGCATCCAAGCACGAGTAGTCGTCAATAACAAATCACTGAAATTGCGTCCCGGTCAATTTATACGTGGCCGAATCACCGTAGCCGAACATGAAGTACCCCTAGCGGTGCGTAAGTCAGGCATCCAGGCATTTCGTGATTTCCAGGTGGTCTTCGCCCAAATCGGTGATACCTACGAGGTGCGTATGTTGGAGCTGGGGCGTGAGGATCACGACTGGGTTGAAGTGCTGGGTGGTCTTAAACCAGGCACTGAATATGTGACCGAGAATAGTTACTTGATCAAAGCCGACATCGAAAAGTCCGGCGCCTCGCATGACCACTAGGAGCCTGAACCATGATTGATAAATTAGTCGGCTTTTCCCTGGCTCATCGCTGGATAGTGCTGATCGCGGTGATCGCACTGTCCGCCCTGGGTTTGTATAACTACCAAAAATTGCCTATTGATGCGGTACCTGACATCACCAACGTCCAGGTGCAAGTCAACACTGAAGCACCGGGGTATTCGCCACTGGAGGCAGAGCAGCGCATAACCTTCCCCATCGAGACAGCAATGGCGGGTATTCCACATCTGGATTACACCCGCTCTCTCTCCCGCTACGGTTTGTCACAAGTAACCGTGGTATTCGAGGATGGCACCGATATTTACCTGGCACGGCAGTTGATCAATGAACGCCTCTCTGAAGTGAAAGAACAATTACCCGTTGGTATTGAGCCTGCAATGGGACCAATTGCCACTGGGCTGGGCGAGATATTCATGTATACCGTCTCTGCCAAAGAAGGCAGTGATATGACACCCATGGAGTTGCGCACCGTCCAGGATTGGATAGTACGACCACAGCTGCGTAACACACCCGGCGTGGTAGAGATCAACACCATTGGGGGCTATACCAAGCAATTCCATGTGCTGCCCGATCCCGACAAGTTGCTGGCTTATGACCTGACGCTTGAAGAAATAATGGCCACACTGGCACGCAACAATCTCAATACAGGTGCTGGTTACATCGAACGTTTTGGTTCCCAGTACTTGGTGCGTTCGCCGGGCCAACTGGCCAATCTTGAAGATATCCGCGCCATCACCATAGCTAAACGCGATGGTGTGCCTATCCAGTTAGGTAGCATTGCCGAGATCACCTTGGGTAGCGAACTGCGTACCGGTGCAGCCACCCAGGACGGTGAAGAGGTCGTGCTGGGTACGGTGTTCATGCTGATGGGTGAAAACAGCCGCGTAGTCTCTCGTGCTGCTGCAGAAAAACTGGAACAGATCAAACCCTCGTTGCCTGAAGGTGTGGAGCTGACACCGCTCTATGATCGCACCGATTTGGTGGACAAGACCATTGACACGGTGCAGAAGAACCTTGCCGAAGGTGCGCTGCTGGTAATCGTCATCCTCTTTCTGCTGTTGGGCAACTGGAAAGCAGCGCTGGTAACAGCCGCTGTGATTCCAGTAGCGATGTTGATGACCATCACAGGCATGGTTCAATCACGCACCTCCGGTAACTTGATGAGTCTTGGCGCGTTGGATTTTGGCCTGATCGTCGATGGAGCGGTGATTATCGTAGAGAACTGCTTACGTCGCCTTGCAATCTATCAACGTGAGCAAAAAATATTGCCTGATCTTGCGACTCGCTTGCGTATTGTGCGTGAGGCAACCGTTGAAGTGATTCGCCCCAGTGTCTTTGGTGTGATCATTATCATGATCGTTTATATACCGATCTTTGCCTTGAGTGGCGTAGAAGGCAAAATGTTCCACCCTATGGCATTGACGGTTGTCATGGCATTAACTGCGGCTCTGATTCTTTCCCTGACTGCGGTACCCGCCGCTGTTGCATTGTTCGTACGGGGAAAGGTCGAGGAGAAGGAAAACTTTTTCATGCGCGGCGCTCGTCGTAGCTATGAGCCGGTACTACGCTGGGTGTTGAAATACCGCTTGCCAGTAGTCACCGGTGCAGTGCTGTTAGTTGCTATCTCCGCCGTGCAGACCACTCGCATGGGCACAGAGTTTGTGCCTAACCTGGACGAAGGCGATATCGCACTACACGCGATGCGTATCCCTGGCACCAGTCTGACACAAGCAGTGGACATGCAACAAACCCTGGAAGCACGTTTGTCTGAGTTTCCGGAGGTTTCCCACATCTTCACTAAGATCGGTACGCCAGAGGTGGCCACCGATCCAATGCCTCCTAACGTTGCTGATACCTTCGTGATGATGAAACCGCGCGAGGCGTGGCCCGACCCCCGAAAACCCAAAGCCGAATTGATCGAAGAATTAGAAATGGCGGCTAAGGGTATTCCCGGCAATAACTATGAATTCACTCAGCCTATTCAGATGCGTTTTAACGAACTCATCTCCGGTGTGCGTTCCGATCTCGCGGTTAAGGTCTACGGCGATGATCTGGATACGTTGGTGGAACTGGCCGAGCAGATTGAAGGCGTCGTTGCGGGTGTGAGTGGTGCGGCGGATGCGCGTACCGAACAGGCTACCGGCCTACCGCTGCTGTCGGTGATTCCCAAACGTGAACGTCTAGCCTACTACGGCCTGGATATCGCCAGTGTGCAGGAAGTGCTGCGTGTTGCCATCGCTGGTGAAACCGTCGGACAAATCTTTGAGGGGGATCGCCGCTTTGATCTAGTGTTACGTCTTCCCGAATCGTTACGGAGTGATCTGGAGGCGCTAAAACGTCTACCCATTCCACTGCCCGAAATGATTCAGCAAGAGATCAAAGGCGATGCTGATCATCTAGGATTGATCGAGGTTCCCCCCCATACCATACCGTTGCAGGAGGTGGCCGACATCGAAATCACACTCGGCCCTAATCAGATCAGTCGTGAAAACGGTAAGAGACGTGTTGTGGTCACTGCCAATGTACGTGATCGTGATCTGGGTAGTTTTGTAGAAGAAGTACAGGCAGCGGTGGCGCAGGAAGTGGAACTGCCAGCCGGGTACTGGCTTAGCTACGGCGGAACCTTCGAGCAGCTTATCTCGGCCACGCAACGGCTAACTATCGTCGTCCCATTAACGCTGCTGATCATTTTCGGCTTGCTATTTATGGCATTTAACTCGGCTAAAGACGCGGCGTTGGTATTCACCGGTGTCCCTTTAGCGCTTACCGGTGGTGTCGCAGCTCTGGCTTTGCGTGATCTGCCGCTTTCCATCTCCGCTGCCGTGGGCTTTATCGCCCTCTCCGGTGTAGCGGTGCTGAACGGTGTGGTGATGTTGTCTTTTATCCGTGACCTGATTGCCAAGGGTATCGCTTTAGAACAGGCCATCATTGAAGGCGCACTTACTCGCTTACGCCCAGTACTAATGACAGCTCTAGTGGCCAGTCTTGGTTTTATCCCCATGGCGCTCAACGTCGGTACCGGTGCCGAGGTTCAACGACCACTAGCCACTGTCGTAATCGGCGGAATCATCTCATCCACTTTATTGACCTTGCTTGTATTGCCAGTGCTTTACAGCTTGGTTTACGGCAAACAGAAAACTTAAACCAACCAACTATACATAAGGAGAACTGCCATGTTTATTTTAAATCGTAAGCGTTACCTCTCAAGCCTAGTACTCACTGTTATCACGCTGATGACTGCGACAGCCTGTTCAACCACCCAACAAGTGAAAGAGACGAACAGCATCAGTATAGAGCGTGTAGATTCTGATAAAGCAAGCATCAGCCATGCTTATTTAAGCGGCGAAAATACCTTAAAAGGAACCGTAACGAAAAAGCAATCGAGTCGTGGGCCTATCCCTGGTCACTTACACATCACGCTGATTGATCCACAGGGAAATATTATGAAGGAAGCAGATATGAGTTATACGCGACGGACAGCAAAATCTTCAAGAGCATTCTTTAGTGCGGAATTGCCCATTGATTTATCGACCGGCAGCACAATTCGGATCACGCATTTTACTAGAAAGACACATGAACCTATTCCTACTGAACCAAATTGGAGAGATGCACAACATTGAGCTTGCATGGACACATCAGTGGTCGGGCTAAAGGTGGAAATGTGAGAGTATTTACTCTCTCATTTCCATTTCTTGCTTAATTCCAATGATGTGTGGGTGAACTAATTTTTCAGAAATATAACAAGATCTTTCAAACAAAAAATTTAACAAAAGGGGAAATAATGACGCGTATTACTTTATATGCAAAATGTGTATTAACAGCACTTTTACTATCACCAACATATTCATATGCCCAGGAAAACACAGGTCAGGCATATTTTGATGTTGGGGTTTTCAGTAACTATATGTGGCGAGGATTAAAACTAAGCGAAAAATCCGTCGTCCAACCCAGCGTTGGCGTTTCTTACAACAGTTTCAGTATTAACTTCTGGTCCAATTACGACTCGGAGACAAATGAACATAATGAAACTGATTTCACTTTTGACTATGCGTTCTCTTATGAAAACATTGAGATTAATACAGGATACATTTATTACGCAGTGGATGGCCCAGAATCCGCTGAAACCTCAGAACTCTATGTAGCCATGTATTACGATAGCCCGTTAAATCCAACGTTCACACTCTATTACGATATCGACGAAGGAAAAGGTGGATTTGCTGAGTTTGGAGTTCATCAAGAACTGGGGTTTTCAGATAAATTTACTTTCGGTGTCGGCGCTTTAATTGGCTATAACCTCAACAACAGCATGATGGGAACAAATAACAAAGACGAGGATTTTAATGGATTTTACAATGGTGATTTATCGATATTCTTGCCGTACGACATTTCCGAGAGTTTATCGCTCGAGGCGATCATCGGTTACTCATTTCCACTTAGCGATTCAGCTGAGTATGCAATAGAACAAAACAGTGTTGATGGTGATAGTGAGACTGTTTATACGGGCGTAACTCTAACCCTATCGATATAAACCAGTGGTTACCCCAAGCTTTCTAACGAGAATCGTTTAACACACGTTATCACCTTGGAGTTGTAGCGCTTACCCAAGCGCCACAACTCCGAATTTTCTTATAAGAAATACAACGCCAGGTTAGATGACACTTCGTCCCTTAACTGATAGGGGTCTCTGCCTATCAGTTAAGCAGGATGTTGGATATCAATAAGGAGCAAGTCCCTTTCCATCGCTTTACCGATGTTGGGAATGTCAGTTAGACGTTCGAGCGACTCCCTGCTCTTCAACGGCATATTTGCCTTTGAAACATTAGCAAT
>JBNKQQ010000052.1:0-69929 GCA_050295955.1 Thiohalomonadales bacterium
GTCCTCGGCGCCGCATTTGGGGCAGGTGCCCTTAATGAAGCGGTCGGGCAGGAACATCTTCTCCACCGGGTCGTAGGCCTGGGTGATGGTGCGTTTGGCGATGTGGCCGCCGTCGCGGTTGCGCTCGTAGATGGTGTTGGCGCAGACCTGATTCTCCGGCGAGTGGGTCGAGTGGTAGTTGTCGAAGCCGATACGGAAGTCGGCGAAATCGGCCTGGTGCTCCTCGGCCACGCGGGCGATCAGGGCCTCCGGCTCGATCCCCTCCTGACGGGCGCGCAGCATGATCGGGGTGCCGTGGGCATCGTCGGCGCAGACATAGATACAGTTGTGGCCGCGCATCTTCTGGAAGCGGCTCCAGATATCGGTTTGAATATATTCCACCATGTGACCCAGGTGAATAGGGCCATTGGCGTAGGGCAATGCACTGGTGATTAGAATGGTTCTAATTTGCTGGCTCATGGTTTAGGCTATTTCTTTGTATTGAATTTGGGTGTGGCGGGACATTGTCCTCGCTTGAAACAGCTAATTTTGCAATAAATCTACATTTTTTGCACCGATTTCGGGTAAGATTAGCGCTAATTTGTCTAATGCGGCCGACAAAATCGCGGTTGTTGCGGGAGAGTTGTCATGAGTGAGATTCAAAAGAGTCAGGTTGAACAAGCACTAACATCCTATGTTGACCCCTATCTTAAGCAGGATCTAATTGCTGCCAAAGCGGTGAAAGAGATCGAGATTGAGGGAGATAAGGTTTTCCTGAAAATCGAACTGGGTTTCCCTTGCCTGGGCCACCATTCTGCACTGACAGAGGGAGTTAACAATGCTCTGGCCAAGATTCCAGGGTTGAGCGATGTGACGATCTCCCTGAGTACCCATATTATTAGCCACACTGTGCAGCAGGGAACAGCGCCGCTATCCGGGGTGAAGAATATTATTGCAGTCGCCTCTGGTAAGGGAGGGGTGGGTAAATCTACTACCTCGGTGAATCTGGCACTGGCGTTGCAAAAAGAGGGTGCCAAGGTCGGGATTCTGGATGCGGATATTTACGGCCCTAGTCAGCCGACGATGTTGGGCTGCCATCAGCGCCCCAACTATGCTGAGGGTGAGAAGATGACTCCGCTGATCAGCCATGGTCTGCAATCTATGTCTATTGGCTATCTGATCGATGAAGATACGCCAATGATCTGGCGTGGGCCGATGGTGGTTTCAGCGCTGCAACAGCTACTGAATGATACTGCTTGGGAAGACCTGGATTACCTGATTATTGATTTACCACCTGGTACTGGCGATATCCAGCTGACTATGGCGCAAAAGGTGCCCGTGACTGGCGCGGTGGTGGTGACGACACCTCAGGACATTGCCTTGCTGGATGCCCGTAAGGGAATCGCTATGTTTGATAAGGTTTCTGTTCCGGTGATGGGGATTGTGGAGAATATGAGTACCCACGTCTGTAGTCAGTGTGGCCATGAAGAGCATATTTTTGGAGAAGGTGGTGCAGCGCGTATGGCGGCGCAGCATAACACTGAGGTATTGGGCTCAATGCCACTGGATATTACCATCCGCGAAAACGTGGATAAGGGAATCCCAACGGTAGCTATTGATCCAGAGGGGGATTTGGCGATGCGCTATCGTGATATGGCCCGTCGTGTCGCGGCGCAGATCTCTCTGAAGGCGAAGGACTACTCATCCATGTTCCCGAAAATCGTTATACAGAACAGTTAATATTTTGGTTTTAATCGGGATGGTGAGGGATTGCCATCCTGAATTTGTCTTGGGAAACCAGGCCGTAATTTATCGTTATTATCTAAGTTTAATTCTTAAGGAATCAGTCAATGAGCATCAAAGCAGATAAGTGGATCCGTCGCATGGCGGAGAATGAGGGGATGATAGAGCCCTTCGAGCCGGGACAGGTACGTGAGGTGAATGGTGAGCGTATTGTTTCATACGGTACTTCCAGTTATGGCTATGATGTGCGTTGTGCTGATGAGTTTAAAATCTTCACCAATATCAATTCCGCGGTCGTGGATCCTAAAAACTTTGACGATAACAGTTTTGTGGATGTGAAGTCTGATGTCTGTATTATTCCACCTAACTCTTTTGCTTTAGCCCGTACCGTTGAGTATTTCCGCATCCCACGCAGCGTGTTGACGGTCTGTCTGGGTAAATCCACCTATGCTCGTTGTGGGATTATTGTGAATGTGACACCACTGGAGCCTGAGTGGGAAGGCCACGTGACTCTGGAGTTTTCTAACACTACGCCACTGCCCGCTAAAATCTATGCTAACGAAGGTGTTGCACAGATGCTGTTCTATGAGTCTGATGAGGTGTGTGATACCTCTTACCGGGATCGTGGTGGTAAGTACCAAGGTCAAACGGGTGTGACCTTGCCAAAAGCTTAGGGACTCATGCCTACAAGAAGGCCCTGGGGAGGTTATTTCTCCAGGGCCTTTTTATTTGCCTGTCTTTGGCTGTAGTGCTGCGCTGGTAAAAGTTAAAACTGGGCTTTTACGTTTAGGTAGTACTGCTTCTCTCCACCCTCATCGATTCCTTCTGCTGCGCCCAGCGTGAGGCTTAATGGTAAGAGATAGCCCAAAATCAATTTACCATGCAGCTCAACTCCCATGCCGCGTTTGCGTGCCCGTGGTTGGTCATCATCCCAGGTACTACCCGCATCATAAAACAGGGTGCCGTAGAGATGATCTATACCGATGGGAGGGACCATGGCGGTACGTTCAATGCGAGCCAGGGGCAGATTGAGTTCTACGTTGTAGAGCTGCATTGACCTTCCCCGGAGTTCAGGTAGGCCTGCTGGATAACCCCGTAGTGGGTAGTCAAACTGGTTGAAGGGGGGAAGGGATAGGCCTGTACCTGGCAGTGTCAATGTGCTTGGGTCAGTGTCACCGAGGATAAATTTGGGGGTAAGCGTATCGCCCCATCCCCCACGAAAACGTAGCTTAAGGTTACTGGCTTTGCCCAGACGGATATATTCCTCCCAGTCGAGTCGCTTGACTACTCCTTCATAGCTGCCGCCAAACAGCTGGTTTTTCTCTACAACTAAATTGAATCTACTGCCATCCATGGGTGAGATGGAGCGACGGAAACGTTTGCTGTTGTTGAAGCCGATAGCGAGGCCGCCCAAACTATTGTATCGCGGTGCGAAAGAGCTGGTGTAGCCGGGGCTAAGATAGCGGAATTTTTCCCGTGTTAATACAACGCCGCCTTCCAATGCCCACTGTTGATCCCGTTTAATCCTGGGGAGTTCGCTACTGAATGTGAGTGTATCCTCGCTGAAGATTGCCACTGTTTTATCGTTGCTGCTGTAGTAGGTGTTATCTCTTTCCAATGTGACCTGCATGCCGGCGCGCCAGCGGTCGTAGCGATAGCTAACCACGCCTGATGGCTCAGAGGTCTTGTTGTCTACCCCCAGGCTGAGCAGGTATTGGTGATAATAGAGCGGATCATTACCGGAGGTGCTGGCACCCAATAGCGTGAGGTTGTTGCTCAGCATGAAGTAGGGGAACCACCAGCTTGGCGCAAGGTGTGTGAGCCCTTGATATTCCTGATCATGGGTTGTGGTTTCGCTGGGGATGGCCCGCTGTAAGAGGGAGTCCTCCCCATCCATTGGAAGCTGATAGGCAACCTGTTGCGGTGAGCTAAAGTGTAGATCCCACCCTTTGCTAGTGAGACGGCTGTAATAGAGGGTACCATCTTTGTTGAGCTGTGGATGAGTCGCCCCGAGCGTGTGAGTCAGCTGAGTGAGCTGCAGGTCACTGAGACGCAGCTGGTAGATCTCGTAGTAGCCGCTGTAATCAGCGCTGAAAACCAGTGAGGCGCCATCGTGGCTGAAGCTGGGCTGTGCCTCAATATCTGCATTGTGGGTGAGGTGTTCCCATTCTTTCCCCTTAAGGTTGAAAAGTGCCAGGTCCCAGCCAGAGCCCTCTTTCCATAAGGGGGCGACAAGATGACTGCCGTTGGGAGAATGGTCGATTTTTCCTACCACTTCTTGCTGGCTTCCCAGCCAGAGGATATCTAGTACCTTGCCATTTAGGTCAAGGCGATGGAGAGAGTAGCGGCCCAGATGGTAGTGCAAGGCCAGGATCTGCTGTTGCTGGGCGTCCCAGATTGCCTGCTGGTAGCGTCCCCGTTTAGTAAGTTGTCTGGGGTATTTCTCCTCCGGTGATAAAAGGTAAATTTCACGATATATGCTGTTATTGTCACTGATTTCTGGCTGCGTGATGAGCACGCCCAAGGTCGGGTGGACATCAAAATCATGGCTATAGATATCGCTTACCACTTCAGGCTCTTTGCCAGGCTGCCGACGGTAGAGTTTGGCTTCATCGTAAAGACTGTCCTGAATGTAGTAGAGATCACCGTTTTCTAGCAGTTGTGCGTAGCCTGATTCAAAGCCGCTGCTGGTGACAGCGACAGAGGAGGAGAAGTTATCGCGGTAGTCTGATAAATCTGCTGCAAACCGCTGTTGTAGATAATCATCAAACTCGTTGTATAGTGCGGTTAAATCTTTGCCAAAAACACGCTTCAAGTTGGTATTTACCAGAAAGGGGATCAATTGGCGGCTATATAGCTTCAGCCAGCGCAGGATTTTCTCCTCACCGTAACGCTCCGTCAAAAATTGGTAGAAATAGACGCCATACAGGTAAGCGTCGGTACCACCCGGCCAATCAGAGCTATATGTATTGATTTGAGAGAGGGGCTTAAGCCCTTTGAGTAATTCCTGAGCCATAAAGCCCTTATATAGCGCTCCTTGTCCACGGCCAATCCCCTTTTGATTGTCGGTTTCGATATGAGTGGCTAAGCCCTCAAGGAACCAACTAGGTTGGAATATGTGGGGGAAGAACAGAGGAAAACGGCCAAACAGATTTCTTGCCTTCTCTGGTATTCCATCGGCCATATCCAGATGCAAAACATGGGTGTATTCATGAATAAATACCAGTTCCAGCCAGTGGTCATAATCCTCCAGGCCAAAGGTCTCTCTGGGGGGCTGGACTATCAGAGTGATGTGGTTATTGGGAACGGGAATGGTCCAACCGTTACTGAAGTCGTATTGATCCGTCAGGACAATGTGGGTTTTTGCTTTAGGGCGCCAGTGTAGCAATGTGCTTAGCCGCTGGTGCTGGGTCTCTGCAATATTGGCCACTTTCTGAGAGAGTGACTCCTCTCCTTCATGATAATGAATTAGGAAGTGATCGCTTTCCCGGGTATGCCATGACTTTTGATAGTCATAGAGAGGGATGGCCTGGGCGAAAGAGCTGCTTAAAAGGAGAAGTAGCAGGAAAAAGATGCGTTGTCGGATATACACCAGTGCTCCTTAAATACACTCATATTTGTTTTAAATTCAATTTAGGAAAGTCGTGGTTAAGCCCTATCCAATATGGCTTTAGCATATACAGTGTGATGCTAGGGATTAATTAGCACTTCCTTATCTATATTGGTTATCGGGTATAAAACCTTAAAGCTGCTTCCTATGGGTGTCGACACACTCAGAAGTTCATAGGGAAAGAAGAAGTATAGCCTAATCATGCACAGCCATCCGCAAACACTTGAAACCATTAAGTCCAGCCTACAGGCGCTGGGAGATCTGCCTATTTTTAGTGCCAGTGTTAACCGTATTGCTGCCATGAGTGAGAGCCAGGATGCGGATGCCATGCAGCTCTCTATGGAGGTGATGAAAGATGCCAGTTTGAGCGTAAAGCTGATGCGGCTGGTTAACTCCTCTTACTACAACCGCAGTGGTGGAACGATTGGTGCCATCTCCCAGGCGGTGATGATCCTTGGTTTTGAGACAGTAAAGAATGTCAGCCTGACCTTAAAGCTGCTGGATAGTTTTTCAGACGGCAAGAGTGAGTTAGATCTTAACAGCATGCTGGTGCACGCTTATCTCTCAGCGACTCTGATGCGGGAACTGGCAATAAAGGGCGGGATCGATAAGATTGAGCAGAGCTATATGTGTGGTCTGCTGCATAATCTGGGAGAGATTATCGTCGCTTATACGCTGCCAGATCGTTACCTGCAGATTGTTGAGCTGGTAGAGAAGGAGGAGTTAGCCTGGGTTCCTGCCCAGCAGCAGGTGCTGGAGTGTACTTTTGATGAGATTGTTCGTGATCTGGCTGAGGCATGGGGTTTTTCACCCTTGGTGATCAACTCTATTGGCCGTTATGAGGAGATTTCCGGACAGGTCAAGAACGTCTCCGAATTTAATCGCCATATCTCTTCCCAGGCCAATTTGATGATGGCCTCCCTCTATTTGAAACCTCAGCGTACCACTAAGAGCTTCACCGATCTGTTGACGCAGATGCATGACAATACGGGTATCCCGGTGGATACCCTGCGCAGCTCTCTCACTAAGGCATTCCACATGGGGTGTGACTTGGCCAAGGAGTTCAACCTTAACAAGCGACTGTTGTCGCCCCGAGTGGTGGATACCGGTGATAATGAGCGTGATCGCTTGGCTAAGCAGTTTGCCTACTATGCACAAAGTATTGAGGTACCTAAAAATGCACGGCGAGGAGAAGAGGCGGCGACCAGTGACAGCGCCAAGCTGCTTCAGGTGATGAGTGAACTGACGACTCTGATGAGTCAAAAAGCCGATTTGAGTGTGGTGTTTAACAAATTAATAGAAGGGCTGAAGCGGGGGGTGGGTCTGGAGCGTATCGCTTTGTGTCTGCTGACGGCAAAACGTGATCAGTACTCGGCACGATTGGTGGTTGGGCGGCACTCAGATAAGTTGAAGAGTTATTTTCACTTTCCGGTAGATAAGGAAAAAGACCTGTTCTCCAAAGTGATCTTTGAAGGACTCTCTTATTACGTTGGGGATGCTCAGGATCCCCAGTGGCGGGCATTATTACCGGCGGATTTTGAGCAAAGTACGGGGAGTTCAAATTTCATGGTTGCAGCTTTTGGCGATGCCCAGCGGCCATTGGGAATGATTTATGCAGATATGGCGGGAGATATCATTAATAAATCTCAATATGAGAGTTTTCAATTGTTGGTGAATCACGCCAAACTGGCTTTAAACCTGCGTTAACCTCACCTCTTTATTTTTTACTTGGCTTTCCGTTATTTAATTAAATCTAGCAGTGTCCGTAACTATCATAAGAAACAATACAAAAGATAAAGGCCTATGCAATGTTGCAGGTGGCGGAGGTGGGAGCTTTTAGAGCCCCAGGGATTGTGCAAAAAGGTTAAATGTCATCATGCATAGTAATCAAGAGACTTATGACTCGTTACAAGGCAGTCTCCATGAACTGGGCGATCTGCCTATCTTTAGCGCGAGTGTTAACCGAATCTCACAGATCAGTGAGAACCCGGACTCGGATGCTATGCAGCTCTCAACGGAAATCATGAAAGATGCCAGTCTTTCTGTGAAATTGTTACGTCTTTCCAACTCCTCTTATTATAACCGTGGGCAGACCAAAATTGGCTCAGTGACTCAGGCTGTGATGGTCCTCGGGTTTGAGACGATCAAGAATATCAGTCTCTCTTTGAAACTGTTGGACTCCCTATCTCAAGGGGATCATGAGCTGGATATGAATAGCATGCTAGTTCACTCCTATCTGTCAGCTGCGTTTATGCGAGAACTAGGGGTAAAAGCGGGTGTAGATAAGATTGAACAGAGTTATATTTGCGGTTTAATTCATAACCTTGGTGAGATGATCATTGCCTATGCGATGCCGGATAAGTATGTCCAGATCGTTAATCTTTGTGAAAACCAAGGTAAGAGCTGGCATGCGGCACAGCGCGAAGTGTTGTTGTGTAGCTTTGATGATATTGCCCGTGATTTGGCTACTGATTGGGGGTTTGCGCCGACAGTGGTTAACAATATTGGTAGCCATAAACCACCTGCCGGTGAGATAGGCACTACGGCAGAGTTCAACAAATATATTCCCGGGATGGCTAGTCAAGTGATGGGGGCGCTTTATTTGAAACCCTATCGTAGTAGTAAGCCATTGGTGGAGGTGTTGGCGCAGTTGTCAAAAACGACAGGTATGGATAATGACACTCTCAAGGGTTCCCTTAACAAGGCGTTTGAGATGGGCTGTGATCTAGCCAAAGAGTTTAACCTGAATAAGCGCTTGCTGGCTCCTCGGGTGATGGAGAGCAATGATGCTGCCAGGGATCGTATTGCCAAGCAGTTTGCCTACTTTGCATCCAGTATCGAGACCAAAGTGGATCTTGCTGAGGAGAAGGAGGTAACACTCGCGAAGGGGGATCCAGAGCAGTTGTTTAAAACGGTCAATGAGATGACCATGATGATTACCCAAAAAGCCGATATCAATCAGATTTTTATGAAGTTGATGGAGGGACTTATCAAAGGGGCAGGATTCCGCCGGGTGGCCCTTTGTCTGCTGACTCCCAAACGGGATCGTTATGCCGCACGGATTGTTGTGGGGCTCAAACGTGACCAATTGAAGGCGTTTATCCAGTTTCCAGTGGACAGAGAGAAGGATCTTTTTTCAAAGGTAATCTTTGCCGGAAAGTCGTTGCATGTACCCGATGCCATGGAACCGAAGTTTCGAGCTTTTCTCCCCAGGGATTTCGAGAAGCAAGCAGGGGTGAATAACTTTGTGATCTCTGCCTTTGGTGACAAAACCAAGCCATTAGGGATGTTCTATGCCGACATGGTGGATAGCCATTCGCCGGTAAGCAAAGCGCAGTTCGAGAATTTTCAACAACTGGTAAACCACGCCAAGTTGGCACTGCAGCTAAGAGGCTAAGTACCACTGTTTGTTTCCCTGCCATCCGTTATTGGGGACCGGCACTCTCTTCCAGTTGATCGTAGAGTTTTTCCAATAGATGGCGCAAGGTGGCCATCTCCTCCTTCCCAATCAGTTCTGCCCACTGCTGCTCCATCTGCTGGCTTAGGGCCATGGCCTGCTGTTGAATCTTCTTTCCTCGCTGGGTCAGTACAACCTGCTTGGCGCGTCCATCATTGGGGTCAGGTTGAATCTGTACATAGCCATAGTGGTGTAAATGATCCACCAGTGCAGCCATGCTCTGTTTGGTCATTCCCGCCTGTTCGGCAAGCTCAGTGATCCGTGAACCCTTATCAAGGATGTAGCGAAAAACCACTGAGTGGGCTGGGCGTATCTCGTTATGACTGATTTCAGCCAGCTCATCGTAGACCGTATCAGCCAGTTTCTGGAAGGGGATACGTAACAGGGCACCGATAGTGCGCTGCTGTTCTGGATAGCTTTTCTCTCTTTTCATCGTACTATCTTGCATATAGTCAGTTTGGCTGTCTATAATAGACAGGTAGACTGACTAAGTGAGCTTGATGAGGAGAGTGTGATGTCTGTGGAAAGTAAATTGAGTGGTGCCTCACCTATTGGAGTGCGTTTGATTAAGATGGCGGTGGTCTATCTTGTTGCTGGGCTGTTGCTGGGATTGGGGATGGCCATGAGCGGTGATTTTCAGCTACGCGCTGTCCATACTCATATCAATCTGCTGGGGTGGGTGACCCTGGTTTTAAGTGGCATGGTTTATTGCCAGTTTCCTCATCTTGGAGAGACCCGTTTGTCCAACTGGCATGCCTGGGCATATACCTTGGGGCTACCGGTAATGATGGTGGCATTGACCGCCTACCATTTGGGTTATACACAGCTTGAGCCCCTATTGGGGATCGCTTCATTGGTAACGGCGAGCGGCTTGATTCTGTTTGCTATCAATCTGTTTAAGCATATTGATGGCAAGAGAAGTGAAGCTGATTCCCGGGTGCCTCAGGTGGTAGTGGAATAATCGCAATGATGAGGTACCAATCCGTCTTGTTACTGGTACTTGGTCTGAGCGCTTGTGGTGATTCGATGACACCGCAAGCCACTCCACAGTGTGCAGCTTGGGAGGAAGGGAAAATGCTGGGAGGTACCCTGAGTGATCAGGTGCTGGACCTGCTGATTGATCCCCAGGGAAATCTTTATCTTGCCGGTTATGAGAACGGAATAACCGGCGCTACCAGCGTGGAGCCAGCGGGAGAGGCTCGTGGCATGGTAGCGCGTTATAGGCCGGGTGGTGAGCTTCAGGCTAAGATGACCGTGGCGAGCAGTGGTGCCAGCACGGTAGAAGCGCTGGCGCTACACCCTCAGAGCGGAGAGTTGTTTTTGACGGGGCGAACTAATGGTGCTATTTCTGGCTATAGCAATAATGGGCAATACGATCTGCTGCTGGGCCGGGTCGACAGTGATGGGCAGCGGCTTCAGCTAGCCCAATGGGGCGGGGGGCGCCCCGAGCATCCTGTTCGCCTAGAGTTCGGCTGGGGCTACCAGCTGATTGTTGCCGGATACGAAGACATTTACATACCCACCAACTATTTGGCTGCCTTGGAAAACCCGCTATTAGCCACCTTTACCTGGCAAGGGAATGGCTTCATTAATGATTGGAGTCACCTCTATCGAACTTCCAGTGCTGATGCCTATCAAGGATTGGTAGTGGCCCGTGATTCTGATGGCGGAATTTATGTAACCGGACATAAAGAGGGAAGTAGTGATCGAGGGATGTTCGTTACCAAGTTTGACTCCCAAGGGATTGAAATCTGGTCCACCCGTCTGACCCAGATTCTCTATGACAACGGTGCAGCATTAGTGGTATTGGAAGATGGTAATCTGCTATTGGCAGGTTCCACCTTTGCGCTGCTGGGAGAAGAAGCCAGTGGGCAGATGGACATTGTGTTAATTAAGCTGAATGGGCTTGATGGTGAAGTCCTTTGGGTGAGTCAGTATGGCTCTTCCGAAACCGATTGGGTAAGTGATATGGCGGTAGATGAGCAAGGGCAGGCCTATGTGGTGGGTGAATCCATGGGTGTATTAGAAGCTGGTGCGACGAACAGCGACATGAATGCGGTGTTTCTGGTGAAGTTTGATGCCCAAGGAGAAGTGTTATTGGCAAGGCAGTGGAATAGCGGTGCTAGTGAAATCGTTACCACCGTGGCAGTGGATGCCTGCGAGCAGGCCTTCATTGGCGGCTATACCCGTGGTGATCTTGTTGGTCCCTCCAATGGGGGAATGGATGGTTTTGTACTGCCAGTTGTCACCCAATAGGATTATTTCAGCGCCTTGCTGAATATCTTGGATTTGCGCTGGAAATTGTAGAGCTGCTGCTTTTCCAAAGGTAACTTGTTGAGATCCGCTTCCGCAAACCCTCGCTCCACAAACCAGTGGGCAGTGCGAGTGGTGAGTACAAACAGCTCTTCCATGCCCTGTTGCTTGGCCTGTTGTTCGATATAGCTGACCAGGGCATCACCCCGTCCGGTATCGCGGTAGTCACCATGTACTGCGACACAGGCCAGTTCTGCCATCTTGTGTTTGGGATAAGGGTAGAGTGCGGCGCAGCCGATAATTGCACCGTCACGCTCCACGATGGTGAAGTAATCAATCTCCTGCTCCAGCAGTTCCCGAGAACGTCGCACCAAAATACCCTGCTGCTCCAGTGGCTCCAATAGCTCTAGAATGCCACCAACATCTTCGATTCGTGCCTGGCGGGTGCCTTCGAAACGATCCTGTGAGATTAGCGTGCCGATACCATCACGGGTAAACAGCTCTTGTAGCAATGCGCCATCCACATGGCGAGGCACCATATGCGCTCGATGCAGGCCGTGTTGGCAAAGCTGGGCGGCATCCTCCAGAAAACGCCGACTCTCGTGACTCAGCTGGGGGTTGTGTTGCAGTACCGCTGAGATTTGGCTGACACATAGCTCTTTGAGGGGCTCACCCTGTTCATCCAGCAGTTTGCTCTCTTCGCTCAGATAGATCAGCTTGTCTGCTTTCAATGCCTGAGCGGCAGAGACTGCCACATCTTCTGCCAGAAGATTGAAGACCTCGCCGGTGGGAGAGTAACCGATGGGAGAGAGCAGTACGATCCAGCCTTTATCCAGCAGCTGTTTGATGGCTTGCTCATCAATACGGCGTACCTCGCCGGTGTGGCAGTGGTCGATGCCATCTCTGACGCCCATTGGCTTAGCCGTAACAAAGTTGCCAGAAGCAATTCGCAGCTCTGCGCCGGCCATAGGGGAGTTAGCGACGCCCATGGTGAGTAGGGCTTCTATCTCCATCCGCACCGCACCTACTGCCTGTTTGACTCGGGGGAGGGCGGCGTTATCGGTGATGCGGATATGGTTGTGGGTCTGTGCCTTGATACCGTGTTCGGCTAGTGCTTGCTCAATTTGTGGGCGGGCGCCATGTACTAGCACCAACTTGACTCCCAGGCTGTTGAGTAGGGCGATATCGTGAATCAGGTGGGCAAACTCTTCGTCGGCGACACACTCGCCACCAAAGGCGAGCACAAAAGTGCGTCCACGAAAGGCATTGATGTAAGGGGCGGCGTTACGGAACCACTCAACAAAAGCGTAGGTATCGTACAATTCGAAGTCCTGGATGTTGGCTTAATCTATTGAAAACTGTAGCATAGTTCGGTTTTTTCGGGACTACTTTTTATTTAGCAAATCCTTCAAGTTCGCGAAGGGGTTGTGGGTCGCCGGGGCGTTCTGGGTAGCATCTTCAATAGCCGCTTGTTGTGCCTCCAATTGGCGCTGGTGTTCGTTATCATGACAATAGAGACAGAGCAGCTCCCAGTTGCTGCCATCCTCTGGATTATTGTCATGGTTGTGGTCACGGTGATGGACGGTTAGCTCTGATAGGTTTACCCGATCAAACTCGCGGCTACAACGGCCGCAAATCCAGGGGTAGAGCTTGAGGGCTCTATCCCGATAGCCTTGTTCGCGAATATCGCGCTTCTGGCGTGCATTACTGACAATATCATCAAGTTTTTTACTCATGGCAAATTCTCTTGGTGGTGCGCTACCATTTAAGAAATCTTCAATGCATTAATAATAGCGAAAATAAAGCGGGTTAGATAATGAGTCATCAACAAGGGGTTCACCTTTCTATCAGTGGGATGAGCTGTGCCGGTTGTGTGAGTGCTGCCGAGAGCGCATTGCGCTCGGTGGATGGGGTGAGTTTGGTGGAGGTGAATTTTGCCGAGCGTAGCGCCTATGTTGAAGGCAATGCAGAGGTTGAAGCGTTAATTGCTGCCTCTACCGCCGCCGGTTATCCCGCGGCCCAGGTACAGGAAGAGGATGATGGCAGCGAGCAACAGGCACAGGAGCGACAGCATTACCACAAGCTGTTGCGTCAATCTGCCGTCGCGGCATTGATGGGCTTTCCCCTGATGACGATGATGCTGCTGGGAGTGATGCCTCCTGTGGAGGGTGAGCAGGCACGCATCGGCTGGTTGCTGACAGGGGGCATTTCGCTGTTGGTGATGGGCTATGCCGGTGGCCATTTTTACCGAGGCGCCTGGCAGGCTTTTATTCGCCATAATGCCAATATGGATACGCTGATTGCGTTGGGGACCGCTACCGCTTGGCTCTTTTCCATGGCAGTGGTGGTGTTGCCTGAGCTCGTGCCACAAGAGGCGCGCCATGTCTATTTTGAAGCGGCGATGATGATTATTGCCTTGGTCAATTTTGGCTCTGCCATGGAGATGCGTGCCAGAGGTAAAACATCAGAGGCAATCCATCGATTGCTAGATCTGCGCCCTAAGGTGGCCCGGGTTGTACGTGATGGTAAGGAGCAGGATCTCCCTGTTGCTCAGGTGGGGCTGGGGGAGACCTTGCGAGTGCGTGCTGGAGAGCGTATCCCGGTGGATGGCGTGATTATCGAGGGGTACTCCTCGGTGGATGAGTCTATGTTGACTGGCGAGCCCTTACCGGTGGACAAGGTGTTAGGGGATAGCGTGGTGGGGGGCACGGTAAATCAGTCCGGCAGCTTCCTCTATCAGGCTAAGGCGATTGGTAAAGATAGCGTACTGGCCCAGATTATCGAGATGGTTCGACGGGCCCAGTCCAGCAAGCCGGCAATCGGGCGCATGGTGGATCGAATTGCCGGGGTGTTCGTCCCCTCTGTGTTGATTGTGGCCATCATCACTTTCCTGGTGTGGATGAATTTTGGAGCGGAGCCGGTGTTGAGTTATGCATTGGTGACCATGGTAACAGTGCTAATCATTGCCTGCCCCTGTGCACTGGGCTTGGCGACACCCATGTCAATTATGGTGGGGGTAGGTAAGGCGGCGGAATATGGTGTGCTGATTCGCAATGGTGAGGCGCTTCAGGCGGCGGCTAAGGTGAATACAGTGGTCTTTGATAAAACCGGCACCCTGACTGAGGGCCACCCTATTGTGAGTGGTGTCATACCCTCCCGCTACTGTGATCAACAGCTGTTGCTGCAGATTGCGGCGAGTATTGAACAGGGCTCTGACCACCCACTTGCTAAGGCGATACAGGCCAAGGCAGATGAGCAGTATCTGGAGCGCTTTGCCATGAGTGATTTTAAGGCATTGCCAGGATACGGGGTTGAGGCCAAGGTGGATGATAAGCCTGTGTTGATCGGTAACAACCAGCTGTTGAAGCGTCACCATATTGATACTTCTCATTTTAAGGATAAATCTCAGGCCATACTCAGTCAGGGTAAAACCCCGGTCTATGTGGTACGTGATCGACAGTTGTTGGGGGCGCTGGCTCTTGAGGATCCTTTGAAGGCCGATTCGGCTGCAGCAGTCGCTAGATTGAAAAACATGGGAATGCGGGTGGTGATGCTCTCTGGTGACCATCAGTTGGCAGCAGAGGCTGTCGCTCGGCAGGTGGGGATTGACGAGGTGGCGGCTGAGGTGTTGCCTGGGGATAAGGCCGGCATGATCGCTTTTTATCAAAAAGAGGGACGCAATGTGGCCATGGTGGGAGATGGAATTAATGATGCGCCGGCCCTGGCACAGGCTAATGTGGGGTTTGCCCTGGCAACCGGTACCGATGTGGCGATGGAGAGCGCGGATGTGACGTTAATGCGAGGCTCTCTGCACGGTGTGGCGGATGCGATTCAGATTTCCCAGGCGACGCTACGCAATATCAAACAAAATCTCTTTGGTGCCTTTATTTATAACAGTGTCGGGATACCGGTTGCCGCGGGTGTTTTGTTCCCCTGGTTAGGTATTTTGCTGAATCCGGTGGTGGCGGGAGCGGCAATGGCACTCTCCTCGGTGACAGTGGTAAGCAATGCTAATCGATTACGCCTATTCAAACCCATGGGGAAATTATCATGATGTGGTTAAACATTGCAGGCGTAGTACTTATCTTTTTAATCGTTTGGTGGTTTTGGTTGAGCGCGGGAAAGCCTTAAAATAGAAGCTTTTTTGTTTTGCCGCCGATGTAAAATGTATGAGTGGCGATCAGCCACGAGAGTAGTGAAAGAGTAGCGATGGTAACCAGAGCAACATCTGAATTAGGCATTGACGGTACCCGTCCTTTCGATCTGGAAGGGTGGCTGGCGCATATCTCCGAGGGACGCAGTAATGAGGAGATGGCACAGATACGCCGTGCCTACGACCTTGCTGCGAAGGCACATGCTACACAAACCCGAGCCTCGGGAATTCCTTACATCCTACACTGTGTTGCGGTAGCCGATATCCTGGCGGATCTGCGTATGGATACTGACTCCATTACCGCTGCTCTGCTTCATGACACCATCGAAGATACAGATGTGACGGCGGAGGATTTGCGGGAACTGTTTGGCGACTCTATTACCGCGTTGGTAGAGGCCGTCACCAAAATGCGTCGCTTGCCAGGGTGGCGAAATGATGAGCCATTGCCAGATAAGCAGCACATGTATGCTGAGAACCTGCGTAAGATGGTTTTGGCGATGGCAGAAGATGTGCGGGTGGTACTGATCAAACTGGCAGATCGAACCCACAATATGCGCACCCTCGGAGTGCTTTCTGAAGAGCGGCGCAAGCGCATTGCCCGGGAGACGCTGGAGATCGTTGCCCCGTTGGCCAATCGTCTGGGGATCTGGCAGATCAAATGGGAGTTGGAAGATCTTGCACTGAAATACTTGGACCCAGAGGCCTATCACTACATCGCTTCCAAGTTGGATGAGCGCCGTCTCGAGCGTCTGGAGTATATCGAGAATTTCGTTGATATTCTGAAATCCCATTTGAAGACCGCAGGCATTAAAGCCCAGGTTAAGGGGCGTCCCAAGCACCTCTATAGCATCTGGCGAAAGATGACGCGTAAGCAGTTGGAATTCGAGAGTATTTTTGATGTGCGTGCGGTGCGGGTGATTGTGGAGGAGATTGGCGAGTGCTATACCGTGCTGGGTATTGTGCACAATCTCTGGTCCTATGTGCCTGGGGAGTTTGATGATTATATCGCTACCCCGAAAGGGAATAACTACCGTTCATTGCATACCGCTGTTGTGGGGCCTCAAGGGAAAAATGTGGAGATCCAAATCCGTACCCGCAATATGGACCACCATGCAGAGTATGGTGTGGCTGCCCACTGGCGTTACAAAGAGGGGGGCAAATTCGAAGAAGGCTTTAACGAGAAGGTGGCGTGGTTGCGTCAGGTGCTGGAGTGGAAAGAGGAGACCATGGATGCCAGCGACTTTGTGGATCAGTTTAAGTCTGATGTGCTCAGTGACCGGGTCTATGTGTTGACGCCCCAGGGTAAGATTTTGGATCTGCCACAAGGTGCCACACCTATCGATTTTGCCTATGCTATTCACAGCGATGTGGGACATCGTTGTCGAGGAGCAGAGGTAAATGGGCGAATCGTACCGCTTAACTACCAGTTGGAAAATGGTGAGCAGGTGAAAATCCTGACGGTAAAAAGTGGTGCGCCAACACGTGATTGGCTCAATCCCCATCTGGGCTACATTAAAACCTCGCGTGCCCGTTCTCGTATTCTGCAATGGTTTAAGCAGCAGGATTTCGATAAGAATGTGGCAGAGGGGCGCAAGCTACTGGAGCGTGAGCTGACGCGACTGAATGTTTCTGATATCAATCTGGAAAAACTGGCCAAGCGGATGAAGCATGAGCAGCTGGATGAGTTTCTGGCGGCGATTGCACGTAATGAAGTGAAGATGGGGTCGATTGTCAATGTCTTGCAGGAGAGTCTGCCTGAGCGACAATCCAGCTTTGAGGACAGTTTCCGGCCGAGTCGGCCCAGTCGTAACAAGTCGGCGGGTGATGTGGTGATTCATGGTGTGGGAGACTTGCTGACCCACATGGCCAATTGCTGTAAACCGGTGCCAGGAGACCCCATTGTTGGCTATATTACCCAGGGGCGTGGTGTCACCATCCATCGTCGTGACTGTCCTAATGCGATTAAATTGAGGGGGGAAAACAGCGCTCGTTTGATCGAGGTGGGGTGGCAGAGCGCCGCTAACAACACATATCCGGTGGATATCTGTGTGAGTGCCTTTGATCGTACCGGCCTGCTGCGGGATGTGGTCTCAGTGATTACCAATGAAGATGTCAATTTGATCGCCTCCCAGACCCATACCAACCGCAAGAGTCTGCGGGTGGACATGCTACTGACCATCGAGATTCAGAGTTTGGATCAATTGAGTCGGGTGTTGACAAAAATCAGCCAACTTCCCAATGTGCAAGAAGCGGTACGTAGTAAGGGGCAGTAAACTTCTTTTATATCGGAGATAGGCTGATCACTAAGGAGCGTGTATGGATAGCACTGAACGGATGATTCAAGTGATCAAGCATGAGGTGAGAGCTACCAGCCAATATCTGGGGAAAGAAGCACTAAATCCGCGGGTGCTGGAAGCGATGCGCCGAGTTCCCCGGGAGGCGTTTGTTCCGACGGAAATCAAGCCTTACGCCTATGAGGATAGTGCGCTTTCTATCGGACATGGTCAGACGATTTCACAGCCCTATATGGTTGCGATCATGAGTGATCTGCTGAATGTGAATCAAAACGCCACCGTATTGGAGATTGGTACCGGCTCAGGATACCAGGCAGCAGTGCTTTCTCAATTGGTGCAGCAGGTTTACAGCATTGAACGGATTCCTGAGCTGGCCGAATCCGCCGCGGGGCGGCTGAAGCGGCTGGGGTATCGTAATATATTGGTTCGACAGGGGAATGGGTATCAAGGGTGGCAGGCGTATGCGCCTTATGATGGCATTATCGTGACCGCTGCGGCACCTTATATTCCAGAAGCCTTAATTACGCAATTGAGAACGGGCGGCCGCATGATGATACCCATTGGCGAACCTCATATGCTGCAGGAGCTGATGATGGTCAGCAAACGTGGCGAGGCACAGTTTGATGCCAAGGCAATTCTGGATGTGGCTTTTGTTCCGCTGCTTGATGAGGATTAAACCGCCAGTGGCGTTTGCGCGAGGTTGCTATAGTACTCTGCCATAAAGGCCTCGGTGATCTGCTGTTCCAGTTCTATTGCCAGTTTCACTGGACAGAAGATGGTCACGGTAAATAAGGTTTTGGCCTGCTCGTTCGTGCTGATGCGGATACGGGGATCTGCGCTGGGAATATCGATACCGGCACGTTTTTCGATAATGGCATTGTAGCGGTGGGCCACCTCGGTAAACTCTTCACTCAGTTTTTCGATATGACCCATAATCTGCTGTCGGCATCTAAATAGATCCGCTCCCGGCTCAACAACAATGCTGAAGCGGTGGAAGACATAGCGCTTCATAAAGTTCATATTTTTCACTGGCTGGCTGAGAAACTGGCTATTGGGCAGGGTGATGGTTTTGCCGGTGTAGTCGTAGTTTTTGTTGGCAGTATCCAGCTCCTGAATAGTGGTGGAGAGCATATTCATCTCCAAAACCTCACCTCGTAGCTCTCCCACTTCAATCCAATCCCCCACTGAAAACGCCCCAGAGGCCGTACGCATGACAGCACCACTCAGGCAGAGAATCATCTCTTTCGATGCCAGTACAAAAGCGACAGCCACTGCGGCGATGGAGAGGGCGAAGGCGTGTAACTCCGAGCGCCAGATCATAAACAGCAGTAGGAAAATCAGTAATACAGAAAGATTTTTGGTGCGAGAGATCCAGGTGCGCTGCTCCTCACTGAGAAACTCCGACCCATGGCGAATTGCACGGATGATGCCGTGACGAACCATCAGTAAGAGAACAATACTGATGATGGAAACGACGATCTTATCCAGTGGGATGCTCTGCAGTGAATTGAGCAGGGTGCTGAACTCCATTAATACCTCAGATTAGATAGGGGCCAGCACTGCCCAGTGCAATGGTAATCAGGCCAAGGCAGAGGTTGATCAGTACACCGATGCGGATCCAATTGAGAGATTTGGCGGCTTTCGGGTACTCCTCAGACATAACAGCCAGACGCAGCTGAATATAGGGGATGAAAAAGACCGCGAGGAAGATCAGGATCATGATGATACCCAGTAGCGTCATCAGGTGAACATGTATACCGATAGCGCTCATATCCTGATAGAGATTAAATACCATCCAGAAACCGCTCACAGGCAGAAGGATAATGGCAACCCAGACCCAGATGAAAAATTTGGCCAGGGTTTGGGCCCATAAAGGCAGCCGTTGCTGCGGCTCCAGCAGGGCAGCGGCAGATGGGCGTAATGCCATATAGGCGAAGAACATACCGCCTACCCAGATGGTAGCGGCAAGGATATGCATAATTTTGGCGGCAGCAATCATGGCGTTAATTTACTCGTGGTCGTTGTTTGTCTAATTGTTCCAGCTCCACCTCGGCGCCCGCTGCGTTGACCTTTAGCCAGCCATTAATACGGGATACCAACAATCCTTCCGCATCACGAAAGTTGTTGTTGGCATTGAACAGTCTCTCCTGCCGATAGTTGGGGTTTTGAGACTGCTTGGCGACCATTTTCCTCAGGTGTGCTTGCTCCAAGGCTTCTGGCGACTCCTGGTCAGCAATGATATCGAGTATGGGGAAGCTGGTTTTCAGCCTTAGCAGTGACTGGGGCTGATAGGCCTCAGGCAGTTGCTCTGGTGTGCGAAAGCGTATCGCGATAAAGGCCTTAATGTAAATGGCATGACTCTGTTTCAGGTCACCGGAGAGAAAGTGGCTGATGGCAGTTGCACCCATGCCTTGCCCTAATAACACGATGTTGTAGATGCCGACATTGGTAAAGTACTCTACCGCGGCGATGAGCCGGTCTTTAGCTTCATCGAGAATACGTTGTTGATTTGCCGGGGTGAAATCTTGTTCGGTACTTAGCAGAGGCAGTTGAACCGAAAGTGTGGGCCAGCCTTTTTCAGGTAGCGTGTTACGTAAAGGGGAGATGATCTCTGGCCAGTCGGGGTGACCGTCTAGATCGTGAAGTAGGATGATGCCCCCACGACGGCGCACACTGCTGTAATCCGCTTTCAGGGCTAAAAACGGCTTGCCCTCTTTACCTAGCCACACCACCTGGCGCTCACCGATTCGCTCTATTAGCTCATTGGCAACCAAGTGCTCCCTTGCTTGATTGGCGGCTTGAGTGGTGGAAATTGCCAGAAGCAGGATAGCCAGGAGTAGCAACTTTTTTGGCATTACGCCCTCTGAGATAGTTAGTTGTCTAAATTTGTTTTGACGGAATAGAGGCTGGTTTGTGTTACATTAATCCTATTTCCTAAATAATAGCGTCTATTTCCAGTAGTTTATAAAGTTTTGTTATGAATTTGCTTACACTACTTCGTCCTTATCGCCTGTTGTGGCTGGCATGTCTGGTGATATTGCCCGGTTTGGTTCTCGCAGAAGAGGTCCAAACTGATGCAGGGGTGCCAGCAGGTGAGATGGCTGAAGAGTTTGTCCCTTTTGCCTCTTTGCCTTATGCCGCCAGGATGGAACTCAATGAGGCGCTGCTGACCATCTGGGAGTTTGTGGATCAGGGAGGGGATGTGCGTGAAGCAAGGTTGAGGCTGCTGACCTATCTGCGTAGTGCAGAGGGGAAGGCGCTGTCGGAAAATGGCTTTCTCGCAAACTCTTTTATGTATCACGTATTATTGGGCCGAGCTGGATTGCTTTCCGGTGTGGTTGAACGCATGGCGGATACGGAAAACAAAGGTCTTCATTGGTTTGTTCAAGGGATGATGCGAATCTATGAGAATAAGTCGGCTCAGGCATCTGGCAGCTTCGCAAAGGGGATTTTTAGCAGCTTGTTGCTGAATGATGAGGATTATCAGCGTCTTAAAGAGGCGGGGATTAAGGTGCAGTATTTCCCCTCAATGACCCCCTATAGCAATGCCGCGTTTATCGCTGGCCGTTTTTATAAGATGACCTTTCAGGAGCAGGAGGAGATTCTCAATGTGGCACAAGGACGCAAGATTTCACGTTTCGAAGTGAATCCGGCGGATCTTAACAACCCGAACACGATTAGCTACCAACTGCAGTCGCTTTACTACAACCTTTCTGCCTATCTAGTCATGGAGGGACATAATGACCTGTATGCCATTCAGGAGTTCTCCAATCACCCGTCAGACCTATTTGAGCGCCTGCGGGAGAAATTTGGTTATGATGCTCGGGAGATCTTTGAAGGGCTGTATAACCGCTAGGATTAGATGACTTTCGCCCACAGGTCGTGTTCACTGGAGTGGGTGATCTCTACCTCAATAAAATCACCTGCTTCTATACCCATAGCCCCTTCGATCAATACTTCGCCATCAATCTCCGGTGCATCGGCATAGGAGCGCGCAATGATGGTGCCATCCTCTTCAGTGCCATCTACCAGTACCGTCATGTGTGAGCCTACTTTAGCGGCCAGTTTGTCTGCGCTGATACCCGACTGTAGGTCCATTAGGCGTTCGGCTCGTTCAATCTTTAGCTCTTCATCCACTGGATTTGGCAGAGCATTCGCAGGTGCGCCTTCAATGGCCGAGTAAGGGAAGCAGCCGACACGATCCAGTTTGGCGTCTTCCAGAAATTGCATCAGCATTTCGAAGTCTTGCTCGGTTTCGCCAGGGAAGCCGGTGATAAAGGTCGAGCGGATAGCGATTTCTGGACAAATTTCTCGCCATTTTTGGATGCGCTCAAAAGTATTCTCGATATTACCTGGACGGCGCATCTGCTTGAGCACCGCCGGACTGGCGTGTTGGAATGGGATATCCAGATAGGGCAGAATTTTACCTTCAGCCATCAGGGGGATCAGATTGTCCACGCTGGGATAAGGATAGACGTAATGTAGGCGAACCCACACTCCCATCTCTCCCAGTGCTTCTGCTAATTCCTGAGTACGAGTTTTGACCGGACGCCCACCCCAGAAACCGGTGCGATACTTTACATCCACACCATAGGCACCGGTATCTTGGGAGATGACCAGCAGCTCTTTTACCCCGGCATCCACCAGATTTTGTGCTTCTTGCAGTACATCTCCGATAGGGCGACTGACCAGTTTACCTCGCATGCTGGGGATGATGCAGAAAGAACAGCTATGATTACACCCTTCAGAGATCTTCAGATACGCGAAGTGTTTCGGGGTCAGCTTCAAGCCGTGGGGTGGGACCAAGTCCACGTAAGGGTCGTGGGGCTTGGGCACATGTTGGTGAACAATTTCCATTACCTCATGTAGTGCGTGGGGGCCGGTCACAGCCAACACCTGCGGATGATGCGTCTCAACTACACCCTCTTTGGCACCCAGGCAGCCGGTGACGATGACCTTGCCATTTTCGGAGAGGGCTTCGCCAATGGCGTCCAGAGATTCATCTACCGCACTGTCGATAAAGCCACAGGTATTGACGATTACCAGCTCGGCATCATCATAACTGCCTGTCAATTCATAGCCTTCTGCTCTTAATTGGGTCAGAATCTGCTCGGTATCTACCGTTGCTTTAGGGCAACCCAGGCTAATAAATCCGATTTTTGGGGCATTCGACATAGATGTAGCTCGCTCGATTTAGATGGGTGGTCATGCAGAGGGCGATCATAACTTAAGGCCGCCTTTTTTTCTAGGATGGGCCTAGGGGTGTGCCCCGTTAACCGCATAATACATACTCATTGAATGAAGGGGAATCAACTGAAATAGGGGGATTTCCCACTCTTTTACCATGGAATGGCGCTTTAGGGGCTGAAATCTTACCCAAGATCGGGTAGAGTTGGCGATCAAAATCCAATTGAACATGAATTTGGCGGCCTGATACGGGCCCCGCAAAGAGAGGTATCATCATGGCTGATTACAAAATCGCACCTTCGATCCTGTCTGCAGACTTTGCCCGCTTGGGTGAAGAGGTGCAGAATGTCATTAAGTCAGGTGCAGACATTGTTCACTTTGACGTAATGGATAACCACTACGTACCAAACCTGACTATTGGTCCTCTGGTTTGTGAAGCCCTGCGCAAGCATGGTGTGACGGCGGATATTGACGTTCACCTGATGGTGAAGCCGGTTGATCGTATCATCCCTGATTTTGCCAAAGCAGGCGCTACCTATATTACTTTCCACCCAGAAGCCTCTGAGCATATCGACCGCACCATTGGTTTGATCAAAGACAGCGGTTGTAAAGCCGGTTTGGTGTTCAACCCTGCCACCCCTCTGGATGTACTAGAGTACACTCTGCCAAAACTGGATATGGTTCTGCTGATGTCGGTTAACCCAGGTTTCGGTGGCCAAAAATTCATTCCATACGTTCTCGATAAAGCCCGTAAAGTGCGTGAGATGATTGATGCGGGTGGCTATGACTGTCGCCTGGAGATCGATGGTGGTGTTGGTCCTGCCAATATCCGTGAAGTAGCGGAAGCGGGCGTAGATACCTTCGTTGCTGGTTCCGCAGTATTCGGCGCTCGTCGTGAAGAAGATCCAAACGACTATGACACTGTCATCGCGGCATTGCGTGCAGAGTTGGCAAAGGTTGGTCAGTAAAGAATGACACCCAACGCAGAGGTGCGAAGGCGCAAAGATTGGGTGTTGAAATCTTTGTGTTTTGCGCTTTTGCGCTGAGTTATTTGGGAAGTAAGCGTTATGGTTAAAAAACCTGAAATGGTGCTGATCGATGTCGATGGCACCTTGGTGGATTCAGTGCCGGATCTGGCGTACTGCGTCGACGAAATGATGAAACAGCTGGATATGCCAGTACGTGGTGAAGAAGCGGTGCGTGACTGGGTGGGTAATGGTGTTGAGCGTCTGGTACGCCGCGCTTTGATTAACCAGCTGGATGGTGAGCCTGATGATGCGTTGTTTGAGAAGGCCTATCCCATCTTCTTAGACCTGTATGCTGAAAATACCAGCAAGCGTAGTTGCCTCTATCCAGGTGTACGTGAAGGCCTGGATTGGTTGAAGGCCCAGGGCATCAAGATGGGGTGTGTGACCAATAAGGCGACCCAGTTTACCATTCCAATCCTTAAGGATTTGGGAATCTATGATGATTTCGAGAACGTGGTATGTGGCGATACCCTGGCGGAGAAAAAGCCTCATCCGCTGCCTCTACTGCACTCTGCTGAATTCTTTGGTGTTAAACCTGAGAATTCACTGATGATCGGTGACTCCATTTCTGATGTGAAAGCGGCTCGTGCAGCGGGTTTCAACATTGTGTGTATGAGCTACGGTTATAACCACGGTGTGGATATTCGTGAAGCGAATCCCGATGCGGTTATCGACTCTATGGCACAATTTGCTGAGGTGATCGAGCACTAAGCTTTTCAGAGGACACAGAGGTGTGGGGGCGCAGAGAAATAATAAAAATAATCTCTGTGTTCTCTGCACCTCTGTGTCCTCTGTGTTATCTTCACGATGTGAAATATAAAGAATGAAAGGCGAAAGCATGAAACAGGTCATAACACTGAAAGAGCGATGGTGAAGGTTTACTCGTTAACGACAGTAACCATCACTCTCAATTTCACAGGTTTTCAGTGGTAAACAACAATGACGCAACAACAGTTTTCATCTCTCGCCAATAAACGCTTTAAACGGGTACCGGTGATGCGCGAAGTTCTCGCTGACCTGGAAACCCCACTGAGTGTTTATCTCAAACTGGCCAACGGGCCATACTCCTACCTCTTTGAATCGGTACAAGGGGGGGAGAAGTGGGGGCGCTACTCCATTATTGGACTACCCTGTCGTCGTGCTTTTCGTGTCTATGGGCAGGAGGTGCAGCTGATTGAGCGGGGTAAGGTCATTGAGACCATTACTGTGGATGACCCTCTGAGCTGGGTGGAAGATCTCCAATCCCGTTTCGATGTCTGTGAGGTGCCTGGCTTACCTCGTTTTACGGGTGGTCTGGTGGGCTATTTTGGCTATGACACGATCCGCTACATCGAACCCCGCTTGAAGAGCTGCCCCAATCCTGATCCCTTGAATAATCCTGACATTCTTTTAGCGGTATCCGAAGAGGTGGTGGTATTTGATAACCTCAGCGGCAAGATGTACATCATTGTTCATGCTGATGTGGAACAGCCGGGGGCGTTGGATCTGGCAGAGCGTCGCCTGGGTGAGCTGGTGCAGCAGATGAGCGAGGCGGTTCCTCGGCACCGCTCTGGCCGCCATGCGCCTATCAATGAAGCGGACTTTATCTCGGGTTTCACTGAAGAGGGTTTTGTTGAGGCTGTGGAGAAGTGCAAGCACTACATCACTGATGGTGATGTGATGCAGGTGGTACTCTCCCAGCGTATGTCGGTACCCTATAATGCACGCCCTCTGGATCTCTATCGCACCTTGCGCAGTCTTAACCCATCACCCTATATGTATTATATGGATCTCAATGATTTCCATATTGTTGGCTCATCGCCTGAGATACTGGTGCACTTGGAGGATGGTGAGGTAACTGTGCGCCCTATCGCGGGTACCCGTCCTCGTGGAAAAACGGAGGCAGAGGATAAGGCGTGGGAAGAGGAGCTGCTGGCTGATCCTAAAGAGATTGCCGAACACCTGATGCTGATTGATTTGGGGCGCAACGATACCGGCCGTGTAGCGGAGATCGGTTCGGTGAAATTGACTGAGAAAATGGTCATAGAGCGTTATTCCCATGTGATGCATATTGTCTCTAATGTCAAAGGTTCTCTAAAACCTGGGGTGTCAGCCATGGATGTGCTGCGTGCTACCTTCCCGGCAGGTACCGTCTCTGGTGCCCCTAAAATCCGCGCCATGGAGATTATTGATGAGCTAGAGCCGGTAAAACGGGGCGTTTATGCCGGTGCAGTAGGTTATCTTTCCTGGAATGGCAACATGGATACCGCTATCGCCATCCGCACTGCAGTGATCAAAGATGGACAACTACATATTCAAGCGGGTGCCGGTGTTGTTTATGACTCCATTCCCAAATACGAATGGAAAGAGACCATGAACAAAGGCCGCGCCGTGTTTAAAGCGGTAGAAATGGCCGTTGCCGGACTGGATAGTGGGCATCGATAAAAACTCTAACGCAAAGGCGCAGAGGCGCTAAGAGAACTTAGATCACAAGGAGTGTGATGATGAGATTGGATGAGTTATCCCGTGCCGTGATTGGCGCGGCGATAGAGGTACATAAGACCGTAGGCCCCGGATTACTAGAATCGGTATACCAACGGTGTCTTATCCATGAGTTCCAGATAAGGGGCATCCCATATGAGTCTGAAAAGCAGATTCCATTGCGTTATAAAGGAATGGCTTTAGAGTCGCATCACAGTATTGATATTTTGGTTTCAGGTGAGATGGTACTGGAGCTTAAGGCAGTTGAAAAAGTGCTTATGGTGCATGAGGCTCAGCTTCTTACTTATTTGAAACTCACGAATAAGCGTTTAGGCTTGTTGCTTAATTTTAATGTTCCGGTTATGCGACAAGGTATCCGGCGCATTGTTAATAATTACTAAATGGTTTTCTTTGCGCCTTTGCGCCTTTGCGTCTCTGCGTTAGGTGTTAAAGGTTTTCGCATTGCCGCGAGGTAAAAAATGTTACTCATGATCGACAACTACGACTCCTTTACCTATAACCTGGTGCAGTATCTGGGTGAGTTGGGTGCTGAGGTGGAGGTGTATCGTAATGACCAAATTACCATCGAAGAAATCGAGGCCAAAAAGCCGGATCATTTGATGATCTCTCCAGGGCCTTGCACACCTAATGAGGCGGGTATCTCCCTGGCGGCAATTGAGCATTTTAAGGGTAAATTGCCCATTCTCGGTGTCTGCCTGGGCCATCAATCTATCGGCCAAGCCTTTGGCGGTAAGATTGTTCATGCTGGGCAGATCATGCATGGTAAAACTTCCTTGGTACACCACAAAAACATCGGTGCCTTTGAAGGAATAAAAAATCCGGTTGAAGTGACCCGTTATCACTCCTTGGTTATTGAGAAGAGCTCTGTGCCCGAATGCCTGGAAGTCACTGCCTGGACAGAGGATGAGAACGGTGAGCTGGATGAGATCATGGGTGTGCGCCACAAGGAGTATATGATCGAAGGAGTGCAGTTCCACCCTGAATCGATTCTTACCGAGCAGGGCCATGAAATGCTTGCTAACTTCCTGAAGCAGACCTCAGGAATGCGCTAAAAACACCTAACGCAGAGGCGCTAAAGCGCAGAGAGTTTTATACGAAAAAACAGAGTTGTTCCGTGTTACCACTGACATCATAGTGCAAAGACCATCATAACTTAGCGCCTCCGCGTCTTTGCGTTAGGTGTTATTAAGGGAGATAACAACATGAACATGCAACAAGCCATTCAGACGGTGATTGATAATCATGACCTGACCCGTGAGGAGATGATTGCCACGATGCGTCTGATTATGACTGGTGAGGCGACACCGGCACAGATTGGTGGGTTCCTGGTGGGGCTGCGGGTGAAGGGTGAAACGGTTGATGAGATTACCGCTGCAGCGATGGTGATGCGTGAATTGGCAACACCCGTCGCTATTCAAGGGAATCATTTGGTGGATACCTGTGGGACGGGTGGGGATGGTGCTCACACCTTTAATATCTCAACCGCTTCCGCCTTTGTCGTTGCCGCTGCGGGAGGACAAGTTGCCAAACACGGTAATCGTTCTATCTCCAGCAGCACTGGTAGTGCCGATGTATTAGAGGCTGCTGGAGTAAAATTGGATATTACGCCTGAGCAAGTTGCGCAGTGTGTCGATGAACTGGGTGTGGGCTTTATGTTTGCACCAGCCCACCATGGCGCCATGAAGCACGCTATTGGACCACGTCGTGAGATGGGAGTACGCACCATCTTTAATGTCTTGGGGCCGTTGACCAATCCTGCCGGCGCACCTAATCAGGTATTGGGTGTTTTTGCAGAGCCATGGGTGGAACCACTGGCCAAGGTGTTAAAAGCACTTGGAAGCCAGCATGTGCTGGTGGTGCATGCTGTAGATGGCTTGGATGAGATCTCTATCGAAACCCCTACCCGGGTGGCAGAGCTGAAAGATGGTGAAATCCATAGCTATACTATCCAGCCAGAGGATTTTGGTATTGAGCGTGGTGAGATAGCATCACTGGTTGTTGAGCATGCTGAAGAGAGCTTGGCGATGATCAAGAGCGTATTGGATAACCAAGCCGGCCCCGCAAGAGATATCGTCGTACTGAATGCCGGTGCCGCCATCTATGCTGCCAATCTGACAGACAGCCTGCAAGCCGGTGTAGAGAAGGCTAAAGAGGTCATTGCCTCAGGAGCCGCTCGTGCCAAACTCGATGCTTTAGTTGCCTTGACCAAGAGTATGTAAACACCTAACGCAGAAGCGAAAAGGCGCAGAGAAAATATAAAAGATCTTTGCGCCTTTGTGTCTCTGCGTTGGGGGTTGTTTTTAGAGAATTTAATTATGAGTAACAACACCCCTGATATTTTGAAGAAAATCCTGGCCCGTAAGTGGGAGGAGATTGCTGAGCGTAGTGCTGAGCGTCCAATTACCTATATGGTTGAATTAGCGGAGCAGGCAGCATCGCCTCGGGGCTTTGTGAAATCAATTCAGGCCAAGTTAGATCAAGGACAGGCGGCGGTAATTGCCGAGATCAAGAAGGCCTCTCCCAGCAAAGGGGTGATCCGAGAAAACTTTGATCCGGTGCAGATTGCGCAAAGTTATGAAAAAGGGGGCGCGGCCTGTCTCTCTATTCTTACCGATGCAGATTTCTTCCAGGGTCATGAAAGTTATCTCCAACAGGCTCGAGCGGCTTGTTCACTGCCAGTGATTCGCAAAGATTTTATTATTGATGAGTATCAGGTGGTAGAGGCACGCGCTATCGGTGCCGATTGTATCTTGCTGATTGCCGCAGCCTTGACTGATGAGAAGATGAAGGCGTTGGCAGAGCTGGCCACTGAGCTGGGGATGGATGTGCTGATTGAGGTGCATGATGAGGAGGAGCTGAAACGTACCTTGCCGCTTAACCTTCCCTTGATTGGTATCAATAACCGTAATCTACGCACATTCGAAGTGAGTCTGGACACGACACTGCGTATGCTGGATAGGATTCCTGATGATCGTATTGTTGTTACAGAGAGCGGCATTTTTACGACGGATGACGTAAAGCAGATGCGTGATAATCAGGTTCATACCTTCCTTGTGGGCGAAGCCTTTATGCGGGCGGAAGAGCCAGGGGATAAACTGGCAGAGCTTTTTTCTTGATCCGTTCATGGTGAGATGAAACTTTCAGCGGCAATTCTATTTATTTCCATACCCTTCCTGAGTGCCTGTTCCCCCTCCATCCAATCCTGCCTGGATGATGGAATTACCCTGGAGCAGGTTCAGGATTACCTGGCGCAGGGAAAGCGGCAAGCATTAATCAATCAATTTACAATTCGTGCTGAGCATGGTGAGGCAGCTGCGCAGTATTTTCTTGGCTTCCTTCATTGGACTGACAATCCACAAAAGTCTTTTGACTGGTTTAAACGTTCTGCCGAAAACGGTTGTCTAGAGAGTGTTATCCATGTTGCCCAAAGCTATGCAGATGGAAGCGGTGTAGAGCAAGATAGTCAGCAGGCTTTTCAGTGGTATTTAAAGGCGGCTCAAGCTGGGGATTCATCTGCGATGCGTATGGTATCCCTCATGTATCGCCAAGGTAATGGTGTCGCACAGGATTTGGAAAAGGCTCGTTATTGGGCTAGTCAAAGCTGGTGATGTATATATTGTGCTTATTTAATTAAGCCTTGCTGTCATAGACAGCAAGGCTTATCTGTTTTATGGCATTTGAGGCGTTATCAACATAACGTGAGTGATGTAGCCAGTATCGGTTTTTACTTTAATAGGTACTATTGCAGAGCCTGAATCATGCATGATTGGTGGTTCAATTGCACTAGCCTCAGTTTTGCTGAATGTTGCGACAGACTCCCCATCATAAATGTAGATGGTGGGATTAGTACCTAGGAAGTTGTTTTCAATCCATACCGCTTTACCATTATCCGTAAACATGTGTGAAATGAACTCAAAGTCAAATCGGCGATTTCCCAATTTATGGAAGTTGCCCGCATTGTAACGACCAAACATTGTGCCACTGGCATCGGTGATTTCTGTTAGGAAAGAACCGTCATCCAACATATCAATGTAATTTACTTGATATTGACCATTAACGATGGCGCCATACTGGCCATTAAAGGCATATTTAAGGGTGGTTGGTAGTATATTGATATCGTTCTCAACAAATGCAAAGTGGCCACCACTACCCAAATCAAACTGCGCTATGCTTGTGTTGGGATTAACGAAGTGAAAATTTCCATCAAGATAGACTCGGAGCTCTCCACTATTTATGTCTTGCCATGCCGCATCACCACGGTCACTCAATGCATAGGTGAAGCCTTTTCGAGTAGGTGCTTCTGCCAGAGGAATATGGGTGTTGTTGTAGAAAGCGGTTAGTGAGCTTTTGTCAGTATTCTTATCGTAGCTACTCCACATTACATCTCCGCGATTATTCAGTATCACTTTATAATCTTCGATTGCGTTGTTGCTGAGTTGATAGGTGTTACTTCCGTCAAAGAACATGATTTCACTATCTTTGATGTGATCGGGACCATATACACTGGCAGCCCAGGCTATCTGCCCATTATCGTTAATATCGTAGCTTATTTGGCTTGTGCCTGTTGGTTGGCCTATCGCTTTTACCTCCATCCCATTGAATGCCATAAGATATGAAGTGCCAGTGTCATTTATGCCATTCCAGAAAACGGTGCCATTTTCTGTAATGGCCAATAGCGCTGAGGCATGGCCCAATGGGGTAAGGTCAATAATTGTGCTGCCATCAAAGAAGACCACTTTCTTTTTTCCATCTGGCGATGATTCCAGCCATACTGCTTGGCCTGCATCATTGCTGAGTAGCCAAGACTTCCATAGATCATTGCTGGTGAGTTGAAGGGTTTCACCATTTTTATATTTGTAGATGTTACCTGGTATACGTGGCTCTGATGGGTCTTTGGGATCGCCTCCACCACCAATCCAAAAGGCTTCATTATTAGCGCTGAGGGAGTAGCTATAAACAAGCGCCAATGAGTCGGTTAAAGGAACTGGTAATTCGACAACTTGATACTCTGTCGCAAATGCGCTTGTCGATAATAGCGCGGAAAGTAATGTCGCTCGACTGAGTTTCACTAAGGTATTCATCGTATATCTTCCTTTTTTGATGGTAATTGCAACTTAGTGCAGGTAAGGCTATCGAAAAAAATTTTATTATCCAAGCCTTTTCATCGTTGGTTTCTCAAAGAGTTGCTAGCTTAGAAGAAAAAGGGAGTGCCTTAGGGGGAATGGAATGCTTACCCATTGGTGTATTGTTAGTGAGTCGTGATTGATGTCTCTGCAACATGAATCAACGGGGAAAGCATTGCTGGAAAAGTATCTGGATGTTGGGCAGAAGATGGGCCGTTTATGAGTGATGAGCATGTACTGGAATCAGCTTTTAGAACGGCCTTGGCCCCATCTCTTTACGGGAAGTTCCTATTAGTCAGTGTTTGACGCTTTTATTCAATGACTCAAAAACTTGTGCAGGTATTTTGATCTCTTCAGGACAGCCTGAATGCTCTATCCTTGAAGGACTTTTGCGTTCATTGTTTGGTGTGACCTTTGCGGAGGTTCGAATGGTGGAGTTTGTTGTGAAGGGTGGGGCCATCGATCAGGTGACAAGTGAACTGATTCTCTTATGGCGCAGTGTGCAAGATACGCTGATCCCACCATCAATACCTGAGAAAGAAACCCTTTTGGGGTAATCATTTCTGGGCAAAGGGATACTGTGTAGATACGGTGGGTCTGGATGCTGAAATGGTTCAGAAATACATTAAATACCAAGAAAAGCAGGAACATAACCAGCAACAGTTGGAGCTGAATAGAAGATAGCCTGTAATAGGGGATAGCTTGCGTCAGGTCTCGAGGTGAAACCTGACGGTGTGCCCCCTTCTAGGGGGCGAAATGCAATACCACGTTCTAAGAACGTGGTTTGTTTACTTTTTTGCATTATACCAATGAGCCCAGACCATTAAGCCGACACCGCCAATGATCATAGGTGTGGAGAGCAGCATGCCCATGGTTAACCAGTCAAAGGCAATAAAGCCAAGATGAGCATCGGGTTCTCGGAAGAACTCTACCGTAGTTCGGAATACACCATACCCTGCCAGGAATAACCCGGAGACAGCGGCCATAGGCCTGGGCTTGCTAGAGTAGAGCCAGAGAATGATAAACAGCACCAAACCTTCCAGTAGGGCTTCATAAAGCTGGGATGGGTGTCGGGGCAATGGACCGCCAGTGGGGAAGATCATCCCCAGTGGTGAGTCAGTCACCCGTCCCCATAGCTCGCCATTGATAAAGTTACCAATGCGTCCGCTGAGCAGTCCAAGTGGCGCGAGGGGAACTAAATAATCAGTCACCTCAAAAAAGTGCTTTTTATATTTCCGACAGAACCAGGCTGCACCGCCAATCACCCCAAGGACGCCTCCGTGGAAGGACATACCCCCTTCCCAGATTTTAAACAGGTTAAAGACGTTTTCCAGTACCATGTCAAAGTTGTAAAACAGCATATAGCCAAGTCGGCCACCAATAATCAATCCGATAGCACAGAAAAAGATCAGGTCACTAACCTGCTCACTGGTCCATCCAGAGTGAGGCTTTTTGGCGCGATAGTTTCCCAATGCCCAGGCTGCGGCAAAACCGACCAGATACATCAAACCATACCAGTGGATTTTTAATGGGCCGATGGCGATGGCGACGGGATCAATCTCGGGATAGCTGAACATATAATTAGGGCCTTTAGGGGTTTTACAGCAAAATAGGTGCTTATTGTGAAGCTTTCATTTCACCAGGTAAATAGACTCGGTTTGATTATCTTGCGACTGTACTTATCCTAGTTTGGCCCATATTTTTTGTGATAAAGAGAGTAGAATGGCTTTAAAACTGTAAGGTAGGGCAAATTTGCCGATGATCTTTATACATATCTCAAAAATAGATATTGGAGTTTGACTATGGCTGGGGAGTGCAAACCCGCGATTTTGATAGTGGACGATGAGGCCATTAATCGTGAAATCCTCATGGAGTTTCTTTCTGAGACGGATTTTCAGCTTGATGAGGCGGAGAATGGTCAGCAGGCTTGGCAGATGTTGGAGGAAAATCCACAGCGTTATCATGTGTTGCTACTGGACCGCATGATGCCGGTGATGGATGGCATGACGCTACTTAAACAGATGCGAGCTGACTCCCGTTTTTTTGCTTTGCCGGTGATATTGCAAACAGCCAGAGTGATTGGCCCTGACATTCAGGAAGGGATGGATGCCGGAGCGTTTTATTATCTTGGCAAGCCCTATGATGATCAATTGTTAGTTGAGCTGGTCCGTAGTGCGGTGGCGGAGAGCCTGGAATACTACTCCCTATATGCTGCGCTACAGTCGCTAGCTGAGTCTCCGGGGATGAGCGATCACCTCTACCATATCAAGACTCCAGATGAAGCCCGGCAGTTGGCTGTAACTTTGGCCCATGGATGTGAGGCACCTTATGCGGCAGTAGTCGGTATCTATGAGCTGTTGAGTAACGCGATTGAGCATGGCAACCTTGAGATTGATTATGCCCAGAAAGGGGTGATGCTCAAGCATGGCTTCCTGAGTCGTGAAATTGAGGGACGCTTGGCCTCTACCAGAATGCAAGAGCGCGAAGTTCAGGTGCAGTTGCAGTGTGCTGATGGGAAGCGTCGCATTACCATTCAGGACCAGGGAAAAGGTTTTGACTGGCAGCCTTACCTGATGATGCGCCCTGATCGAGGGCAGGACAACCATGGTCGGGGAATTGCGGTAGCGCATCAGCTGTGTCATCTGGATTTACAATATCAGGTGCCAGGCAATGTGGTGATGGTGGAGATTCCATGCCCCATGTGATTATTGAGTATAGTGTTGGATTGATGGCTTCATCCCAGGTGGATGGGCTATTGGCTGAGCTTCACAGATCAATAGTCGAGACCCAATTGTTTACCGAAAGCCACATCAAGCTACGCGCTTATGCTGCCAACCACAGCTTGGTGGGCGGTGAATCCAAATCCTTTATCCACGTTCAATTGCGTATCAAGCCCGGTCGTCGTCAGGAGCAGAAGCAGCTATTGAGTTCAACGGTTTTGCAAACCCTGCAACAGCAGCCATGGGCCGATGGCGTGATGACGGTTGAGGTGGTAGACATGGACGGTCAAAGTTATGCCAAGGCAGACCTTTCTCTCTAAGATGTAACTTGCCTTCTACCTGCGACAACATGTCGCATTCCCGCAGATAGTTTACTTCCTTACAATTTTTGGCATTGACCGCTGTGGCGGTACGTCTGGATTGTAGGAGAGTATTATGGCATTTCACATTAAGCATAGAATATTGTGGCAGGCTGCCGCATTGGGTAGTGTTTTGGCACTGAGTGGTTGTGGTGGTTCGTCAGGTGATGACTTATCGATTACCACTATTAGCGGCAGCGTGTTCGCCTCTGGGGTTTCGGGTGCCGAGGTAAGGGTCTTGGATGGTAATGGCAACCTGCTCGCCGGGCCGGTGACCACCGACAGCCAGGGCGGTTATACCATCCAGATTAACAATAGTGATCTGGCTAGCCCTCTGCAGTTTGTTAGCCAGGGGGGGACTTTTACCGATGAGGCTAGTGGTCATAACGGTGTCTCTGCCTCCGATATGGCGGCCTATGTAGCGGGTGGAACCCTGTCGGCAGGCGATGACGTTCACGCCACGCCAGGTTCCACCATTATGCATCAGCTGGTAGTGCAACATGGTCTGACCTTGGAGGCTGCACAGAATGCCTTCACAAATGCTTTCTCCTATACTCCTGATACAGGCGTAATGCCGATAGATGCGACTGGTCCGACGAGTGGTGCCGATGAGGATCAACTACTGGCGGGTTTCCGTGCGGCAGTGATGAGTCAGCTGGCACTGGATCTGGGGCTCTCTGCCCAAGAGCAGTTTGCCCTGATGTTGGCGCTGGCAGAGGATCTGGCTGACGGTACCCTGGATGGTCAAGGCAGTGGTGGAGCCGTGGATATTCCTGGTACTACCGAGATGTTACCGGCCGATATTGCTAACCGTTACACCAATGCCATTGAAAACTTCCGCAATGGTAACGACCAAAGCGGCCTGACTCCCGTGCAATTTGGGCCGATGATGCCTTTCGCAAAAGTGGCTAATAGTACTAGCTATCGTATCCAATATATTGAAGGGGCGATGGCCGCCGCTGAGGGCAAAACCGAGTTTACCCTACGCATCTCTAACCTTTCTGATTCTTCTGCAGCAACCGGTTTGAGCTTGTCACTGATGCCGATGATGTATATGGAGGCCCATACCCATAGCGCACCGGTACCGGGCAATGCCTGTAGTGAGTCACAAACCACGCCTGGAGAGTATGACTGCACGGTTTACTACCTGATGCCTTCTACCATGATGGGCAATGCCATGGGGTATTGGTCACTGAAGGTGATGGCGGGGATGAGTGAGTCGGTGACCTTCTATCCAGAAGTGACCATGGCAATGAATGGCAACGGCAAGCATATCCTTAAGGGTGACAGCAGTGATCAGCTGGCGGATATGGAAAACAATGTTTCATCTCGCGCTTACTATCTCTTCAAGAGTGATGTGACTTCTGCCATGAGTGGTCATGATGTAAGTCTGTTTATTGCTGGCTTTGAGAGCATGATGTCATTCCCTGCGTTGGTAACAGGTCTGACTATGAACTCTGGCTCGATGTATCAACTGGACGTGAGCAGCATTGGCGTTAAGCTCTCTACTGATAAGCAGAGCTGGGTGGATGCGGTAGAGGATGGTAATGGCTACTTCAGCGTAGCAGGTCTTAGTGGTCTGACCAACGGTACAGAGGGAAGTCTCTACGTACAGCTGTTGGTGAATGGCATTGCGAAGACCACCGATGGTGCCGCTTCCAACCAGGGTAGCTGTGATGACGATGTAGTGCTGTGTAATTACTACCAGATCATCACCTTCACCCCCTCCAGTGGAATGGGGATGTAAGGCCTATCATGAGACTTTTTCGTCCTCTATCAACAGCCCTCCTGGTGGGGGCTGTTTTTTCATTTTCCACTAATGGTTATGCGGCTTCCTGCTGCGGTGGCGGTTCCGCCTCTGCGCTAGTGATGCCCAAGTTCTCTCAGGGGATGGTGGATATCTCCTTTTCCATGGAGCAGTACGACGGTTTCTGGGACCAACAGGGCAACTACAAATCTGACCCTGCTGGTTCCGACCTGCAGCAGAGCCGCTTGAACCTGGGTTATGGCCACCGTTTTGGGGATCGCTGGCAGGGGAGTATCACGCTGCCCTATGTCTGGAACGACAATCAGTATCCTAGCAGTCACTATCAGACTAACGGTATTGGCGATATGACGCTTAACCTCTGGTATGAGGGGTTTGATAATGTCACCTGTGTCTGGAAGATTCGTAAGCCTGAGGACTGGATACCGGCGACCTATTATGGCCTTTCCCTCACTGTGCCCACCGGCATCTCACCCTATGACGA
Source organism: Thiohalomonadales bacterium (assembly GCA_050295955.1). Classification (GTDB taxonomy): domain Bacteria; phylum Pseudomonadota; class Gammaproteobacteria; order RBG-16-57-12; family RBG-16-57-12; genus JAFLJP01. The sequence continues at coordinate 36,637 of JBNKQQ010000052.1, forward strand.
TGTTACCGATAGCTCAGAAATTACCGGCCGGGGCTTCTATCGCCTGGATGCCAATGTGCTGATTGACAAGACCATCTACCCCTGGAATATGAGCCTACAGATGGGCTATGGCCACTATCTGGAGCGCTCGGTGAATAGGGAGTATGGTAACTTTGTAGAGCCTTTTGACAAGCAATTAGGGAATCGCTTTAGCGCTTCTCTTTCCGGCGGCTATACCCAGTTTCTGGAGAATATGAATACCCTTACGTACACCTTGGCCTTCAGCCACGTTCAAGAATCGGAGGGGACCATTAATGATGTGACCGATCCCAGTACCGGTATGCGTAAGCAGGGTGTCGCCTTTACGGTTGCTCATGCCACGATGGATCGTGACTGGGTGATCAAGGCCACCTACAGCCACAGTATTAAATGGGATGGGTGGGGAGAGAACTTCCCTGCTACCGATACCATCACCCTGGGGGTAAGCCATGTTTTACGCTAAATGGTTATTGATAGGGATGTTATTACTTTTAAGTGGCTGCCAGGACATCACCGATGACCTCAATCCCTCTGGCGAGGATCAACGCCCTGATGTGGAGGCCGGGAGTGTAGGCTATCAGGTGAGTCAGATTGCCCCAGACTTCACATTGCAGGATAGCCTGGATACTCAGCGAGTCCTCTCCGAAGAGCTGCTGTTGGGTGAGCCGGTGGTGCTCTATTTCACCATGTGGTGTCCTATCTGTGATAGTCACATGAGCCACATGATCTCTGCCATCATGCCCAACTATCCCAACGTGAATTACTTCTTTGTGGATTATGTATCGGGCAGTGTGGCCTTGGCCCGTAGCAACCAGCTGGCTAATGGCTACGGTAACTATCAGGTGTTGGTGGATGAGAGTGAGCAGGTGAAAGCGCTTCTACACGCTACTATGGGTACCACCATCGTGATCGGTGCGGATGGGGTAATACGCATGAATGAAGATTATCGGGATGGCAGCAAGCTGTATCAGATATTGGGGGAGCTGCCATGAGAGTTTTTTTCATTGCACTGGGATTATTGCTAGCGACAAATACTCAGGCTCAGGCTCAGGCTCAGGCTCAGGCTCAGGCTCAGGCTCAGGAAGAGGGGAAAGCCCTGTACGAGACACGCTGTGCTATCTGTCATCAACTGCCGGAAGCAGGTATGCTCAGCCACAAGCAGTGGTTTTGGGTGATGAAGACCATGCAAAAGCGTATGGAGCAAGCGGATATCGTGCCTCTCAGTGAACAGGAGTTCGAAGCGGTGCTGACCTATCTGAAGTCGCAAAGTGATGAGTAGGCTCGCCCTTTTATTTTGTCTGTTGCTGGGGTATGCGGCGGCACTCTATGCAGATGAGTTTGCAGAGTTGAGAGCCCAGGCTCAACAAGGGCTGGCTCCAGACTTTACCCTGCAGGATTTGGCTGGGGAGTCTCATCAGCTGAGTCAGTGGCGAGGAAAACTGGTGTTGATTAACTTTTGGGCCACTTGGTGCGCGCCTTGTCGTGCCGAAATGCCGGGATTACGAAAGCTGTGGTTACAGTACCGTGATCAAGGCTTTGAGGTGGTTGTGATCTCAGTGGATGAGGGGATGAAGCCTCGTGTTGCTCGTTTTGTTGAGATGTTCGAGCTAGATTTTCCCGTATTGCTGGATCCTGACAGTACGGTAAGTGATCGTTATCAGGTGGGAGGTCTGCCCCATAGCGTATTCATCGCGCCAGACGGGACGTTAATTGCCAAAGTGATTGGTGAGCGGGAGTGGGATAGTGAGCCTGTCAAGCAGTGGATTGAGGCCCTTCTCAGCAAGCCTGCTGTAGATTAAAACAAACCAATCTCCAGTTCATCAAACCAGTTGATGAACCGTTCCACATCATCTCCTTGGTAGATGGCCCCATGCTGAGGGCAAAGCATATCGATGTTTAATTCATTAACCTTCTCACACCAGCGGCGCTTTGCGGCTTCCGACCCCATCCAGCGTTGGTGGAATTTCTTCGCATAGGAGATATGGGTGTTGAAATCTTTAACAAAGACCTCTTGTTGATCGTTTGGTAATAATGCGGCACCCACATCGCCAGTAAAGAGAATCTTTGCTTTAGGGTCGTACAGGTGAAAATTACCGGCGGAGTGCAGATGATGAGCGGGTAGCGCTTGAAGTTTGATCTTGCCCAATTCAATACACTCCCCTTGGTCTGGAAGCAGGTGGAAGGTGCGGTCGTTTCCTCCGAAGTGGGGAATAAAACTGCCCCACAGCCAGCTTAGATAGCACTTCAGGGCCGGATTGACTTCCAGCCATAGCCCCAGCGAGGAGATAATATCTGGATCCTGATGAGAGGCAAAGAGTGCATCAATGTGTCCAGGGTCAATCTGCTCGCTGATGGCAGAAAAAACAGCGGGAAAGATCTCCATTCCGCCGGGATCCGTTAACAGGCTTCTGTTCTGGCTACGTATTAGGTATTCGTTGGTATCAATCACATAGTCGGGACGTGCGGGGTCACGGGCAATAATTTCCCAACTGTGATCGCCTTCGTGAAAAATGCAGGTCATTTTCTTCATCGTGTGTACCTTAAAGCGCGAGTAGTTTCAGCCCGGCGTTTAGTTCGTTATCAATTTCGTCAATTAGCCCACCGAGGGATGTAACAGTATTCTCCAGTGCCTTGCTATGATCATCGATTGCTTCTGCTTCGACCTTTGCCAGAATGACTAGATTTACTCCAATACCAATGAGGTTGATAGCATAACGGGTCTCTTTATTTAAGATCCTGATAGCGGCATATTCCTGTAGCGAGATTTGGCAAGGGAGGCGCACTATCTGATGTTGGCTGGTCTGGTTGGCTTGTGTGATCAACCCCCTTATACGGTCTTGGCGGGCGCTGAGGGCCACCGTGATGGCTAGATCAGAGCTGTATTGGCGTAGCCGGGAAATTTTTTGCAGCAGTTGGTTGCTAAAATGACTGATCTCTTTGGTGACCTGAGCAAACCCGAGTGCTTGGGATGATGATCTGCGGGAGATGAACATCGCATTCATCGCAATCGCACTGAGCTGATCCGTGGCCGAGATAACTCTCCTGTAATGTTCGTTGACCTGGGTAACTGTCATTAGGTCCATTACATAACCCTTTTGCTCTATTGATGGGTAGACTGGAGGGCATGCTATTCAGAGCGTCATGCTTTACCGAACATCGTTGGTGCTTGCCAACGAGTAGGATGAAAGGGGGCGACGCAAAGGTAATGCCCTCTTTTGGGTATCGGCAATTTCATTTTATCTTGAAAAAAATATGGTGACGGATGCGGTAATTAACGCGTGCCGTGAATAACCATGGTCTTACCCCGTGCAGTGATGAGGCCTTGTTCCTCTAAGTTTTTCAAAACTTTACCTACCATTTCTCGGGAGCAACCAACGATTCTACCCAGTTCCTGACGGGTGATTTTGATCTGCATGCCATCAGGATGAGTCATCGCATCGGGTTGTTTGGCGAGATCTAGTAGGGTGCGAGCGACTCGACCGGTGACATCCATAAAGGCTAAGTGCCCAACTTTGCGGCTGGTATTTCGTAGGCGTAGCGCCATCTGGCCCGCCAGGGTAAACAAAATATCTGGGTGCTCTTTACTCAATTGGCGGAACTTTTCGTAGCTGATCTCTGCCAATTCACAATTGGCACGAGCGCGAATCCAGGCGCTACGGCCTAAAGATTCTTCATCAAACAGTCCCATCTCTCCGAAGAAGTCACCGGCATTGAGATAGGCTAATACAATTTCACGGCCGTCATCATCCTCAATAAGCACGGTGACAGAGCCATCCACGATATAGTAGAGCGTCTCTGGAATTTCTCCCGCAGCGATGATGGTGTTTTTGGCGGGATATTTCCGGCGATGACAGTGACTCAGAAAACGCTCAATTGCCGGATTGACCTGTGGGGGGGCAAATTTCATTACCATAGCCTGTCTCTATTATTTAATGTGGTTAGGAGCTTTTGCTTCAGGGTAACAGTTTGATTTTCTTCTATCTTAGTTTAGCTGCTAAAAATGGTGTGTCGTAAAAGCAAGCCGTTATTACCCGATACTTTAAATATAGCGGACAACTTTCTCAGCTAATTAATATTTAAAATTCTGGGATATGTGGTAAGCTTCGCGGTTTTTAGCATCGACAGGGCATTGTAGGCTGATGAAAGCACGTATCAAATGGGTTCAGGATGCCACCTTTTTAGGGGAATCCGGTAGTGGTCACGCAGTGGTAATGGATGGCCCGCCAGAGAGCGGTGGCCGCAATCTGGGTGTTCGCCCCATGGAGATGTTGCTACTGGGAATGGGGGGCTGCGCTAGCTTTGATGTGGTGCACATCCTGAAAAAATCCCGTCAGCCTATCAGCGACTGTGTCGCGGAAATTACCGCTGAGCGCGCTGAGGCGGAGCCCAAGGTGTTTACCAAGATCCATATCCATTTTATTGTGACCGGAGATGGCCTGAAAGAGAAACATGTAGAGCGTGCGGTTTCTCTATCCGCAGAGAAGTATTGCTCCGCGTCCATCATGTTGGGGAAAACCGCTGAGATCAGCCACGATTTTGAGATTATCGGTGAGTGTGGTGAGTAATCCACTTCCCCGTCCTAGGCCTACTGGCGGAATGCGCCATGTTGCACTGTTTGTTAAGCATTTTGCTGAGTGTGAGCACTTTTATGTGGCGCTGATGGGGATGCAGGTTGAGTGGCGCCCGGACTGCGATAACCTATATTTAACGAGTGGTAATGATAACCTTGCATTACACCGTGCAAATGATGTGGACATGAGTGGTTTCCAGCGGTTGGACCACATAGGCTTTATTATCGAGTCTCCACAGCAGGTGCAGGCTTGGTACGATTATCTTTTGGCCCATGGAGTGGAGATGAAGACCCAGCCCCGTCAGCACAGGGATGGGGCGACGAGTTTTTATTGTTTTGATCCTGACGGCAATACCGTGCAGATCATCTATCACCCCCCCATTTCGTAGCTTGGGGATGACTGCGGGTAGCAGGGTCAAATTCCCCGCTATCTTTGTTTTGTTGGCTTTTTTACGAGGATACGCGATTGGTAGAGTCAATGAAAAAACTGAAGCTGCACGGCTTCAACAACCTTACCAAAACCCTTAGCTTTAACATCTACGATATCTGTTACGCCAAGACGCAGGAAGAGCGACAGGCATACATTGAGTATATCGACGAAGAGTATAATGCTGAGCGTTTGACGAATATCCTCACTGAGGTAACCAATATTATTGGTGCCAATATCCTGAATGTTGCACGCCAGGATTACGATCCACAAGGGGCTAGTGTGACTATCCTGGTATCAGAAGAGCCTATCTTGCCTGATGTCCCCAATACGGAGGCTCCCGGCCCACTGCCGGACTCTGTTGTGGCGCATCTGGATAAGTCTCATATAACAGTACATACTTATCCTGAAAGTCACCCTGAGAACGGTATCTCCACATTTCGTGCCGATATTGATGTTTCAACCTGTGGTCGTATTTCCCCTTTGAAGGCGCTGAACTACCTGATTCACAGCTTTGATTCAGATATCGTCACAATGGACTATCGTGTCCGTGGCTTTACTCGTGATATTGATGGCGCTAAACATTTCATCGATCACGACATTAATTCAATCCAGAACTTCATCGCTCGGGATACTAAGGATCTTTACGAGATGATCGATGTGAATGTCTATCAGGAAAACATCTTTCATACCAAAATGATGCTCAAAGAGATGCGTTTACCTACGTACCTGTTTGGCTCTACCGAAGAGGATTATGAGCTCAACGAGCTGGAAGACATTCGTCGTAACTTGAAGCGTGAGATGCTGGAGATCTTCTATGGCCGTAACATTACCAAGATGCCGGATTGATTTTCTGTCATTATAACGAACTAATAGGGCTAAGCCGCTTCTGGCTTGGCCCTTTTTATTGCTCGTTAGGAATAAGCGGCGCTACAATCGCCTCATTATCTGAATAGGAGAAAAAGTATGACGGTTTTGGCCATCTACCCTGAGCAGGGCGCGGTAAATCCACAGGTGATCAATGATCCTCAGCAGATTCGTATGCAGCTGGATGGCGCTGGCGTGCTATTTGAGCAGTGGCAGGCAAGTCAGCCGTTGAGCAGTGATTCTACCCAGGAGGAGGTGATCGCTGCCTACCGCAGTGAAGTGGATCGATTGATGGCTAAATATGAGTTCCAATCGGTGGATGTTATCAGCTTGGGTCCCGATCATCCTGATAAGGCTGCACTGCGTAATAAATTTCTTAGCGAACATACCCATAGTGATTTTGAAGTGCGCTTTTTTGTGGAAGGGCGAGGGCTTTTTTACATTCATAGCGGAGAAAAGGTGCTTGCCTTGATGTGCGAGGCTGGAGATTTGATCAGCGTGCCAGACAATACCCCGCACTGGTTTGATATGGGAGAGAATCCCCAATTCAAGTGTATTCGGCTGTTTACCACACCTGAGGGGTGGGTTGCCGACTATACCGATAGCCCAATTGCTGCCAGCTTTCCCAGTTTCGAAAAATTCTCCGGAGAGTTTCTGTGATGAGGGCGATTGTAACGGATATAGAGGGTACCACCAGCTCTATCAGCTTTGTTCATGAGGTACTGTTTCCTTATGCACGTGAGCATATGGCCCGTTTTATTGCTGAGAATGGCAATGATCCTGTGGTAAGGGAGCAGTTGACGGCTGTCTCTCAAGAAGTGGGGCACACATTGAGTGATGAGCAGGCAATCCAGCAGCTCATCGAATGGATCGATCAGGACAAAAAGATTACCCCTCTTAAAGTTCTTCAAGGATTGATCTGGCAGGATGGCTATGTACAAGGGGATTATCAGGGGCACGTCTATCAGGATGCCTATGAATGCTTGAAAGCTTGGCATGATGACGGGATCGCCCTATATGTATACTCATCTGGCTCGGTTAAGGCGCAGCAGCTACTGTTTTCGCATACCCCATTTGGTGATATGACCCCCCTATTTAAAGGGTACTTTGATACGCGTATCGGAGGAAAGCGGGAGGCAAGCTCCTATCAGGCGATTGTTCAGGAGATCGGCATTCCGGCAGAGCAGATTCTGTTTCTCTCTGATATTGTGGAGGAGTTGGATGCCGCAGCGGCTGCTGGTATGGCTACTGTACTTTTAAATCGTGATGGACAGCTTACCAATAATATAACTCACTGTGTTGCTGAGACTTTCTCTCAAATACCTCGAAATAATTAAAATAATATTAAAAAAAGATTAATTTTCATTTAATGTAATTTTAATCTCAGTCGATACCCTAATTACGCTGCGGAAACAACAGCACGGAAGCTCCGTGATATTCATTGGGGGTCGCTATGCATAATCTACTGAATCAATTCTCGATTAAGGCCAAACTGATCTTTTTGGTTGGCTTCAATATCCTCTTTTTTATCATTGCCAGTGCCTATGCAATTAGCCAAATGGGGGCAATAGGCAATGAGATCGAAGGCATTGCAGAGCGAGATATGCCACTCATTGATGTTGTCTCTGAAATCACCACTCATACCATTGAGATGGAGGTGATGTTTGAAAGGGCATCTCGCTATGGCGAATTGCTCCATCAAGAACATGCCGCTGCACAACATTTTGAAGAAAGCATTAAAGAGTTTAATCAACTCAAAGAGCAGGTGGGCCAGCAGCTGACGAAAGGCGAGACGTTAACCAAGCAGGTTCAGGAAAATGCCAAAAGCGAAGAGGCAAAAGCGGAGTTTGGCAAAATCTTGGATAATTTGAACAAAATTGATGAAGAGACAAATGGTTATGTTGCACTGGCAGAAAAAGCTTTTACGATGCTTGAAAAGGGCGATTTGCATGGTGCTGAAGCGCTAATCGAGGAGGTAGAAGCGGCTTCAGATAAAGTTGCCCATGAGTTAGAGGCGACATCTAATGAGATCAAAGGATTTACTGACAAAGCAGCAATGGTGGCAGAAGAGCATGAAAAGTCGGCCCAAGGGGTGCTGATTACTATTGTGGTTGTCACCATTGTTTTTGCTAGCGTGCTCGCTTTTTTCATGATTGATAATATCAAGCGTGCGCTTGCTATTGCGTTGGGTGCCATGCGCCGGATGGCGGCTGGGGATTTTTCCAAGCCTGTGCACAGTGATAGCAAAGATGAGTTGGGAGCTATGCTGAGAGGGCTGGAATTGATGCGCCAGGACCTAGTGAAAGTGATTACTGATATCGAGCGTTCTTCCCAAGTGTTGAGTGCGGCTTCGGAGGAGTTAGCGGCTGCAAGTGAAGAGAGTAGCCAAAGCGTTTACCAGCAAAAGCAAGAGACTGAGCAGTTAGCAGCAGCCCTGAATGAGATGGCTGCAACAGTACAAGAGGTGGCTAATAGCTGCACAAGCGCAGCAGGTTCTGCATCCCGGGCGATGCAGGAATCAGAGCATGGTCGTGATGCTGTTAACCAGACTATCCATGCGATAAATACCCTCTCTCGAGGTGTGGAAAGCTCAGCAGATGCCATCACTAAGTTGGGGGAGGAGAGCAACAATATCGGTATGGTGCTGGATGTCATTCGAGGCATTGCAGAGCAGACCAACCTGTTGGCGCTGAATGCTGCGATTGAAGCTGCCCGCGCTGGTGAGCAGGGACGGGGCTTTGCCGTGGTGGCTGATGAAGTGCGTACTCTGGCAACACGTACCCATGATTCCACCCAAGAGATTCAATCTATGATTGAGCGCCTACAGGGCGGGGCCCGTGAATCTTCTCGAATGATGGAAGAGAGTCGCAAGCAGATGGAGCATAGCGTCAGCAAAGCGACTGAGGCGGGGGATGTATTGGAAGTCGTATTGTCTGCCGTTGCAGAAATTACCGATAAAAATGGTCATATTGCCAGCGCTGCTGAGCAGCAAAGTGCAGTGACTGAAGAGTTGAACCAGAATGTATCAGTGATTGCTGATGTGGCAGAGCAGAATGCGGCCACCAGCAATCAAACTGCGCAATCCAGTACAGAGCTGGCTGAAACGGCAGTAGGACTGAAGAACATGATTGAGCGTTTCAAGCTCATCTAACCAGGCACCTTAGGGTGTTGTAGCCCCCGTGGCTCGCAGCGTGAGGCCCCCATTTGGGGGCCTTTTTATTGGGTGCGGTTTTGGATTGGCAGTCAATATTGATGTGTTTTTTTTAATGTTTTTGTAACATTTATATCCTATTGATATATATTAAAAAAAAGCCTATCTATGGGGTATTTTTAATGTATTCACGTTATATTTTGTTCATGAGATGTTAATGAATTGTTAAGGCTAGACGATACCCTAATTACGCTGCGGAGATACTGCCAGGGAGGCTGTAACCTTATTGGGGGTCGCTATGAATACATTACTCAATCAACTCTCTATTAAAGCCAAGCTGATTCTATTGGTTGGCACTAACATTGTTTTTTTTCTTATTGCCAGTCTCTATGCTATCGCACAGATGAATGCGATTGGTAGCGAGATTGAAGGCATTGCAGAGCGGGATCTTCCGCTGATCGATGTGGTATCAGAAATTACATCCCATACTATTGAAATGGAAGTGATGTTTGAGCGGGCGACTCGATTCGGTGCTCTATTGGATCAGGAGCATAATGCGACACAGCATTTTAAAGAGGCTATTGCTGAATTCCATACACTCGCTAGCAGTGTAGAGGAAGAGATACTCAAAGGGGAAGAGCTGGCGAATCGAGCGCATGATACGGCCTCAAGTGAAGATGCGAAAGCGGAGTTTGGAAAGATTTTTGAGAATCTATCGGCTATTGATAATGAGCGTCGTCATTTCCAAGAGCAAGCAGATAAGGCCTTTACTCTGCTAGAGCAAGGTAATTTGCATAAAGCGGAACAGATCATTGAAGAGGTGGAAGCCGCGGCAGACAGAGTCGCCCATGAGCTAGAGGCAACGCTGGAAGAGATCAAAGGTTTTACTAACCGGGCAGCGCTCATTGCAGAGGAGCATGAGCACACGGCATTGATGGTGTTGGTCTCTATTGTATCAGTGTCCATTTTGATTGCTACTACACTGGCATTCTTTATGATCAATAACATTAAAGCATGTCTGAGCGAAGCACTGGGTGCGATGCATCGTATGGCAAGTGGTGATTTTTCAAAAGCGGTGCATAGCAATAGTAAAGACGAGTTAGGGGCAATGTTGAATGGTTTGGAAGGCATGCGCCAGGACTTGGTGAAGGTAATTGGGGAAATTGAGAGCTCATCTCAAGTGTTGAGCGCGGCTTCAGAGCAATTGGCTGCTGCCAGCGAAGAGAGTAGTCAGAGTGTGTACCAGCAAAAACAAGAGACTGAGCAGCTAGCTACCGCAATTAACGAAATGGCTGCTACGGTGCAAGAGGTTGCCAATAGCAGTACGGGAGCCGCAGGCTCTGCACATCGAGCCATGGCAGAGTCCCAGCATGGCCGTAGTGCTGTCAATGAAACTATCCATGCCATTAATACCTTATCGGAAGGTGTGCAGCGCTCGGCGGATGCTATCGCCAAGCTGGGAGAAGAGAGCAACAATATCGGCATGGTGTTGGATGTGATACGAGGTATTGCTGAGCAAACCAACCTGCTGGCGCTGAATGCCGCGATTGAAGCCGCTCGTGCAGGTGAGCAGGGGCGGGGGTTTGCCGTGGTGGCTGATGAGGTACGCACTCTGGCAACTCGCACCCATGACTCTACTCAGGAGATTCAGTCCATGATTGAGCGCCTACAAGGGGGGGCCCGTGAATCTTCTCGCATGATGGAAGAGAGTCGTACTCAAATGGAGCAAAGTGTCAGTAAAGCGACTGAAGCCGGTGAGGTGTTGGAGATTGTGCTGGATGCGGTGACGGAAATTACGGATAAAAATAACCAGATTGCCAGTGCTGCTGAGCAGCAAAGTGCTGTGACAGAGGAGTTAAATCAAAATGTCTCTGTCATCGCTGACGTGGCAGAGCAGAATGCTGCAACTAGCAGTCAAACTGCCCAGTCAAGCACGGAACTCGCGGAGACCGCAGTGGCGCTGAAAGAGATGATCTCTCGCTTCAAGCTTGCTTAATTGCATATTGTTAACGGTTTAGCAGGCCAAGCGGCCCGCAGCGTGGGGCCCCCTTTAGGGGGCCTTTTTTATTTTATTGCCACTAACACAGGGTCGATATCTGGGGAAATGAATGAGTCATTGTCTCTTTATGTGAATTTGACTCTTAGTCATGTATTGCTAATACATTGCCCCGCCGTCCCTGCTTTAATTAAAAAATAATTTAATAATTAACTAGTTGAATCTCTTTATTAAAGCCTCAAAAATTCATCTTTTTCTAATGGTATATCTTCAAATTGTTTAATTTTCGTTAAGGGGATGTAAAAGCGGCGTCGATAGTTTTACTACGCTGCTGAGATGTTGTTAGGTCCTAGGGGGATATCATGAAGACACTGCTGAATAAGATGACGATTAAGGCCAAATTGATATTGCTGGTGACCATCAATATGCTCTTTTTCATTGTGGCCAGCGGATATGCTGTGCTTCAGATGAAAAGTATTGGTGAAGAGATCGTCGGTATTGCTGAGCGGGATTTGCCGCTAATTGATATTGTCTCCAAGGCAACGGTTCATCAAATAGAAATGGAAGTATTGTTTGAACGGGCGGGACGCTTTGGGGCGTTGATTGGTAGAGAGGAGAGCGCACAGCAACATTTTGATAAAACCGTGGCCGAGTTTCGTCGACTCAGTGAGTCTTTAAATAATGAGATATTGACGGCAGAAGCACGTGCTGAAGCTGCACAAGTACAATCCCATCGTGATAATGAAAAGGCGGAGTTTGGGAAAATTCTTGAGGAATTAAAGCAGACTGAGAGCAACATTTTTCACTTTGAGCAACAATCGATGGATGTGTTTGCGGCGCTTCAAAGTGGTGATGTGCACGGTGTGGAGCTAAAACTTGAGAAGGTGGAGCATTTTGCCGATGAAATTTCACACTCCTTGCAGACTATTTTGCTGGAGGTGGAGCAATTTACTCACCAAGCGGCTTTGACCGCAGAGCATCACGAGCAGAGCGCTTTGAATGTATTGATGACATTAATTGTGGTGGCACTGGCTGTCGCGATGCTGATTGCGACACTAATAATTTCTAACATTCGCGATTGCTTGCAAACTGCCATGGTGGCAATGGATCGTATGGCGGCTGGGGACTTTTCAAAATCAGTGGAGACCAGTAATCGTGACGAAATTGGGCAGATGCTCCACGGCCTTGAGGATATGCGTAAAGGTCTGATTGACGTGGTGACTGAGATTAATCGCTCTGCGGATACCATGAGTGCGGCTTCTGAAGAGTTGGCCGCTGCCAGCGAGGAGACCAGCCAGAGTGTGCATCAACAGAAAAATGAGACAGAACAACTGGCGGCGGCGATGAATGAGATGGCCGCAACGGTTCAACAAGTCGCGGCAAGTACTACCAGTGCTGCTGAATCTGCAGGCTTTGCACATAAAGATGCTCAACAAGGGTTGGAGGTGGTAGAAGATACGATCTCCACCATTAATGCGCTGGCTCGTGGCTTTGAGGATTCGGCAAAGGCTATCTCCAAGGTGGGGGAAGAGAGCGAAAATATTGGTATCGTGCTGGATGTGATTCGCGGAGTGGCGGAACAGACCAATCTGTTGGCACTGAACGCAGCAATTGAAGCGGCCCGTGCGGGTGAGCAGGGGCGGGGATTTGCTGTGGTGGCCGACGAGGTAAGGGTGTTGGCCACGCGTACTAATGAGTCGACTCAGGAGATCCAGGCAATGATTGAGCGTCTGCAGGGAGATGCCCGTCAATCAGTGGATATCATGGATGAGAGCAGTCGCCAAATGGGAGATAGCGTTAGCAAAGCTAAACAGGCGGGTGATGTATTGAAAGGTGTGATGGAGTCGGTTGCCAATATCTCAGAGATGAGCAGTCAGATTGCAACTGCCGCCGAGCAACAGAGCTCGGTGACGGAGGAGTTGAATCAGAATATCTCATCCATCTCGCTCATATCAGAACAGAATGCGGCTTGCAGTAATCAGACTGCCCAGGCAAGTTGTGAGTTGGCAGAGACGGCGAGTGGGCTGAAAGAGATGATTCAGCGCTTTAAGCTGGCCTAACTGCCAGCAGCGTGGAGGCCCCTGCGGGGGCCTTTTTTGTGCTGAAACTTATAAGTAGAAAGCTGTTTTCGTCATGACTTTAGAGGTGAGTTTCATGAGGCCCTTTACTGGCAAGGGCAGTTCAGCTCCGCCGGCGTGTAGTGCGATAGTGGCGTGGTGAGCTTCATCTTCTTTCATCTGTTCAAGAATGGCCTGGGTTTTTCTATCTTCTTTGGGAAGGCGTTCAATATGCTCTTCCAGATGTTTAATTACCTGACGCTCGGTCTCTACCACAAATCCCAGGCTCCATTTGTCACCGGCAATGCCCGCGATGGCACCGATGGATAATGAGCCCATATACCAAAGGGGGTTTAGCAAGCTAACATGGGTGCCCAGCTCCTTTGCCCTGACTTCACACCACTCCAGATGGTCATTTTCCTCCAACGCGGCACGCTCCATTTTACTGCGCACCTCTGGCAGGCGTGCGGTAATCGCCTGGCCTTGATAGAGCCCTTGAGCGGAGACCTCTCCTGCATGATTGATGCGCATTAAACGTCCTGCCAAATCTCTCTGCTGCGAAGTGAGTTCAGTATCTTCAATTTCAGAGGCCGGATTGGGGCGTTCAGTGATTTTGGGTTGGCCAAATACCGTGCGCAGGCCATTGTCTACCGTGGAAAGTAGACGGTCGAGAGGAGAGAAGTGACGGGTATTTTGCATTGTACTGGGTCTCTGCAAGTTAAAAGACATCGTTATGCTATATGATCAACTGGCGAGCTAGCAAGCTTATTGGATGGATAACCTCCATGGCACTTCCTTGCTCGCGAAGGCCTGCCGCCAGATGCATGGCGCAGCCAATATTGCTACTGAGAAGAATCTCAGCATGTAGTTGTGCAAGGTCATCCAGCTTATCCTGGCGAAGTTGTTGCGACATTTCAGGCTGTTCCAGCATGTAGCTACCAGCTGCGCCACAGCAGAAGTGATTACTGGCAAGTGGTATAGCCTCAATTTCTGGAATCAGTGCTAGGAGCTCTAAAGTATTGGTGCGCTGTTTCAATACGTTGCGCTGAGTACATGGCAGATGTACCGCTACCTGATTTCTCATTGGGGTGAAGCGGAGGCGCTCAATACCGTGCTGTAATAGAAAATGGCTGATCTCGTCCACTTTGCTGGAAAAGTCTTGGGCTGCTTTACCTTCCTGTAGCTTGTGATACTCCATTAGGTGGGTCCCACATCCGGAAGCACAGTGGATAATCCGATCATAGGGCTCGGTGCTAAAGGCTGAGATATTTTGTTCTGCCAGCGGCAGACTGTGTGCCTGGTCACCCGAGTGATGGTGTAGTGCTCCACAACAGGCTTGATTATGCGGAACGCTGACCCGATACCCACAGTGAGTGAGTAGGGTAATGGCATCACGCAAAGTCTGTTGATCGACAATATCCGCGATACAACCGGTAAACAGGGCGATGTGGCCGCGTTGTTCACCGATTGCGGAGTAACTCTCTTGCCATGGCTGATAAGCGGGGAGTTTATCCGGGAATAATTGACTGATATTGGGATGTTGAGTAATGAAGTGTTTAGCCCCTTTCTTTAGCAATTTATCCAAACCGCTAAACTGGGCAAGCCGATAGAGCTTAGCATTACTGCGAAGCTTTTTACTGGAGGCGGTGGTTTCCAGCAGCTGCTCTTTAATCCACCCTCTGCCTGGATTTTGTTCTCGCTGGATAGCTCTGGCGCCATCAATCAACTCACCATAATTTACTCCAGATGGGCAGATTGCTTCACAGGCTCGACAGCTGAGACAGCTATCCAGATGTTGTTGCAGGGATTCATCCAGCGCCAAATTATCTCTCAACAATGCCTGCATCAGAGAGATGCGCCCCCGGGGAGATTCGGCTTCATTGCTGGTTTTCATATAGGTAGGGCAATGGGGAGAGCACATGCCACACATGACGCATTGATCTGCAAGTTTCAGAAGTTGTGTTTTTCTATCTATGGACATGTTGGCTTCTTGGTTGGATAAGATCGCTTGGTGAAATTTTTCCGTTATAATGATTATTTTAACTAACTCTAACCTGTATCGCACTGTATTTAAGGGGATTCCATGAGCGACAGCTATTACCGCTATCACATGTTTTTCTGTACTCACCAACGAGAAGAGGGGGCTTGTTGTGCGCGGATGGGAGGGCAGCAGATGCGCGACTTTGCCAAGGGCCGCATCAAAGAGCTGGGATTAAATGGCCCGGGAGGTGTTCGCATTAACAATGCGGGCTGCCTGGGGCGATGTGACGAAGGCCCTGTAGCCGTAGTGTATCCCGGTGAGACTTGGTACACCTATATTGATCAAGAGGATGTGGCTGAGATTATCGAAAGTCACTTGCAAAGTGGTAAGCCGGTTGAGCGGTTGAAGATCTGATGGAGCTTTTCGAGCAGACGCTTACAGGGAATGCCGGCGATATTGAAATGTTGGTCCAGGTGCCTGATGACTATCTCCCGGGGGATCCCATCGCAGTGGTGTGTCATCCCCACTCCTTAAAAGGGGGTTCAATGACCAATAAAGTGGTGCACATGGTCGCCCGGAGTTTTGTCGAGATGGGGGTGCCTACCGCACGTTTTAACTTCCGTGGAGTAGGGAAAAGCCAAGGGGAATATGATGAGGGCCGAGGGGAGAGTGAGGATCTGATGTTAGTGGTGCAATGGATGCGTAACCAATTTCCAGAGGCCCCGTTGTGGTTAGCAGGCTTTTCCTTTGGTGCTTATGTAGCTGCCCGAGCTCATGCTCAACTTAGCGTGGAGCGTTTATTGTTGGTTGCTCCTCCCGTCAGTATGTATGACTTTGGTGAATTTCCTCCTCTTGCCGTGCCATCTATGGTGATACAGCCTGGGGATGATGAAGTGATCGATGCACAAGAGGTGGACGCTTGGGTTAAGCAGAAGGCGGCGACAGCAATCTACCATTGGGTAGAGGGGGCTAGCCACTTTTTCCATGGGAGATTGATGGAGCTTCGCGAGCTGATCAAGGATGGCTGGGGATGAGTGAGCCGTTGGTCGTTGAGGCTAAGAGCCTGTGCAAGCAATACGGTGACCAGATGGTGGTTAATGGCATTGATCTGCAGGTACGTCGTGGAGAGTGTTTTGGCTTGCTGGGTCCTAATGGCGCTGGAAAAACGACCACATTGCGCATGATTCTTGGATCAACCTTGCCAAGTGATGGTGAGTTGCAGGTGCTGGGATACGCTGTTCCCTGCCAGGCACGAGAGATGCGCGCTCGGGTTGGTGTCGTGCCGCAGCACGATAACTTAGACCCAGATTTTAGTGTTGAAGAAAATCTTTACAGCTATGCTAGTTTTTTTGGTATCAAGCGGCGTGATTTTGTTTCGCAAATTCCTGAGCTGCTCGCCTTTGCCAACTTGGAAAGCAAGGGTAAGGCTAATATCCAGACCCTTTCAGGGGGGATGCAGCGCCGACTTACCTTAGCTCGGGCTTTAGTCAATCAACCTGAGTTAGTCGTACTGGATGAGCCTACTACAGGTCTTGACCCTCAAGCACGTCATATGATTTGGCAGCGCCTTCGCTCACTGTTGAATAGCGGTACCTCTATGCTGCTGACGACCCACTACATGGAAGAGGCGCAACGGCTTTGTGATCGCATTGCTATTATCGACCATGGTGAAGTGTTGGCTGTGGATACTCCGCGAGGCTTGATTGAAACGCATATTGAGCCAGGCGTGTTGGAGCTTCACGGTGAAGCGGGAGAAGTTGGGCTGGCAGCGCTACCCCCGGGGATTATTGTTCGCCATGAGCGAGTGGGGGAGACCCTGTTTTGCTATATTGAGGATGAGCAGATGCTGATTACGGAGCTGAAGCGACTCACGGACATCCCTCACCTTTACCGTCCCGCAGGGCTGGAAGATGTATTCCTGAAATTGACCGGGAGAGACCTGCGGGATGGATAAGCCTACTATATATAGGATACCCCGTTTAAGTATGCGTTGGTGGCCTGTTTGGAAGCGTAATGTGCTGGTGTGGCGCAAATTGATGGGACCTGCGTTATTGGGTAATGTGATTGAGCCGCTTCTCTATTTATTAGCCCTGGGTTACGGGTTGGGGCTGTTTATCGGAAAGATGGAGGGGGTGGATTATCTGACCTTTCTGGCATCCGGCTTTATTTGTGCCAGCGCTATGAATAGTGCGAGCTTTGAGGGGCTATATTCAGTTTATACCCGCGTAGCGGTGCAGCGGACTTGGGAAGGAATGTTGGCAGCCCCCTTGGATATCGACGACATATTGATCGGTGAGCTGTTATGGACAGCTACAAAGAGTTTAATTAGCTGCACTATGATTTTAATAGTGGCTTGGCTGTTGGGAGCGGTGCCTGGTGAGTGGGCAATATTGGCACTTCCCTTACTATTTATATTGGGGCTCTGCTTTGGTGCATTGGCGCTGGTGGTAACCGCCGTTTCCAAAAGCTATGATTTCTTCATGTACTATTTTACTTTGTTGGTAACACCCATGTTCCTATTCAGTGGAGTGTTTTTTCCATTGGAACAGTTACCAGAGGCTGTTCGGTGGATTGCCATGATACTGCCGTTGACCCATGGCGTGGAGCTGGTGCGTCCGCTAATGATCGGTGAACCACTAAGCGATGTTTGGTTACATATTTCTGTGATAACTGCATATATTGCGTGCGGTTTCTATCTTTCTTTGGTATTATTCCGCTCCCGTTTGGTTCGCTGACTCCCGTTTCGGCGATATGAGTATGTTATGCTGAGTTTTTCCCGGCTCGGCATTGACAGGGTTGTGCATAGAAATTAGACTATGCCGCCTATTTTCGACTAAGACAGAATTCTTTTGGAGAAAAGGTTGTGAAGACATTTACCGCAACTCCCGAAACGATTAAGCGTGACTGGTACGTTGTTGATGCCAGCGATAAAACTCTGGGTCGCCTGGCGACCGAGATCGCACGTCGTTTGCGTGGTAAGCATAAGCCAGAATATACCCCTCACATGGATACTGGCGACTATATCGTTGTTGTTAACG
Source organism: Thiohalomonadales bacterium (assembly GCA_050295955.1). Classification (GTDB taxonomy): domain Bacteria; phylum Pseudomonadota; class Gammaproteobacteria; order RBG-16-57-12; family RBG-16-57-12; genus JAFLJP01. The sequence continues at coordinate 54,742 of JBNKQQ010000052.1, forward strand.
CGGAAAAGGTTGCTGTAACTGGCAACAAAATGAAAGACAAGATCTACTATCACCACACTGGCTTCCCAGGTGGTTTGAAGTCTATCTCTCTGGAAAAGCTGCTGCAAGAAGCGCCTGAGCGTGTGATTGAAACTGCAGTTAAAGGCATGCTGCCAAAAGGTCCTCTGGGTCGTGAAATGTACCGTAAGCTGAAGGTATATGCCGGTCCTGAGCACGCGCACGCAGCACAACAGCCACAATCTCTAGAAATTTAATAGGATAGACTCATGGCAGATAAACAGTATTACAGCACTGGTCGCCGTAAAAGCTCTGCAGCTCGCGTTTTCCTGCGCCCAGGCAGCGGATCTATTACCGTAAACACTCGTCCTCTGGATGACTACTTCGGTCGCGAAACCTCTTGCATGGTGGTTCGCCAGCCACTTGAGTTGGTCGAAATGACTGACAAGTTTGATATCGTGGTAACTGTTAAGGGTGGTGGTGACACTGGCCAAGCAGGAGCGATTCGTCACGGCATTACTCGTGCGCTGATCGAGTATGACGAGTCACTGCGCAGTTCTCTGCGTCAGGCTGGCTTCGTAACTCGTGATGCTCGTGAGGTTGAGCGCAAGAAAGTCGGTCTGCGTAAAGCACGTCGCCGTCCACAGTTCTCCAAGCGTTAATTTGGGGATTTTTGCGATTGCATCCAGCGGTCGCACTGTGAGGCTCGAAAGCGCGGCTGTCGATATTTTCGGCAGTCGCGTTTTTTTATGCGTACCAAAAGATATGGGAATTTGTTATAAACATAGCAGTCCTTACTTAATAAGAATCGAATATCTTAGGAGTCACTATGAAAGTTGTCGCTGCCGCGATCGCTGCCAGCCTTGTTGTTAGTCCCGCTATTGCTTCTCCGGTGTTGTATGGTGAGATCCATTTCTCCATTAATAAGTTCGAAGAGCTTAATAATGGGGAGTTGCGCATGGATAGTCATCATTCGGCTGTTGGTATTAAAGGAAGTGAGGATTTGGGGCATGGAGTAAAGCTTATATATAAGGCTGAGTTCGGTTATGACACCACGGAAGGTAATGGTGGCTCGGATGGTGATCCTGCGACCGAAGAGGCTCCGTCATTGGTTGATCGTGATCAGTGGCTGGGCTTTGCTGATAAGGAGTTTGGTGTTATTCGCTTTGGTACTATCTCTACGGGCTATAAGAGTTCGGGTGTTAGATTGGATCCACTTTATAAGACTGTATTTGAGCAGCGCGGATATTTGGGAATGCAGTCATCGCTGCATGATGGTAGTGGTGTAAACGGTGGCCGTTCTACCAATACAATTCGCGTTGATAGTGCGGAGTTTCAGGGAGCGAAGCTGGTTGCGGGTTACTCTTTGGGTGAGGTGAAGGAAAATACGTCTACCTTTGGTATTCATTATGAGCGCACGGGCTTGGTTGCTAACATCGATTATCTTAAGTCTGAGAGTTTGTCGGCATCGGCGGTTAAATTTGGTCTGGGTTATGACTTTACAGAGCAGTTTATGATGTCCTTCCAGTATGAGTCTGCTGATGAGGTGTTATTTGATGCTGGTATTGCGGAAGGGCATATGACTGGGGTGATTGATTCGGTCTATAAATTGGATGCTACGTATACTAGTGGAAATAATGCGTGGATAGTGGCGTATGGCGGGCAGTCGGGGTATAGCGGCTCCTATGCGTTGGTAGTGGATCATAAGTTCTCGGCAAATTCTGATATCTACTTTGGTTATGCTTATAAAGGGTTTGATCAGGCTGGAGTTAGATCTGATAAGGTTGTTGCATTTGGTTTAAGGCATAAGTTTTAAAAAGTGGCGTAGGTGGTATGTTGTTAAGGAAAAGCGTGGTTATCTTGGTGGTGGCGGTGTTTTTGGTAGGGTTGCCGGGGTGCGGTCCCGTTAAAGAGCAGCTTGAAAGGCCGGTATGGCCACCTGCTCCTGATACAGCGCGCTACGAGTATTATACGAGTTTTAGGACAAATGCGTCCCTGACTGGTGCTGGCCAGAGCTTTTTGGAGAGGCTGGGCGGAGCGAGTCAGGCGGAGATAACGCCTCTGTTTGCTAAGCCGTATGACGTTGCTGCGCGTGGAGGCGTAGTGGTTGTCAGTGATACTGTTAGTCGGTCGGTGGTGATGTTGCTATTGCCGACGAAGTCGATTTTTCGCATTGGTGCGAACATGGGGGATGGGCAGCTTGCTAAGCCGGCGGGTGTGGCAATGGATAGTGAGGGCCGTATATATGTTGCGGATGTGACGGCTAAGGTGGTGAAGGTGTATGAGGCGAATGGACACTATCTGATGACGGTGGGAGGGGAGGCGTTATTGGATCGGCCGACAGATGTTGCGGTCAACAAGGATGGTTCCCGTATCTATGTGGTTGATACGGGGGGGGTGGAGAGCATGAGGCATCAGGTGCAAGTTTTTGATGGTGAGGGGCAGTATATTAGGACAATTGGGCGCCGTGGGCGTGCCGATGGGGAGTTTAATCTCCCGGTCCAGGCTGCTGTTAACGATTTGGGCGACCTGTATGTACTGGATGCGGGTAATTTTCGAATTCAGGTATTTAGTGAGGATGGGAGCTTTATTCGTAAGTGGGGTGGTTTGGGGAGAAATTGGGGGGATTTTGCTCGTCCGAGGGGGTTGGCGGTTGACTCGGAAGGGTTGGTGTATGTGGTGGATGCGGCGTTTAGCAATTTTCAGGTGTTTCGTGATGATGGGCAGCTATTGTTGGCAATAGGGGAGGGGGGGGTGGATGAGCCGGGGAAATATGCCTTGTTGTCAGGGATTGCGGTGGATGAGATGGGCTGGGTGTATCTTGTCGATCAAAAATATAGAAAACTCGATGTTATTAAGAAGTTGGATGTCGACTAGGGTGACGAATCCAGGTTTTTTTTGACAAAAAAGGTCACAATTTAACCTTTTTTTATAATTCATGATTTTCATGATTGCGGGTGGCTATTTATTAAGTCTACATAAAATAAGTGGTTTTTGTGCGTAGGGTGGAGTTGCAGTGGTCTGGCATGGAAAATGCGGTAGGCTAGAGACAGAATCACTATTGACATTGTGAGTTAATGGGTGATATAAATTACGTGTTATTGGAAGACGGCAAGGGTATCTGCCGAGTATTAAATAAAGCCAAAAATGGTGACTAAGGGGGTTACTAAATGAAACGAGTTAAGCATATCGCGATTGCTGCGTCAGCAGCCGCACTTGCAAGCATGTCTATGAGCGGTGTTGCGCTCGCAGGTATTGCTGACACGAAGCACAATCTGTCTAGTAGTGGTAATGCTACCTTTAATGGTACATCAATGACTACAGAGATCTGTGTGTTCTGTCACACTCCTCACGGATCTTACACTGGTGAAGCAGCTCCATTGTGGAACCGTGAGATGCCGACTGCTACATTTACTACCTATGATGACTTAGGTTCAGCTACACTGGACGGCTCGATCACTAAGGTAGGTTCTGTATCGCTGGCATGTCTGTCATGTCACGATGGACAGACTGCAATGGATTCATTGCTGAACTTCCCAGGCTCTGGTACTCAGGCCAATGGCTCTGTAAACTGGACATTTGAAGATGGTAACTACAACGGCGCTGATGAAACTCTAGGTACAAACATGAACACCCAGGGTGTTCTGACTGGTACTGGTATCGCATTGATTGGTACCGACCTGCGTAATGACCACCCTGTTGGTATTCTGTATGCTGGTGGTGGCGTGCTGACTGGTACCTTCAATGACCCAGACTTCAAGCCTGTTTCAACTAAGGTTGTTGGTACTACTACATATTGGTATGTAGATGTGGATACCGATGGGAAGCGTGAGCGTACTGATATGATTCTGTATACTCGTCCTGGCTGGACTGGTGCAGATGAACCATTCGTTGAGTGTGCATCATGTCATGATCCCCACGTTGATCGTGCAACTGCTGACGAGGTTATGTTCCTGCGTATGAGTAACCAGGGAAGTGAACTCTGTCTGGCTTGCCACATCAAGTAAGCTATTTCAGGGCTTGTCTAAAAAGGAGCTGGCAGTCATAATGACTGCCAGCTTTTTTTATGTCGAATGAAAGGATTTGGTATGCGGTTGAGTTTGGCGTTAATCAGTTTGGCGTATTTGCTATTTGTATCAGTAACAATGGCTGAGGAGTCCAAATCTGATACAGAGATATTTGCGGTGGTTGATGGTGTGGAAATATCAACCGATGAACTGGCTAGAAGATTGAGAATTGAGTACCGTAGAGAGTTTTATCATGGCCAGCCACCTAAAGAAGAGGTGGAGCAGTTTGAGCGTAATATCGCCGGGTTAGTGATTGATGAGGTTCTACTGGCTAACGAGGCAAAGCGTAAATCGATTGTGCCTGATCGGGAAGTGCTGGATTCTATTTACGAAAAGCGAATTTCGGGATTAACTGCGCAGGAAATAGAGAATCAGCCTGAATTTATAGATAGGCTAAAAGCGCGTATCAACGACGAGCAGCTGCTTGTATTGCTTGAGGAGCAGGTTAGAGCAGCAGTGCCTGTTCCGACAGAGGACCAGGTAAGGGAGTACTATAAAAAGAATCCTGACATGTTTACAACGCCATCAAGAGATCATGTGCAGATGATCTTGTTGTCAGTTCCAGCGTATGCAGGGCAGGATGAGTGGGAGTCTGCGAGGGGGCGTGCGGCAGGAATTCTCAAGCAAATACGTGAGGGGGCTGACTTTGCTGAAATGGCAATGATACACTCATCTGATGAAAGTGCGGCAAATGGTGGAGATATGGGGTATCTTCATCAGGGAATGCTTGGTGGTGTGGCTGATCAAATTGTTAAACTAATGTCTTCTGGGGATGTTAGTGAGCCGGTTTTGCTGCTCGAAGGCGTGGGGATTTTTAAGCTTCTTGATCGTACGAAGCCCGAGTTGAATGACTTTGAGGTTGTAAAAGAACGAGCAGAAGCGCTTCTTCTTCGGGAGATGAAAGATCAGGCCTGGAGTGGCTTGAAGGCGGAATTAAGAGCGAAGGCTGAGATTAGCATTGTTAGTAATGTAATATCAGGTTTGGCAGAGTAGTTGCTTTAGTTGTGGAACCCTGGTGGGGGGTTGAAGGGTGGCATAAACAATGAGATTAAAGCTATTTGCCCTTTTTGTTGTTCTGCAGTGTATATGGGGGGGGGCACTTGCTGATGCGCTGATTGGTCCAATTGATCATTCGGGAAATGTTAGTTTGATGTATCAATACAACAAACCAGCATCAGCTCAGACGACATCATCTCGGACGTTGAATATAGGCAATCGTTTTAGTAGTTATATCTGGCAGCCATGGTTCATTACCTGGAATACATCAATTGGGTTGGCTTTCGCAGAATATGGCGGGGGGAGTCGCGAATCGGTGAATGGTAATGTTTCTCTTGGCGTGTTGTCACGGTCACGGTTTCCGCTAACTCTAAGCTATAGTGTAACGACAAGTACTAGTGAAAGAGATATTGATACCTCTCTTCCTGATGGTGTGGCGGATAGGCAGGTGGTTCGTTCGAGACTGTTTAACGCTAATCAGTCGTTTACTTCATGGGGAGGGACGTATTATTCCGGCTGGTATACAAGAGGTGTTTATGATTCGCCCCCTATAGGGGTGGATAGTGACCGCGTTGTGAGTGAAAATCGTTCGGTGGGCCTTAATGTCGCTAAGCGTTTAATAGAGCATGCTTTTGAGTTTTCATGGTCTCAAAATGAAAGCTCATCACCTACCTCTCAGTATAAGAGAGAATCATTCGGTTTAAATCATAATTATAGTCCTGAGCATGAGTTCGGCGTGAGTTCTAGTGTGACTTATAAATCGAGCGAAAGATCGCTGTCGAGCGAGTCGATTGATTTGGCTGCAACGTCAAGGTTTTTCTGGCGGCCGGATTATAGTGATTTTGCAGTGAATGGCTCACTTAGTGCGAATGAGTCGGATGTTGGGGGAAGTGTTGATAGGTCGGTGTCGGCGCAGCTGAGCGGGGGATACCGTATTACTCGTCTTGTGCGCGTGTCTGCGGGAATGAGTGCGACTGTTAGTGAGGCGCAGGATGGTTCTAGGCTTGGAACGTCAACGCAAAATATTGGTTTGGGCTATGCTTCCGATCGTCTTATTATCGCTAAATTTTCCTGGGGTTGGAGCTCGTCATTTAACATTGCCAATAGTTTGACTCGTGGTCGAGGGGAGTCTACTAATACTCAGTCTACGGGCATGAGTTTGTCGCATAGCGCTTCTCGATCATTCTCATTTTCTCGCAGAAGCAGCATGAGCTTGTCGATGAGTCAGTCCACATCGATATCGAAATCTTTTGGTGATGAAGGCTCGGGAATGAATCGATCTCTGTCGCATAGTGTGAGTTCGAACTTTAGGACATCCTCAAGGGGAGTGTCGAGCTCTTTGTGGGCAAATTTGGCAGACTCTAGAGATCTCAATGAGGGGAGTTCGCATCAGGGATTGCAAGTGAGTTTGACACGTGATCAGATTATGGGTTCCACAAGTCGTCTAGGAGGCTCATTAACGTATGGCTACAATCGTTCAGAAAGTTCTGATGGGTCAGTGACTACTTCTGAGTCGAGTAGTGGTGTCATGACGTATAATAATAGTCAATTTATGGGTGTTCATAGGCTGAGCTTTGAATCGGAATTGAAGTTATCACAGGCTGGTTTGGCTATGGCGGGTGACTCGTTATCGTCCACTTGGAGTAATGAGCTATCGTACCGAGTCGGTTTGTTGTCAGCTGCTTTGACGGCGTCATTTGCCAAGAGTGGGAATATTGATGGGATTAATCAGCGCTATATGTTTAGCGTGACCCGATCATTCTGATGTGATATATACAGATATCTTAACTTTGTTTCATGCTGGAGAGGAGAGAAAATGAAAGTAAAAGACTTGGTAAAGTCTATGCGCTTTGCGCTGCTGGGGGGGCTGCTGGCTCTGTTGTTGCCATTTTCGGCGAGTCATGCAGAATACGGTGATGTGGTAATTAATAACTATGCGGATGCGGCGGGTATGCGTCCAGTTGTGTTTCCTCATTGGTATCACCGTATTCGTTTCCGTTGTAAAGTTTGCCACGCGGATTTAGGCTTTGCGTTCAAAGCTGGTGGCAATGATATTACGATGGAGAAGATCATTGATGGCCAATTCTGTGGTGCGTGTCACAATGGTGAGGTTGCTTGGTCAATTGAGAACTGTGGTATGTGTCACTCTGGTGTGCCTAATACTCCAACCCAAATCCATGGCAGTACTGTTCAGCGTCTAGTAGCGCCTAGCTACAAGTCGATGGACGCGAAGTAATATTGGGATAAGGGGAGGAATGATAATGAAAAAGTCTTTAATTATGGGTGTGGGGCTTCTGCTATCTACACTGGTTTTAACGCCATTTGTAGCGGTTCTCGCTGAAGATTCTGCCGTTAGCTCTGCAAATACCTTTAATCGTCTACTTAAAAAGCCTGCGGAAAAAAATCTAGCGCCAGCTGAAGATGGTATACATGATCCTGAGAACGACAATACTTATGTTCTTCAGCCGCCCAAGGTTGCGTTTGATTCGCTAGTTCGTAGTGATTTTGGTAACTATGTTGATTGGATTAATTCACTGCGCGATGGCAAAATCAGCCCACGAAATGAGCGTATGGGTGGTGGTGAAGAACCGATGGTAATGGATCTGGATATTGTTCGTCAGGTGCGTGGTTCTATGCCTGATGTGGTATTTCCTCATAAAGGACACACCGAATGGCTGCAGTGTTCCAACTGTCATCCTGATATCTTTATTCCACAGCAAGGTGCTAACCGCATGAACATGGCAGGTATTTTGTTGGGACAAAAATGTGGTGTGTGTCATGGTAAGGTGTCTTTCCCAATCGTGACTAGTACGTGTCGTTTGTGTCACTCACAGGCTAAGCCTGAAGATTGGGTTCCAACAAAGAGTGCTGCAAGCGTTGATAATCCATGGCAATAGACGCAACATGCTGATTTGAGAGAAGATACTCTCAATTGGATGTGAGAAAGGTGCGGTATACTTACTTGTTATGCCGCACCTTTTTTTTATATGATTGTATTATGACTGATCGAATGGGGGAGAGAATGTCATATATGAATAAAGCAGCGCTGGGGATTCTAATAGTAGTACTAGTATCTGGTTGTGGTGCTACCAGAGAAAAGCCCGAGGATGAAAAGGGGGGGATTGTTTCATCTGAGGATTCGGGGCAAGAGTTAGCTAATGATTACGAAAGTGCAGATCTATCTCCAGCACAAGAAGGATCACCCACACTTAAGGACAATTTGCACAAAGCGGTTTCGACTGAAAACACTCAGGATGCAATTGCTACAGATGATAATCATAAAAGTGTTGATGATGTGGTTGAAAGTAAGCCATCGGAAAATATCCTGCCATCCCTTAATTTGGATGAGCTGCCCGCAAATACCCATGTAATATCTCTACAGAAAAAAACAAAAAAACACCCGTTTTACGGTATCGGAGACCCGATAGGATTTATTCTTGATGGTAAGGAAGGGAAAGAACTGGTCTTAAAGAGAGGAAATACGTATACCTTTATTGTGAAATCCACCCCTATGCATGATGTTTATGTTTCATCAGATGAGATGGGATGGGGGGCGAAAGTGGTTGAGGAGGGGATAGAGGGAAACTTCATCTATGATGGAAGGTTAGTTATTACTCCAAGCGAGACAACGCCAAGTATCCTTTTTTATCAGTGTCAAAATCATAAGGCGATGGGGGCTCGTTTATTTGTAGTGGATCAAGAGGATACACGCACCCTTGCCCAGCTCCAAGCCGAATACGGTAAGTTGATTGGAGGGGGAAAGAGTGGGCATCAAGAGGTTTCAGGCGCTGATGTTAAGCAAAAGCTGTCATATGCCAAGATGGTGGTGATGTCTAAGCCGGCTAAGCGGGTTCAAGCTAGCAATAATGAAGAGGCTAAGGCGTTGTTTGCAGCGGCACAGAATATGTTGGCTCAAGCAGGTGATTTGGTCCAGCAGGGTGATAATGCTGCTGCGATGGCATTAATTGATGATGCATTAAGAGGGATTAGTCAAGCCTCCCAGCTTGTGCCGAGTGAAGGCGTAAAAGAAGAGAAGAAACAGCGCTACTTAGAGATGGTGAATCATCTTCAACAACAGGAGTCCAATCATAAGGATGTTGTTGAAAGAGTGGCGTCCCAGGGACAAGACATCGTCGATTATGATAAAGCTTCTGTTGAGAGTTTGAGAGCGGATGCGGCTATGGCTGCAGGTAATGGGAATTACGATAAAGCGATAAGAGGCATTACAGAAGCTGATAAATTGGTGACAACCGCTATTAATCAGATGTTGGATTCACAGACTTTAGAATATGAACTGAATATTGATACGCCTGAAGGTGAATATCAATATGAGAAAAATAGATATCTTGGTTATGCTGAGTTAGTACCGATTGCTAAAGAAGAGAAAAAGCCTTCAGCAGGGCAGTTGATGTTATTAGAGAATTTTGTGACTAAGTCACAAAAAATGAGTGAAAAAGCTGAGCAGGAAGCTGTCGCAGGGAATTATCCCGATGCTATACGCCTGATGCAGGAAGGAACAAAGCAGGTGCGAAAAGCGCTACGCATGTTAGGTGTTAAGCAATAGACTTAAGGTGTTTTGATGTTAATGCATATAAAAATACGCAATATTATGATAGGGGGATTTCTCTGTCTGTTATTGAATAGTAGTTATGCTGAATTTGATAGCCAAGCCCATTTTCAGTTACATAATAAAGTCGTTCCGTTGGCAGAGGATGGCATCCATGATGTGGAGAATGAGTCTATCGATATACTTCAGGCTCCTTATGAGGCATTAAAGGATTTTCCTCGTGATAATGGTGGCCTTATTGACTGGATTGGTGCAATTGATAATGGCTTGATTTCACCTCGGGCTAGCCTTGATCCTGAGGCCAAAATGCATGCGATTGATTTGGATCTGGTGTTACGTAATACATCGTCAATGCCCTTTGTTAAGTTTCCGCACTTGCCGCATACTAAATGGTTAACATGTGAGAATTGCCATCCGGCAATTTTTTTGCCGCAAAATGGCGGAAACTTCATCACAATGGCAGACATTATGGAAGGTAAGTTCTGTGGTGTCTGTCATGGTAAAATTGCCTTTCCTCCACTGGAGTGTGCTCGATGTCACAGTATTCCCAAAGATACTGGCAATATTCGCTAATTGCTATCATTACTCTTCTAGTAGGGTGTTCTCGCCCAGCTGAGCTTGTCACTACGACTGTAGAGCCATCAGATATTGTTGATATTTCTGATGGAGAGTCGCGTGATAGCTCACCATCATTAGATAGTCAGGCAAATTCGGATTCTGCATCAGGAGGCTCTTTTGATGAAATATATAGCTCCTTTGCTGAAGAGATGAAGCCACCTGAAGAGCTGGAAGCCGAATTGGCAGCCTCCCAACTCCCCCCGCTTGAGTATCTTTATGAGATTGCAGGCGGCAATGATGCAATGCTTTCTGATGTGCCGACATGGGTGACCGGTGAGCGGTTTATGCACTTTGTAGAGCCTAAAGCATTCTATGTTGACGGAAAGACTATCTTTATTCTTGATTCTGGGCGACAAGCATTATTCCAGTATTTGCCTGATGGTAAAAAACTAATTACCAAGCTCAATCTGAGGACTTACTTAAGGGGGTATCCTTCAGGGCTAGTGTTTAATGATGCGGGTTACTATTTTATTTCTGAAGGGATTAGTAGCCGTATATTGAAGTTCTCACCTGAAAATAAATTGATCGCTGTATATAAAGATAAAGCTAATCTTGCTCAGCCAGGTAAATTGTTTTTTGATGAAAAACATCAAAAGCTTTTTGTCGTTGATGAGGTATATAGTCGAATCTTGATTATCTCTAAGCTGGGCGAGTTTATGTATACCGTAGGCGCGCGAGGATCTGAAAAAGGCGCGTTTATTAAAATAACAGACTTTTTGCCGACTCCGGAAGGGTTGTATGTGGCTGATCGCATTGGTGCGCCTCCACTTCAGCGGCTTAGTGATGATGGTGAATATATTGATGATATTGGACGTAACCAACTAAGTATTCCTAGTGCGGTGGCTTACGATGAATATGGTCGTCTTTATGTGGCAGATCAATCGAGTGATACAATTAAAATATTTATCGATGGAGTGATGCGTTGGGAGCTTGGCGGTCCAGGGACTAAGCCTGGGAAGTTTCGTGAGGTAACCCAAATGACGATTACCGATGGCAAGCTATACATCCTTGATAGTCTTAATCGCCGAATTCAGGTTTTTAAAATCAATGGGTAAATTGGTTTCCTATATTTTAAGGGGAAGACTTTGGGCTCTTTTAATCATGATGGTGCTGCTATCAGGTTGTGCAGAGACAAAGTATGTTTTTAACTATGCCAATGATAGTGAAAGGGAGCTGTTATGGCCAAAAGGCGAAGAGAAAGTACATTATCGCTATGTTGGCCAGCTATTGGGGGAAAAGAATTTTACACCACAGTCTGAAGGTGGTTTTCAGGAGGCTCTGGTTAACTCTCTTAAATGGATTGCTGGCATTTTTAGTTCAAAAGAGAGGAATCCTATCGTTTTACAGCGCCCTCAAAGTGGTTTTTCAACCGAGGATAGGGTGTATGTGACAGATGTAAGCCGTCAAGCAATCTATGTTTTTGATTTGCAGGCCCAGAAGCTTCGTGTATGGATAGATAGTGGTACAACGGGTGGATTTATTTCACCTGTGGGTGTTGTTGAATTAAGCAATGGTCAGGTCCTGGTATCGGACTCTGAGTTGGCCGCCATTATACGTTTGAATCAAGATGGGACGCCGCTTGGTTTCTTTGCTGCTGGGATAATGGGGCGTCCTACTGGCCTTGCATATGATGCACAGAAAGATTGGCTTTATATTGCTGACTCTAGTTCCCATGATATCAAAGTGTTTGAAAGTACAGGAGTGTTTGTGAAAACGATTGGTGGTCCTGGTAATGCTGAAGGGCGTTTTAATGGACCGACTCATCTCTCCTTTAAAAATGATCAACTGTATGTCAGTGACTCCCTAAATTCTCGTATTCAGGTATTCAGTGCTGATGGTGAATTTATAAAAACATTTGGCGAGCGAGGTTTGTATGTAGGAAATATGCCTCGTCCTAAAGGTGTTGCTACAGACAGTGATGGAAATGTCTATGTGGTGGAGTCTTATTATGATCACCTTTTGGTTTTTAACAGTGATGGTGAATTCCTGATGCCATTAGGTGGAACAGGTTATGGTATTGGTGAGTTTTATTTGCCTGCTGGTGTCTGGTCTGATGATGCGGATCGTATCTATGTCGCAGATATGTTTAATGGACGCGTTGTGATTTTCCAATATCTAGGACACGAGGGTGAATATAGGCTACCTCCCTCGAGTAAATTAGAATCCACTGCAAGCAAGTGAACCCCTCCTTGAATGTCTTGTCAAACCACTATTCGTCACGAATTTAATATATTTTTTGAGATGTGTATGCATATGAAGTGCAAGGGTATGCCCTGATGCGTTTACTTTACATCTTGGCCTCGCTGAAATTTACATTGGTGGGCATGTTGCTTCTGGCAATTGCAGCCATGTTAACTTATGGCGGGGATACTGGCGTACCTTTTTGGGTGCTTGTTGTCCCTATGTTATTGATGGCGATCAATTTAATCTGCGCCATCATAACTAATCGTAAGATTAATCGTCAGCCAGGATTATTGTTATTTCATTTATCACTCTTAGCGCTTGTTGTTACAGTGGCAGTAGGGCGTATGGCGCATCTTGATGCACAACTTGAAATGGTTATTGGTCAGCGCTTTGATGCTAGTAATCTAGTTCAGGTTCAGCAGGGACCATGGCATTTAGGAAATCTCGATGTTATTGATTTTATTCAGGGGCCTTATGTTGTTAATTATTCGCCAGGTGTCCAGCGTGGAATAACAGTGAGTCGGGTGGGGGTGGTTACGGATGATGGCTCTATTGAAGAGAAGATTGTTGGCGACGATACGCCGCTGATATTTGGTGATTATCGCCTGTATACATCATTTAACAAGGGTTATTCTGTGGTCTTGCAGTGGATTCCGAATAAGGGGCCCTCGCAGTTAGGTAGTGTTAATATGCCGTCATTTCCGCTAAACGATTACCGCCAGAAAAATGAGTGGTCTCCTCCTGGTAGCAATCTGGTGGTGAAGTTTTGGCTACGTTTAGAAAATGATTATGACGAGCAAGGATATTGGGCGTTATCAGACGAAACTTCTAGTGGGGTTTTGGTGATTACTGCTGGAGATCAGCGTGTTGAGCTCAGGGAAGGAGACGAGATGGTATTCGAAGATGGAGCTCTTCGTTACCAGGAGCTGACCATGTGGATGGGATATACTATTTTTTACGATCCTACATTGCGTTGGTTATTCTTTATTTCGATATTTGGTGTTATTGGCTTGGGATGGCACTTCTGGAGTCATGCAGAAAGGCTGCTTGACCGTACAACCCCAAAAGGGGAGAGGGAGGTCTAAGATGCAGATTGTTGCAGCGGAGTCACCTTGGTTATGGGCTGCATTAACCGTATTGGGGTTATCGACCATTGCTGCGATTTGGGGAATGGTTCCCCGCTTTAATACGCAAGGAGAGTCACTTGTTGAGCAGCGCGGTCAACGTTTTGAGCGCTTTGTATTGTGGTCATTATTACTCTCTATTGGATTAATGACTGTTGCAATTGGTGTTAGATGGGATCGTTTAGGGCATGGCCCCTTTGTGAGTCTTTTTGAACTATTGATGAGCCAAATTTGGAGTTTGTCATTGTTCTATGCGGTAGTTTATTGGCGCTCGCCTTTGTTGAGAGGCACCTCTGTTATTATTTTTCCTGCATTGTGGGTGCTAGGTACGTGGGCAGTACTACTTGATCCATCACAGCCAGTTCACTATCCCGCCACTTACTACAACGATTGGAAGTGGGCTCATGTTATATTGGGCAAGATTTTTTTGGCTGCTGCACTGGTTGGTGTGGGATTAGCTGGAGTAATTTTGTTGCGTCGGACCCGTCTAAAGCGCTTATTCATCAATATGCCAAGTGATGAGTTTCTGGATCGAGTCGCATGGCGGTTTATGATGTTGGCATTGATCTTTGATAGTTTAATGCTGATTGCGGGTGCTGTTTGGGCTCAGGATGCTTGGGGGCGCTATTGGCAGTGGGATGAGCTGGAAACCTCGTCATTTCTCAATTGGCTCTACCTTGGGGCCATTATTCATTTGCGTATGACTTATCGGATACCATTACATATCGGTGCGTGGCTGGTAATTGGTGTCTTTGTGTTTGCATTTTTGACGTACTTTGGGGCGCCCTATATCAGCCCTGCGGCTCATAAAGGAGTGGTATGAGTTTGAGAGTGGAAAATGACTATCAGCATCTGATTACAACCCTAGCATTAGGGGCAATTATTGTGATTGTTGTTAGCATTGCTAATTTGGCAGAGGATTTTTCGAAACATGAAGTAGTCCCCGTTGCAGAGCGTACGGTGCTAAAAAATCCTTATACTGAGCCGCAAGGGCATGCACGGGAAGCGCGTCTGGCTGAGGCGGATATGCGTTTTAATCAAGCAGTTATGATGCTACATGCGAAGCAATATGACATGGCAGTTAAGGCACTACATCGGGTGCTTGAGTTAACACCTACAATGCCAGAGGCTCATTCGAATATGGGGTATGCATTACTAGGTAGCGGTAACTATAAGGCGGCGTATGATTTTTTTAGTACCGCGGTAGAGCTGCGTAGTATGTTTGATAACGCTTATTATGGAATGGCCTTAGCTTTGGAAGGGTTGCATGAATATGAGGGGGCAATCGGTGCGATGCGTACTTACCTTCATTTGACGTCTGATCCCAATTTTCGAGCCAAAGCGGAGGATTACATCGCTAAATGGCGTGAGATTGTCGATGCCCGACGAGAATAACCTTCGCTTACCCCTTTTGTTATTAGGGCTGGCTGCTGTGGTAATGCTGATAGTCTTTTTCTGGCCACAAGGGGGAGGGTTTGGCAAGGCAAGTCACTTAATAGGCAAGCCCCTGGATACGCTAGAGGTATTAACTCTAGAGGGGGGGGCTGATAATTATAAGCCAGCAAAGGGTAAAGTTGTCGTGCTTAACTTGTGGGCTCCATGGTGTGGGCCTTGTCGCGAGGAGATGCCAAGTTT
>JBNKQQ010000053.1:0-103198 GCA_050295955.1 Thiohalomonadales bacterium
ACACCCGTGGGGATGAACCGGATTTACAGCATCCCCGGACAATTAGAAGAGAGTGTTCCCCACACCCGTGGGGATGAACCGTCGGCCGCCTCGTCGGCGGGCACCCTATGACTGTGTTCCCCACACCCGTGGGGATGAACCGCTCAGCCACTTCCGCCTCTGCATCCTCTGCCAGTGTTCCCCACACCCGTGGGGATGAACCGAACAGATCGACGCCAACCTATCCCGCTGGGAAGTGTTCCCCACACCCGTGGGGATGAACCGCGTATTTACCGGATAATCACAACCCGCGATAAGTGTTCCCCACACCCGTGGGGATGAACCGGTGGTTCGTTTTGATGCGGTGTCGGGGAGTTAGTGTTCCCCACACCCGTGGGGATGAACCGTGCACCTCCGTGTGCAGTACTACTCTCATAACGTGTTCCCCACACCCGTGGGGATTATTTGGGGAGATCGGTTTGTGAGCTTCAATTCTTCTGAAAGTGATGATATTGATATCTCGGTGTGAATGGAGTAATAATGTCCATTGAAGATGTCATTTCAAGGATACAAGGAGATTGAATATGGGGTTCATGGCTCGTTTGTTGGCCGTTGTGGGAGGGATTTCATTTCTTACAGCATGTCAAACCGTAGATAACTTTGTGAAAGTGGTCCAGGACTGGACAGTGAGTAGCGAAGTCACAATGATTAACCCTCCGAATAATGTTGAAGCGAGCCAAGTACGCAGTATTACTGTGATTGGTGATCGCGCTTCAGAATCTACCCGACAAAAAGCAGAAGCAGCGCTCGTTGGAGTGAAGGTTGATAATGTACCTTACTTCGAAGTTGTCGAAAAAGGTAATGCTGCAAAAATTAATGATATTCATATTGAAGAGCTGACAGGTCATGATTTTGATAAAGCACTTGTTGCTGATTTTGGCAAGAAAATGGGGACTGCTGGCGTTTATATCATTTCCAATGTTCAAACTCATGGGGATGTGGCTTCTTTTCGTGAGAAACGTAAAGTTTGCGCAAATGATTATGAAAAAAAATGTGATAACTGGAAAAACATAACGGTTGCTTGTCGAGAGCGTACCGTGCGGTTTTCCTTTACACCAAAGCTAGTGGATGTTGAGAGTATGAAGGTGGTATATGGGCGCAATATTGCCACATCTCAACGGGATAAACATTGCAGTGGTGATAGTGGTACGCTTGAAAGTGAAAGTTTGCTTTTGGGTATAGCAGAAGCTGATGCGATTAGGATTTTAAGTAAGGATGTCGCACCGTATAAAACAACGGAAAAGGTTCTTTTTAAAACAGGTGATGTCAGTAGTGAAAAAGCGGAAGAGCTATTAGAGAGAGGAGAGGAATTTGCTGAGAAGGGGCGTTGGGAGCGAGCTTGTCAGTTATGGAAAGAAGTTTCTGAACTTGAACCACAATCGCCCTCTCCTTGGTACAACTTGGGCGTGTGTCATGAGCGAGTTGGTGAGTTGAATCAGGCGATTGATTTGTATCTTAAAGCTGAAGGTTTAACTATGGAGGTGGACCAGAGAATCAGTGATAGATTAAGCGCGGCAAAAGAGAAGTTAGCAAGGCAGCAATCACTTCAGGCTGCCAATGACATGGGTAATACATAGGTGCGACATTTAACCATACTATTACTGTTGGTGTTACTGCCATATAGTGTCTCGGCTGATCAGGCTAGTGGGAGTGGGAGTAGTTGGAAGGATGCCTTAACGAATGCCGCCCTTAGTGTTATTACACTAACAACTGGGATTCCTATTAGTCGAGATATGTTTGAGAGTGGTGAGGCTTTGTATGACGCAGTCGTTAATACTTCTGCAGGCATATTTTCCGATTTCACTGTGGTGAGTAAAAAGGAAAATGAAGAGGAGAGTGTTGTTGATATTGAGGCAACAGTCGATCCTTCATTATTACAAACTGATGATCTTGCTGAGCTCCTTAAGGATAAAGTGGCTTATTGGAATAAGGTACAAGGGGGCTTATTTCGTGATCGCTCTGTCCTGGTTGTGTATGACCATCGAGGGCTTGGGGATGTGGTGCCACGGCATAGTGAAGAGGTGATTTCTCTTATTGATAAGATAGAGAACCAACTTGCCAGTTTAAAATTTGATGTCATGGTTTCCGATCAGGATTTGGCAACGCTTGAGCGTGAAAAAAATCCACAAGAGAGTGTCGATGCTATTGTGGTTGTCACCCTGCAAAAGGCGCTAGAGCCTTATGCTGGGAAGGCTGGTGTAAGTTATATGCAAGTAACAGCTCGCTTGAAGGCATATGATACCCATACGCAACGTGTATTGGCTAACTTTCCAGCGCGAGAGAAGGATTTGGCATCAGGTAATCCACAAATGATTAAGGATGCGCATGCTCGATTGGCAGGTATTGCAGGAGATAAGGCGGCATCAGAATTAGCACGAAATATCGTCTCTAACTACCGGCCCGATGGTGCTCCAATTTTGTTGGTTATTCGAGCAATTAATGAGGATCAGATGGACGCATTAATTGAAGGGCTAGAGGAGAAAAGCATTATCTATAAGGTGGAGAAGTATGTGGATGATGTGCTGCAAATGAAGCTGATTACTGAATTAAACACACCTAAAGCAAGGCGGATCATTCGGAAAATAGCTAGCACCAATGACTTTAAATTGAATACCCATCGCCAAGAAGGTGACACATTGGAGATGTCGGTAGAGGGTGGCTGATTCAATAATGTGTTGGTAAGTGCTTTATAGAAAGTGACAGCAGAGATGATCATTCATCTCTGCTGTTTTTTTAGGTGAGATGGATGGGGATAGGCAAGGTATTGAAGATGTGATTTTTCATCCATTCCCCAATATGTTCCAATAGTCGCCTGAATTTTTCTAGGTTGTTTTAGATTGTTATGCAGACGTTAGATGATCTTTATGCGGGTCGGTTGGTGGGGGCGAAGCGGGTTAAATTGGCTTGTGGTTTGACGGCGTTTCCTCAGGAGCTGTTTACCTTGGCGGATTCGTTGGAGGTGTTGGATCTGTCGGATAATCAGTTGAGTTGCCTGCCGGATGATTTTTCCCGCTTTCAAAAACTACGTATTTTTTTCGCATCCAATAACCCTTTTGAGGTGATGCCGGCTGTGCTGGGGCAGTGCCCTGAGCTGCAAATGGTGGGCTTTAAAGCGTGTCGTATTCAGGAGGTGCCTGCTGAGGCTTTGCCACCAAAGCTGCGTTGGCTGATTCTGACGGATAATTGTGTTGAAGCATTGCCCGCTGCGCTTGGTGATTGTGTGCGTTTACAGAAACTGATGCTGGCGGGGAATCGGTTGCGTGAGCTGCCATCATCCATGTCGCGTTTGGTGAATCTTGAGCTGCTGCGTCTTTCGGCGAATCTGCTGGAGGGACTGCCGGATTGGTTGTTACAGCTGCCGAAGCTCTCTTGGTTGGCTTTTTCGGGTAACCCATTTTCTCCGGCGGCTCCCTTTAAGGCGTCTGTGGAGTCGGTGCATTGGGATGAGTTGGAGGTGTGCCACTCGTTGGGCGAGGGGGCATCTGGGGTGATCTCTTTGGTGCGCCGGGGAGCACTGGGGGATATGGCGCTGAAGGTGTTTAAGGGGGCGATAACCAGTGATGGCTTGCCGGAGCATGAGATGGCTGCTTCACTGGCCGCAGGTGTACATGATTCTCTGGTGCCGGTACTGGGTACATTGGATTGTCATCCTGAGGGGCGTGCAGGGTTGCTGTTGGCCTTGATTGATGAGGTGTATGGCAATCTGGCTGGGCCGCCGAGTCTGGATTCTTGTACCCGTGATGTGTATGCCGAGGACCGTACTTTTTCAGTGGATGAAGGGCTTCGGATATTGCGAAGCATTGCTTCGGTGGCCGTTCATCTGCATGAACGAGGGATCAACCATGGTGATCTTTATGGGCATAATATTCTGGTGACCTCTGATGGGGAGGCGTTACTCAGTGATTTCGGTGCGGCTAGCTATTACGGAGGCTTGGGTTCGTTTGAGGCGGAGCGCTTGGCGCGGATTGAGGTGCGTGCTTTTGGTTGTTTGATGGAAGAGATTTTGTGCCGTCTGGTGGGTGATGAGGCGGTTACGGTGGTTGAGCGCTTAACGTCTTTGATGGCGGCTTGTTTGTGTGATGATGTTGATGATCGACCGGGGTTTGCTGAAATTGACCGGGTATTCTCATTGGGGTGAGCGGAGTCACCCATTGCGGGTGACTCGTCTGATCGGGGACTTAGAATTTTACACCGTAGCCGATGCTGATTTTCGTGTCGCCACCCTCTTGGGTTGCACCTGCAGGCACGTCTGCATCGGTGCTGAGGATATCCAATTCAATAAAGGTGTCGGTGGTGCTTTCCCACTCTAGGCCGATGCCGATGGCGTTACCTGTGATGGTTTCATAGTCGGAGTCGCCATACCAGTATTGGGTTTCCAGAATGGCAACTACGCCGTGCAGTGCTGTGAGGCGTGGTCGTATTGAGCCCAGTTTGGGGCCATAGGCACGTGCGCCGACTGCCCAGCCTAATCCTCCAGGGGTAATACCTACTCCACCGGTGAGTGCCAGGTTGGGATGTAGGCCAAGTTCGGCGTTAGCGCCCAATAATCCGTAAGGGATGCCTAAACCCAAGCCGACTTTGTTGAGGTTCTCTTCCGCTTGAGCTGGGCTGAGGGTGCTGATGCCCAGTATCGCTGCAGCCAATATTCCGGCTTTTTTCATTTTTAACTCCTTTAATTGTGGATATTTTGCGGGCGGAATTGTAGTGAGGGAGCGTTGCTTTGTCTATGGCATTGCATGGTGTGGAATATAAGCGTCATACCGGCCGTTAGCCGGAACTGGTTGGCACCATTGCGCTGTTCATTTTGCAATGTGTAGTGCTTAAAGGATAGGGCTTTCCGGTCCCGTGGGTTCATCGGCTTCGGGTTGGTGCTCTTCGGTGAACTCTTCCACTTTACTGCTGATATGGCTGCTGGGCTCGCTGAAGCGGGCGATATGAAACAGGGCATCGCCTTCATTGACTAGAGGGAGGTTGGTGCGTCCGATGAGAATGCCGTTGTAGGGGGAGTGGATCGGGACCTCTTTTTCGCCAAAGGGGTCGGAGACCACGCCGAGTAGCCCCTCTTTTTTGACTCTGGAACCAAGGCCGACGAGGGGGCGTAAAATTCCGCTGTCAGCTGCCCGTATCCAGCTACTGGTGCTGGCGACGACGGGCTCAACCGCTTTCCTTTTGCGGCGGCTGGCGGGCAGCATGCCCAGGTGGCGCATCACATTGACCACCCCGTTTACGCCGGCACGAATGGCCAATTCATCGAAGCGTAGTGCTTCGCCCGCCTCATAGAGCAGGGTGGGGATGCCTTTGTTGGCAGCAGCTTCCCGCAGTGAGCCATCTCTTACGTTGGCAGAGAGCACCACGGGTACGCCAAAGGCATGGGCGAGTTCGGCGGTGTCTGGGTCATCCATATTGGCGCGGATCTGGGGGAGGTTATTACGATGGATGGCGGCGGTGTGAATGTCGATGCCGTGGGTGGCGTTGTCGATGATTTCGCGAATAAACAGGTTGGCGAGGCGGGCGGCTAAGGAGCCTTTCTCACTGCCGGGGAAGGAACGGTTAAGGTCTCGTCTATCGGGTAGGTAGCGGGAGTGATTGATAAAGCCGTGGACGTTGACGATGGGAACGGCGATCAGTGAACCGCGCATTCGATTCAAGGCCGGGAGTTTGAGTAGACGCCGAATAATTTCGACGCCGTTAATTTCATCACCGTGAATGGCGGCACTGACAAACAGGCGAGGGCCATCTTTTTTTCCCCGAATTACCTGTACCGGCATGGACATGGAGGTATGGGTATAGAGCTTGCCAACCGGTAGATCTATGGTGCGATGCTCTCCTGCTTTTATCTCGTTGCCGTTGATACAGATCAGGGGAATACGTGATGGCATGGGATCATCCTTTGCCTCGGGTTCTGGTGCGATGGGGTTTAGCATGGGCTTCGATAAACTCTACAATCATGCCCGCCACATTTTTCTTGGTGGACTCTTCAATTCCTTGTAAACCGGGTGAGGAGTTAACCTCCATGACCAGTGGTCCTCGGCTGGAGCGTAGAATATCTACCCCCGCAATATTCAAACCCATGATTTTAGCCGCTTTAATGGCGGTAGCGCGCTCTGCTGGGGTGATCTTTACTAGTTCGGCGCTGCCTCCTCGGTGCAGGTTGGAGCGAAACTCGCCTTCGGCACCTTGACGCTTCATGGCGGCGACTACTTTGTTGCCGATGACAAAGCAGCGGATGTCAGCACCGCCGGCTTCTTTGATGAACTCTTGTACCATGATGTTGGCTTTCATGCCCATAAAGGCCTCGATAACGCTCTCTGCTGCCTTCTTTGTCTCTGCCAATACGACACCAATGCCTTGGGTACCCTCCAGCAATTTAATCACCAGTGGTGCACCGCCTACCATTTTGATGAGATCTTGTATGTCATCCGGGGAGTGGGCGAAGCCGGTGATAGGCATGCCGACGCCTCGGCGGGAGAGGAGTTGCAGGGAGCGCAGTTTATCCCTTGAGCGAGTGATGGCAACGGACTCGTTGGCGGGAAAAACCCCCATCATCTCAAACTGACGTAACACCGCCGTACCATAAAAGGTGATCGAGGCACCGATACGGGGGATTACTGCGTCGAAGCCTTCCAGGTTATCACCACGGTAGTGGATTTCGGGTTTTTCTGAGTTGATGTTCATGTAGCAGCGTAGGGTGTCAATGACCCTTACCTCATGGCCCCGCTGTTCACAGGCTTCCACCAGTCGTCGGGTGGAGTAGAGGTTTTTGTTCCGCGAGAGAATTGCGATCTTCATAGTCTGTCCTTTATGCCATCTTATTGTGACATTTATTTTGGGTGTCTGGGTTTGCCCAGTAGAAATGAGGCTTCTGGATCGACCAATAGCCGCTGATGCATCGCGGTACGGCCTAATAACATGCGAAAGCGCATCGATTCCCGGTTGGTTAAGGTGATTTCGATTGGCCAGCTCTCTTCACCAATATGCAGTGGTGTGCTGATGACGTAGCGGGTCTCTTCATGCCCGCCGGAGTCCCGTACCTGGCGCTGGTCGACGATGGGGGCAGTACAGACTATCTCTACATCAGTACGGTCCTGGTAGGGGTGCATACCAAAACGCACCCAGGGTTTGCCCTCTTCTTCGTAGGGCTCTACAAAAAAGGCATGAAGCGCTGATGTGCGAGCGCCGGTGTCAATTTTGGCTTTAATGTGGGGAATGCCTAGCTCGGGTAGGGTTAACCATTCGCGCCAGCCAACTGTCTGCTTATTCATTCCAAACCTCGTCAAGCGTGTGACTATCAACGGGTCAGGCGCCAGAACTCTCTGTGATGCCGTGAATTCTGGAGGCTGACTACCAAGAAATCTCTGAATAGATCCAATTTCCACGAAGGCTTTTAGGCTGAGCTGTGACGAAGTGGCCTGGTTGCAGGTCTCTGATCCAGTGAGAATTCGTCACGCAGAGCGGTGCTTGGTGCTATTCAGTGGTTTCCTTACAAGATATATCAAAAACTGGATTTGTCACTGCATTTCCCGTTGCAGCGTGTTGGGCGGATATTACCCTCATTTTGTCAGGCCTGGGTAGTGAATTGTTATGGACCTGTGGCGGCGGGTTTATCCCTTTTCTTAAGCGGGGAAATTTTTGATTGAAAATGAAAATGATTCTCATTATTATTATTTTCAAATCGGTACCTCTTGGACATGCCAATAGCGCTGTCAGGAGTGCCCCACGGTTTGCTCTGAAAAGAGAGGGAGTTATTGGATGAAAAAGAGTCTTGCTTTTATTTTCGCCTGTTGTCTGAGTAGCCAGGTGTTTGCCGCTCCTTCAGAGAGGGAGGTGATTACCCACTACACGGATCTGGCTCATACCATCTATGGGGATTCGCTGCTAACGGCCCGTGAGTTACTGGTGGCGGTGGAGCAGTTGATCGCTTCGCCAACTGAGCAGAATCTTCAGGTGGCTCGTGATGCTTGGAAGGCGGCCCGTGTGCCTTATCAACAGAGTGAAGCCTTCCGTTTTGGAAATCCCATTGTGGATGATTGGGAAGGGAAGGTGAATGCCTGGCCTCTGGATGAGGGGTTGATCGACTATGTGGCGGCCAGTTATGGCGATGAGTCGGATGAGAACTATTTCTACACGGCCAATATCATTGCCAATAAGAAGATCGATATCGGTGGTGACATGATTGATGCGACCCATATCACCAAGGCATTACTAAGTGAGACGCTACATGAGATTGATGATGTGGAGACCAATGTGGCGACGGGCTATCACGCTATCGAGTTTCTGTTATGGGGACAGGATCTGAATGGCACCGGCCCCGGTGCTGGTAACCGGCCTGCCAGCGACTTTGATGTGAAAAACTGCATGGTAGGGCACTGTGACCGTCGGGGCGAATATCTGAAAGCGGTGACTGAGCTGCTGGTGGATGAGCTGGCGTGGATGGTGGAACAATGGGATACCAACGGCGAGGCGCGGGCTAATTTGCTAGAAGGGGATAGTAAGGCCGCGGTTGCGGCGATCTTCTCCGGTATGGGGAGTCTCTCTTATGGCGAGCTGGCCGGAGAGCGTATGAAGCTGGGATTGATGGTACATGACCCGGAAGAGGAGCCTGACTGTTTCAGCGATAACACACATGCTTCCCACTACAACGATGCGTTAAGTATTAAGAATGTTTACACCGGTAGCTATACCCGGGTGAATGGGGAAAAGGTGTCGGGTCCTAATGCCTCGCAGTTGGTGGAGGCTGTTGACGCGGAGCTTAATCAGCAGTTGTTGCAAGCCTTGGACAATACGCTGGCAAAGATGCAGGTGCTGGTGGACAGCGCGGAGAAAGAGGGCGTTGCCTATGATCAACTGATCGGTCATGGTAACACTGAGGGCAATGGTAAGGTGATGGCGGCCATCTCTGCGTTGTTGGCACAGACCAAGGTGATTGAAAAAGCGGTTGTGACATTAAGTCTGGACGGTTTGGCTTTCGAAGGATCCGATAGCCTGGATAACCCGGATTCTGTGATGCATTGATAGTCTGGGTTGATGGTTGTGAAGGTAAAGGTGATCTGTGCGGTACTGTTGCTGATGTGGAGCAGTCATAGCAGGTCAGTAGTGGATACGCTGCCAACGACAGATTTCTCTAAGGCAGAGCCTTACGAGCATCTGCCTGGTGGGGCGACAACCCATCACAAACGACTCGACCGCAATGCCTTTTCTCACCCCTCGGCGAACATCGCTTTCGAGCGGGAGATGGATTTCAATATCGGTAATAGCTTCTTTAAGCGATTATGGGTCACTGCCCCTTCATCAACCCAGGCGGCGGATGGTCTGGGGCCGCTATACAATGCCCGATCCTGCCAGCGTTGTCATTTGAGGGATGGACGGGGGCACCCACCGCAAGATAAGACAGATAATGCGGTGTCGATGTTTCTGAGGCTAAGCATCCCCCCACAAAATGAGGCGCAGCGAGCACGACTGGCAGAGCATAAGGCGAATGTGATTCCCGAGCCTACCTATGGCAGCCAGTTGCAGGATACTGCCGTGGCGGGGTTGCCTAAAGAGGGGCAGATGCAGATTCGTTATCAGGAGATGCCTCTGGCATTGGCGGATGGCGAGGTGGTCAGTCTGCGTCAACCCCGTTACTCGGTCAGTGAGCTGGGTTATGGAGAGATGCATCCCCAAGTGATGCTCTCCCCTCGGGTGGCACC
This sequence comes from Thiohalomonadales bacterium, assembly GCA_050295955.1. Taxonomy (GTDB): domain Bacteria; phylum Pseudomonadota; class Gammaproteobacteria; order RBG-16-57-12; family RBG-16-57-12; genus JAFLJP01. The sequence goes on from JBNKQQ010000053.1 coordinate 9,729, forward strand.
GCCGATGATTGGCTTGGGCTTGCTGGAGGCGATTGCGGAAGAGGATATCCTGGCACAAGCTGATCCGGAGGATCGTGATGGTGATGGCATCTCCGGTCGGCCTAACCGGGTATGGAGTGCAGAGCGCAATCAAGTCATGCTGGGGCGTTTTGGTTGGAAGGCAGGCTCGCCCTCTATCAATGAGCAGTCCCAGGATGCCTTCTCCGGTGATATGGGTATTTCAGTGCCGCTACATCCTCAGGGGGCTGGAGAGTGTACAGAGAAACAGGCGGTCTGCCTTCAAGCACCGACGGGCAATAGTCCACAGTATGAGAACCTGGAAGCACACAGCATGGTGGTGGATTTAGTGGTGTTTTATTCGCGTAATCTGGCGGTACCAGCACGACGGGATGTGGAGGCGCCAGATGTGTTGGCGGGTAAGCAGCTCTTTTATGAGAGTGGTTGTATTGCCTGTCACACACCTAAATATATGACCCGGGTTTTACCGGATCAGCCCGAGCAGTCACAGCAACTGATATGGCCCTATAGCGATATGCTGCTTCATGATATGGGTGAGGGTTTGGCAGACCATCGTCCAGAGGGGGTGGCCAATGGCCGGGAGTGGCGAACACCGCCGCTGTGGGGAATCGGGCTCACCCCGGTGGTCAACCAACACAGTTATTATCTCCATGATGGGCGTGCCCGTTCTTTGTTAGAGGCGATTCTCTGGCATGGTGGGGAGGCTCAAAAGTCGCGGGATGCGGTGGTGAATATGCGTCGCCAGCAACGTAATCAGTTGATCCGTTTTATCGAATCTCTATAAAGGCAGAGGCAATGAATCTGAAAACCCTTTTCAACACTTTTCTACTGCTGTTACCCACTGTGGTATCGGCGGATGCCACATGGCTAAAAGCAAACAGCGCGATTATCGACGAGCACATTGTGCCCCGTTATCAGCAGTTGGTGGACGCCACTCAGGTGCTGGAAAAACAGAGCAATCAGTTTTGTGGTGAGGTGAATGAAGCCAATCTGGATAAGCTGAAAAGTGCCTTTAACGGGGCGATGGATGGTTGGGCGGGCGTACAGCATCTGCGTTATGGCCCAACGGAGCTGTTTAACCGTTACCACCGCTATCAGTTGTGGCCGGATAAGCATAACACTGGTAACAAGCAGATAGCCCAACTGTTGGCCGAAGGGGATCTGGGAACGCTAAAGCCGGATACCTTTACGCACAGCAGTGTTGCGGTACAGGGCTTTAGCGCGCTTGAGCGATTATTGTTTGCCCGGGGCAAGGATGCCAATGCTTATGCTGAAGCGGGCAAAGCCAATTACCGTTGCCATTTGGTAGAGGCTATCAGCCACAATCTCTTCACCATGTCTGCAGAGCTATTGAAAGAGTGGCGTGCGACACCGCCGCCCCTTGAGCAGCTCTACCTGAAGTCTGGGGAATTTTTTGAACTGGATAGCTATGAGCATGGATTGGCAGAGACCTCGCAGGTGGGGATCGCTTTCTACAATAGCCTCTACACTCAGGTGCAGTCGGTGATTGATCAGAAGCTGTTGCGCCCCATGGGCGAGAGTATGGATAGCAGTAAACCACGTTATCTGGAGTCTTGGCGTAGCCTGCGTTCGCTGCGCAATATCACCTTAAATCTCCAGGCGGTAGAGTCCCTCTACAGCGTGGGTTTTGCACCTATGCTGAAGGGGGTAGATAACGGCGCTGCGCTGGATAAGCAGATTCATCAGGCTTTCCAACACACCTATCAGGCTGCCGCGGAGATCAAACAACCTTTGTATAAGATGCTGAAGAATGAGAAGCACCGTCCTGAAGTGGAGGCTCTGCTGGCATCGATTCGCCAGTTGCAAAGTCTGCTGATGGGGGATTTGCCTCAGGCCCTGAATATCCCTTTGGGCTTTAACGCACTGGATGGAGATTAGGTTATGAGTCTTAATCGTCGTCAGTTTCTCTACGCCATGGCGGCTGCCTCCATGGCATTTCCCGTGAGTGGCTTTGCCAACAGCCTGTTATCGGGGCAGGGGAAAAAGTCACGCTTCTATAGCGCCAGGGCAGATCTGGATGGGCGCTACTTCCTCAGTGGATTTGATGGCGATGGCCGGGTGTTGTTTGCCACGCCGTTGCCGAGTCGGGGGCATGGCCTCGCGGTGCATCCCCTGTTACCTCATGTGGCGGCATCCGCACGCCGACCCGGCACCTATCTGATGGTGGTGGATAGTGACTCTGGCGAGGTATTGTTCCACCAGGAGAGTGCTGAAAGTCGGCACTTCTATGGGCATAGCCTCTACTCCGCCGATGGCCGCTATCTCTACACCACGGAAAATGATGTGGAGCGTGGCGATGGTAAAATCGGGGTGTGGGATGTAAACAAGGGTTATCAAAAGATTGCTGAATTTGATGCTCACGGTATTGGCCCCCATGAGTTGCGAATGCTCTCCGATGGTAAAACCCTGGTGATCGCTAATGGGGGCATTCTGACCCGTCCAGAGACCGGTCGCAGCAAACTCAATTTGGATACCATGTCGCCCTCTTTGGTCTATCTGGATAGCGAGTCAGGTAAGTTGCTGGAACAGCATAAATTGCCTGAAGCGATGCATCAAAACAGCATTCGCCACTTTGCGGTTAATCAGCGGGACGAGGTCTGCTTTGCCATGCAGTATCAGGGCTCCCCAGCGGATCAGCCACCATTGGTGGGTGTACATCGTCGCGGTGAGACCATTCAACTGCTGGAGGCACCCCAGGCAATTCAGCGCCAGATGCGCAACTACTGTGGCAGTGTCTGTCCTGACCCCTCTGGTCAGTGGTTTGCGATCTCATCCCCCAAAGGGAATCTGGTGACCTTCTGGTCGGCCTCAGAGCGGCGCTATGTCGGTTCTGTCGAGGTGGCGGATGGTTGTGGCATTGCGGCAGGTGGTGATACCGGTGAATTCCTGTTAAGCAGTGGCGGAGGCGGTCTCTATTGTTATCAGCTTGCTGATGGAGAGCTGGTAGCGCTTGAGGCGGGTGAGCCGTTGGCCACCCATTGGGATAATCATATTAGTCGGGGGTAGTGGGAATGGATCGTCGGGCGTTTTTGCAGAGCACTGCCTGCCTTGGGCTGGTAGCCGTCATGCCAGGGTGCATGATCCGTCGAGGCGAGGATGAACCAGGTTTTGACTATGTGCTGGTCGCAGAGCGCACGCCAGTGACCTTCAAGCCCGGCATGATGACACCAGCTATGACTTACAATGGTCAGGCGCCCAGCGAGGTACTTCGGGCGCGGCAAGGTCAGCGCCTGCGGGTTAAGCTGGTGAATAAGCTGGATCAGGCCACGACGATTCACTGGCATGGCATCCGCATTGATAATGCCATGGATGGAGTGCCATTTCTGACCCAACCCCCGGTGCTGCCTGGGGAGAGTTTTGTTTATGATTTTATTACCCCAGATGCGGGTACCTTCTGGTTTCACCCCCATATCAATAGTGTCGAGCAGTTAAGCAAAGGGCTTGTTGGACTGTTGGTGGTGGAAGAGAAAACGCCTGTGTCGTTTGATGCCGATATCCCGATGGTTTTGAAGAAGTGGCGCCTGGATGACGATGGCAGCTTCATGCCCCTGAGCACGCCCCGCAAGGCGGCTCGTATGGGCACGCCAGGTACTTGGCAGACCATCAATGGTGATCACTATCCCGTCATTGAGATACCCGTTGGCGGTGCCATACGTCTGCGTCTGGCAAATCTGGATAACACCTTGACCTACGATGTGTGGATCGAGTGGGAGGGGGTGAAATATCTCGCTTATGATGGCATGCCATTGAATCCTCCACGGCCTCAGCAGGAATATCCTATCGGGCCAGGAATGCGAGTGGATGTGGGGTTAATTGCTCCCGCAGCGGTGGGCCGTGAGATCCCGGTTTATCGAATGCGTGGTCGAGGCCGCAAGGAGCGCCTGTGTACCCTGCGCACAGTGGCTTCGGATAATCCTCAGCGCACCACGATACCGACACTCCCGGCTAATCCGATTTCGCTACCCGAGCTGGCGGGCGCTGAAATCTTGCCATTTACTTTTGATTGGAGTGGTGCGGTGGCCCCAATGGGTGAATCGGGCAAGCCAAGTTTTTGGGCGATCAATAAGATTCCCTGGCAGGGGATGTCTGAAGGGAAGATTCCCCCACCACTTGCCACGTTGAACTTGGGTAAGAGTTATATTTTTCAGCTGGAAAATACCAGCCAGTATCATCACCCCATTCATCTTCACGGTGTGGTTTTTACGGTGCTGGAAAGTAATAAGCGGCAGATTGATCCCTATCAGGCGGATACGGTCATGCTGGGTGAGTATGAGACGATCCGTATCGCCTTTAAGGCGGATAACCCAGGCAAGTGGATGTACCACTGCCACCTGATCGAACATATGAAGACCGGTTTAATGGGCTACTTTGAGATTGGGTAGCCCATTGAGCTTTACTGTGCCAGGCGGATGGTTGTTGTCCCATTTGGTGTAAAGGTAATATTGGTATAGCTCTCTGGCGGGTTTTGCCAGCGAGCAAGTAGCGGTTGATATTTACCGGTGTTTAATTCCCAGATCGCTTTAAGTCGATCTTTGTTAAAGAGTTCAGGGTGTTGGGTTATGAGGGCTATTTTTGAGAAGAATAGCGCTAGTTCCTTGTCTTGAATCATCATGCGTCCCGATGCTCGGGTTCTCATATAACCTACGGGCATATCCCTTTCAAAATGGCCGATACGCCAGGGCCTTTTATTGGTGGTCGGCAGCCTGGCCAACAATGGGTCGGAGAGGCCTAGGCGGTCCACGATAATATGCTGGGTGCCTGCCCAGTAGCCATACATGCCAACCGCAGCGACTGAAGTAATGGTGGGAGCGCGTTGGGATAAAAGCCTGCCTGTGGCGCTCCAGGGGTGTTCTGGAAATTGTGGTTGGCGTTTCGCTTCATCACGTAGTTGATAATCTACATAGGCGTAGAGCGAGTTGGTCTCAAAGTAGAAGCCTCTTTCATCCGCAATGGCATCAACAATTTGCATGTTTTGATGATGCAATGAAGCATTCAGTGGGGTGTGGGGATACAAAATGCTATATCCCAATAATCCAACTGGCAGGGCAATGATAAGGCGCTGCTTGTGTGCTGCCAGCCAGGCCGGAATCGGACTGATACAGAGAATAATAATGGCGAGTAGATGGCTATAGCTGAAGAAGCGGCCCAGCATATAGTCTCCACCTACTGAAATGATATAGATCTGATTCAGCAGTAGCCCCAGGCCTAAAAAGCGCACAGCTTTTGATGAGAAGAACAGGCTGACAATGATTGCTGCAAAGAGAATCAAACTATACAGGGTGTCTCTCATTAGGCCTGACTTGATATAAATCAAGCCTTGCATCATCAGTTGTTCTTTAGGAATACCGGTATTGAGTTTTGCGTAGGCGGTATTGGGGAAGATGGAGCCGTAATAGAACAGTGAAAAGAGTGACCAGCCAATAAAAAGCCCGGAACCCAATAAGAGTAACAGTGCCCATTTGGAAAGAGAGATAGGGCGCCAGTAATGGAATAGCAGGTAGCCCATGGCAGGTAAAATCAATGTGACCAAATCATGGCGGGTCAGTATGACTAAGCCAAAGGTGATGAAGAGCAGTTGTAACGTTTTATAGCTTTGCTCAAGTGTCTGTTGCGATTTAAACAGGGTGAGGTAGTAATAGGTAAAAAGGGCGAGTAGAGCATAACCAAGTGGGTTTTCCAGTCCAGAACTGGAGTAGTCCATAAAGCCATTACTGCTGATCAGCAACAGTACGGCGATCATAAAGGTGTAGCCACTGCTAACTATTTGCTTTAGGTAATAGAGCGTCACGCCACATAGCAGCAGTGAAACAATAATGCTGTTTAGAAAGTGGTCATTAGAGAGGAGTCTCGGAATGGCTAATAACCAATACCACAATGGGCTGGTAAATACCTGGACCCGTTCATTGGGATTCCAGATTGGGCCATTACCTGCGAACAGCTGCTCCAAACTTCGGTAGATGATATAGGCATCTTCGGTGATCCAGGCATTTTTCAGAAAGACAATGGCGAAAAGCAGCGTTGCCAGAATGGTAAAGAGTGTGCCGAGATTGAATTTTGATGCTTGTGTCGCTGGATATTCTTCCATAACGGGGTGTGTAGACAAAGTAGACTTTCCTGATTTTCTAAATGCGCAAATGATTGGGAAGCTATATTGCCACTGAATAACAAGGGGGGCAAATGGGATAGGCGAGTCATACCTCTTATCGAGATATGACTCGCGTTATTGTTACTGCTTGGCGTAATAGGCTGCGATTGCTTTGATCTCAATCAAGCTGAGGACATCTGACATGGCGGTCATTTTGGGATCTTTACGTAGGCCCTGCTGGTACTCCTGCATTGCCAGTACGATGTAGGACTCCATCTGTCCCGCAAGGCGAGGTGTGCCGGGTTGAGTGCTGTAGCCTCGCTCGCCATGACAGCGGCTGCAGCGCTCTTCCACCAGCTTGGCGGGATCATCTGGCAGATAGGTGATCGGTTTTACCGGCTCTTGGGCGGTAAAGTAGCTGGCAATGTCTTTGAGATCTTGTTCGCTTAGATCGTCCATGACATTCGCCATATTGTCGTTATTGCGTTTACCGTTGCGGTAATCCAAGGTCGCTGAAACCAGATAGAAGGCATCCTGTCCTGCCAAGCTGGGGACATTGGCAGGATCGCCGCTGATCCCTTTTTCTCCATGGCACATGGTGCAGGCTGGAGCTAGGCTTTCACCCCGTGCAATATCACCACTTATGCCAGGTTTGTTCTGCTTTAGGGGTTCCTGGGTGGCGTAGAAGTAGGCAATTTTCTCAATGTCCACATCGCTCAAGCCGGAGACCAGATTGGTCATCGCTTTGTGGTGACGTTGGTCTGTTTGATAGGCCTTGGTGGCTCTTGCCAGGTATTTCACATCCTGACCGGTCAGGCTGGGAAATTTCTTGGTGTTGCTGTTGCCGTTCGGTCCATGGCAGCCGTTACAAGAGGCGGCCATTCGCTTACCATCTTCCAATGGGTGGAACGCACCATCAGAGTCAATATCTTTGTGTAGCGGGGATTCCGTCGTTTGTAATGCAAAGTAGGCCGCAATGTCGACGATCTGTTGGTCGCTTAACCCGGCGACAGGATCTTTCATTAGCTCTTCGTTACGTTGCCCATCCCGGTAATCTTTGGTGGCTTTGACCAGATAAGGGGCCGGAGTACCTGCCAAACTGGGCATGTAAGGGTTGAGGCTATTGCCATCATAGCCGTGACAACCTGCACAGCGCTCTGCCAGCTTTTTACCCCGGTTGGCATTACCCTGGGAGGGTTTGGGGGGGCGTTGGGGAGTCTGCACTGCGTAGTGAGCCGCGATGCCTCGAATCTTCTCCGATTGGCCGGCGAGCATCTCTTTGAACATTGCCATCAAATGGTGTTCCCGCTCTCCATTAAAGTAGCTGTTGAGGGCTGGCTCAAAGTACTCTAGTGGCATGCCTGCCAGACTGGGCGTATTAACATGTTTACTGCTGCGTCCCTTTTCGCCATGACAGCCATTACAGCTATTCGCAATGAGGGAGCCTTGGCGTAGTGCTTTTTGGTCGGTCAGAATGGATTTACTCTCTTGAGTGGCAATTGCACCTTGCCACTGGGTCTTCAGAGAGGCGTAGTAGTGGGATACATTGGCCAGATCCTCCGGTGCAAGCTGTTTGGCTACCCGTTCCATTTCTGGGTGTTTGCGTGCGCCATTGGTATAGGCCAGTATTGAACGGACTAGATAGTCTTGTTCTAGACCCGCGATAAAGGGCGCACCACTGCGGGCTTGCACGCCATTCATGCCGTGGCAAAGTGTGCAACTCGCTTCCGCCACTTTGCGTCCCTGTTCAATGTCGCCAACATGCTTTTCCTCCTTTTGCATTACGTTGTCAGCAGGGGGGGCGCTAAGTGGTGGATGATTGAGATTTTCGGTTGGCGGGGGGGCGGAGTCACACCCAGCCAGGGAAATAATCAATAGTAATAGTGACCAGCGGGGGAATCGCATTCCTTCACTCCTATGGTTTCAAGATCGGGAGAAACAGCCCCCCGAAGGGGGCTGGGCGGTTAAATATTCAGGCGGCTGACGGATTCGTTATCATCCCGCTGAACAACGCTTTTGTCCTCTTTACTTGCCTCTTCAGGCAGTTTGTAAAGCCACATCTGGTACATGGAAATAAAGAACATGATGGCAAAACAGGTGCCCATCGCAGCACCACTGCCAATGACCACCCAGGCAAAGGGTTCAAAGATTTTGGTGATATACCAGGCGGAGATGTCCAGGAAAATAGCAATAAAGGGAATGCCGATAATGGTGACCTTTATCCATTCATGTTTCATATAGGCGTGGCAGAAAATGGAGCCCACCATAAAGAAGATAAAGGTTAGGCCAAATAGGTGGATGTGAGAAACCCGTACCAGAGTGAACAGGTCGGCACCATGATCTTCTTCTGAGACATGCTGAATGCCTTCAAAATCCTCCAATTGGGGAAGATGTGGGTTACGCTTGTTGTGGCAGGTGATGCAGCGCTTGTCAAAGATGGCCTTATAGGTATTCTCATAGCTCTCTTCGCTGATCCCTTTTTGTACCCAGCCGACGATTTTCAGGTTTTCGTCGGCAGAGAGCATGTTGGACATAGGGCCCTTTAGGGCGCCTTCAAGCACCGTACCCGATTTACTACCGCTATAGGCGATGACGATGTCCTCAACCGTCAGCATGTCCTGACCGTCTCGACCGTGGTGGCTGGCAAATACATAGATCATGGCAAAGGAGTAGCCTAGCCCCAATACACAGAGGGCACCGCTATAAAGTACCTTTTGAACAAGCGGGAGATGGGAGAAATGAACAAAGAAACGCCAACTCATGTAAGACCTCATTTTTCGTCTAGTGTAATGTTTATTCGGGCCGATATGGGTTAATATGGGATAAACTCATATGTATGTCCCTTGAGGGTGGATTCTACAGCTTTGATTTCGAATTTCCAGTTTATCGGGAAAAAATAAATTAAAAATGACAAGGAAATTGTGGATCAGGTCTTGATGAAAAAACCTTGAGATTTTATAGCTAGACTGGTTTAGTATGGGTCCAAGATGCCGCAGTAATTCCATTAATAATTTCTTAATAGTTATGGGGTTACAAGGGTCAATTGTAGTGTTGAAACTGGCTGGGGGCGGGAGATAAGTCAGCGGCTGGTGTAACTAAAAAAACAAGATCAATTTTTGTGGAGGATAGGCAATGAGTAAATTAAAAATGACACTCTCTCTGGTACCCGTGGGCCTGATGGCGATCTTGGTGGGTTGTTCCAGTGAGGGCAAAGTGAGCTTTAGTGAAGATATTCAGCCTATTCTAAAAGCCAATTGTCTGAAGTGTCATCAGGAAGGCGGCGCAGGCTTTGAGAAGAATGGACTGAGCATGGTGCGCTACGAGAACCTGATGAATGGTACCAAGTTTGGTCCAGTGATCGAGGCGGGTGATAGCGCATCCAGCACCCTATACCGCTTGATTAGCGGTGCAGCAGATCCCTCCCTGAAAATGCCCCATGGTTCCGGAAACAAACCTTTGAATGATTCTGAGGTGGCATTGATCAAAACCTGGATTGACCAGGGAGCTAAAAATAACTAATCACTCATGAGGTGATAGTGTTATCCCAATGCCAGCATTTTGCTGGCATTGTCGTTTATGGCTTTTCAACCGGAAACATTTTGTCAGGGTTGAGGATATTGTGAGGATCAAACAGCTGTTTGATCTGGCGCATTAGCGTTAGGGTTGGCGCGTCGATCTCCCTGTCAACAAACGCCTGCTTCTCCATGCCTACACCGTGTTCACCAGATATCGTTCCTCCAAGTGCCAATACCAAGGAGAAAACTTCATCCAGGCATTGGTGAGCGCGTCGCATCTCATTAGGATCGTCTGGATTAACCAGTAGGTTGACGTGGATGTTGCCGTTTCCGGCGTGGCCAAAGTTGACGATGATAATTTGGTGCTTCTCGGCCAGTTGTTGTAAACCATCAATCAGCTCGGCCATGCGGGATACGGGAACCACCACATCTTCGTTGATTTTCTTGGGTGCCACTTTTCGTAGAGAGGGGGAGAGCGCCTTGCGAGTCGCCCAGAGCGCGGCAATCTCTTGCTGGGTGTTGGCGATAGTAAACTCAACCAAGCCACCTCCTTGAGCAGCCTGATGAATGGCATCCACGGCGGCATCGATGCCTTGAGTCGGGCCATCCGCTTCAATCATCAAAAGTGCACCAGCCCCTTCCGGGAGTTTTGCATCAGAATATTCTCGCACCATCTCGATCGCTTTTTGATCGATAAACTCCAGGGCGCAGGGTGTCATGGGTTGTGCCATGATTCGTGATACCGCTGAGGCAGCTGCCGCCATATCACTATAGATTGCCTGCATGGTGCGTTTAGTCTCAGGCAGTGGGGTGAGTTTTAGTATCGCCTCAGTGATAAAGCCTAAGGTGCCTTCCGAGCCAATCAGTAAGCGTGTCAGGTCGTAGCCCACAACACCTTTGGTAGTGTAAACGCCGCACTGGATTCGCTCTCCTTTGCCGGTGATGGCGGTCAGCCCCAGCACGTTGTCCCGAGTGGTACCATATTTAACCGCACGGGGGCCGGCTGAGTTGTAGGCTAGGTTGCCTCCTACACTGCAAAAGGCGGCGCTAGTCGGATCCGGAGCCCAGAAAAAGCCGCGCTCTGCCGCCGCATCCTGAATCTGCTGATTGGTAACGCCTGGTTGTACCACCATCAGTCGATTAGCGGGATCGATCTGGATGATCGCTTTCATCCGCTCTGTTGAGAGGATGATACCGCCATGGATAGGTACGGTTGCGCCGGTGGTGCCGGTTCCCCGTCCCCGGGCGGTGACGGTGATCCGATGCGCATAACAGAATTGGATAATTTGTTGGACATGGGATTCGTTCAAGGGGAACAACACCATCTCTGGCAGGCTGTGGCGGCGGCTGTTGTCATAACCATAGGGCCAGCAGTTGGCCTCACCTGTCAGGCAGTTCTCTTCGCCTACGATTTGGCGTAATTTATCAATCTGTTGTTCTGTAAGTGCAGTTTTTGACATGTTTGTCGGTGTTTTCGCGATAGTTTAAATAACAACGCCGCAGCGGAGTTTCCGGTGCGGCGCCTGTCGTGGATGAGTGCGAGTGATTACTCCTGTTTAGATTCAGGTTCACTGTATGGAGTGATGTTGTTGAGTCGCTCCATTGCATCCTGCAGCAGTTTTTCATCATCTTCCGAGTTAAGCTCTTCAGGGGTGATTTCCCTCTCCTGATTGCTAACCTCGGTTTCATCAATATATTCGAAGACTTTGACGACCTGATTGACGCCATCTACATCTCGGGCGATTGCCACGGCCGCTTCTGCTTCCTCTTCTGTGACGATGCCTAGCAGGAAGACCTCGGCATGCTCGGTGACCACTTTGATTTTAGTCGGATCTACATCGGAGTTGCGAAGGATGCGTCCTTTCACCTTGGCGGTAATCATTGAATCGTTGTTGCGTGCTTCAAAATGGGAGCGGGGCAGGATTTTTATTTGATTATAGATCTTTTTAACGCCAGCGATACTGCCGACAATGGCTTCAACCTGATCCCGCATTGGCGCGGTGGGCGCTTCACCTGTCAGCAGTACCTGCTGGTTATAGGAGGTAACATTGATATGGACCTCGGTGCCAATCTCCTTGTTAGAGTAAATGGCATCGTTGGCGCGGAATTTGATGGTCTGATCCTGCAGGAAGGCTTCTGTGGTACGTCTGTCTTCGACGATGATAGCGCTGGTGGCCGCTGCACCCGCAACCACCGCAGGCGCACAGCCCTGGAGTGAGAGCAGACTAGTGATAAAGGCGCTGATAATCAGCAAATGACGCATGAGTTTGGCTCCTTGGGTCACGAATTCTTCTGTTTGGCAGTCGTTTTGCCTTGAGGTTCCTCATTATGCCTGAAATGCGTCTTGAATCCATTGGATTTTTTGCTGCTCATTGATGGTATCAATAGCAACTACATCAAAGCGGCAGGGATGTTTACCCAGTTTTGGGTTGCTCTGTAGATAGTGTTGGGCCGTTTGGATAATGCGCTGTTGTTTATGCCAGGAGACACTTTCCAGGGCATTGCCGTGGTGGTTGCGACTGCGTTGGCGAACTTCGATAAAAACCAGAGTGGTACCATGACGCATGATTAGGTCGATCTCCCCACGTCGGCTATGCACATTCTGATTAATGAGGCTGAGACCCTGGCGTTCAAGGTAGGCTAGGGCTTGCTGTTCAGCTTGATTACCCAGTTGGCGTGAATTCCCTTTCACATTCTCTCCTTAGTTGATTTTTTTGGGTTTTCCTCGATGAAAGGTGGCCCATTCCAGTTGTCGGTAGAGCTTACCTTCATAGGTCAGTTGCATCTCGCCCGTTTCGCCATAGTAGTTTAGGTTGATAGTGTCTCGACGCAGGAAAGCGCTGAGCTCAAAGGCATCAATCCCCATGGCATAGAGTCGCCAGTGTTTTTCATTTGCCCGAGGCCAGATGGTGAGAATCTCATCCCGTAAAGGATGTCCGCTGCCGGTTTCCAATGTCCAGGGTGTATCGCCAAAGGTGATGCCATCCATATCCCGGTCTTGTTGGGTATCAGGCGTGCCCTGATAGAGGTGTGATGTACTATAAACCGGCAGCTCTCCAGCGTAGTGGAATTTGAGCTGTGGACGTATCAGGCGGGCCTGGCGGGGTTGAGCGGCAATGAAAACGAAGTCGACATCCTGGCGGCGGCGAGGGGTGAATTTGATATTCTGCCGAAGCAGTTTTTGTAAATCACGATGGCGCTGGTCACTGATGTCCAGCTCGAACAGGGCGCGGATAGGCTTGGAGAAGTCATTGGCCTTGTTGTCGTAACGCTGTTCTCCGAGCAATTCGCCGCCCAGCTGGTACCAGGTCTCTTGGAAGGCCATACTGATCCGCTCGCCCCAGTTGTTATCAGGAACCAGAATCACTGGATGGCGAAGCCCCTGATTCCAGGCATGTACCGCCACTTGGGACGCTTCATTTTCTGGCGACAGGGCGAATTGGAATAATCCACTACCAATGGTGCCCGGATAGGTAGCGTGGTTGAGTGCTAAGACTGGTACCTCAATCTCATTGCTGATGGCAATGGTGTTAACCGCATCCTTGGTTAATGGGCCAATGATAAATTCTGCTCCCTCGCTGAGGGCGCGTTGATAGGCATCCCAGGCCTGGTCTTTGTTGCCGTAGGTATCATAGAAGCGCAAGGAGATGTCACTGTCAGGCGTATTGTAATAGGCGGTGAGAATTCCCTCTCTTACCGCTTCCGCCGCTTTGTCGTAGCGACTGCTAAATGGCAGCAAAACCGCAATCTGCTTGGGTGTAGTGATGGGGGCGAGCCCCTCCTCTATGCCTTCCAGAGGTTGGATGGATTCCCCCTCTGCGTAGCGTTGGCGCCAGTTTCCCAGTGCGCCGGCTAACTGGGCTAATTGTTGCTGTAGGACTAATCTCCGCTCAGGGTCTGACTCCACTTCCAGGCGGTCGTTAATTAATAGCGCAAGGTCCATTAGGCGCTGAAGGTTGTTCAGGCGTGCCATGCCTTCATCCAGATAGGCCATAATACTGATGCGAGCTGCGACCTCATTATGGATATCACCTAATTGGCGATAGGCATCAATGCGTAGTCGCTGATAGAGCTTGGCCTGTCCGGCATCGCCCAATGGAATACCGGATAAGTAATGTAGCTCAGCAATTACTTGCTCTGGTGCCTGCTGTTTTTCTGCTAGCTGGGACGCCAATAGCTGGCGGCGAATGAGTAGCCCAATCTCTAGACCTTCAATCTCAATCTCTTTGAGTATCTCTGCAGCATCCTCTAACTCTCCCTGGTAGAATAGGATGGTTGCAAGTTGGGTAAGATAATTTTCCCGTTGTGGCGAACGACTCTGTTCTGCCTGCTGGCGAAGGGCTTGGAGTGGATCAACTTCCTGCTGGATAGCTTCGGCCTCGATGGGTTCGGCTTGCGCTACCGTTTTAGGCGGTTCCACGCTGGAGCATCCCGCCAGGCCGCCAAGGCTGAGAAGAAGGGTTAAAAAGAGAGTATTTCTGCTTTGCATGAACAACGGCTCGTTGAAATTTTCCACCAGTATCGTGATGAGGAGATGTTGTGTCAAATAGACCGGGTATCTTATATATAGTCGCTACGCCAATTGGTAATCTGTCAGATATTACAGAGCGGGCGTTGCAAACCCTGCGCGAAGTTGATTTGATTGCGGCAGAGGATACTCGCCATAGCGGTCGTTTGCTCTCCCATTATGGTATTTCGACCCGCACTTTGGCTTTGCATGAGCACAATGAGCGTAATGCTGCGGCAGGTTTGATCGAACGCCTGGAGGCGGGGGTGTCCATTGCGTTGATTTCTGATGCGGGAACCCCGTTGATCAGTGATCCTGGTTTCTATTTGGTAAGGGAAGTGCAGCAAGCGGGATACAAAGTGGTGCCAATCCCTGGCGCCTCGGCCCTGATTGCGGCACTGTCTGTGGCAGGTTTGCCTTCGGATCGTTTTAGCTTTGAGGGATTTCTTCCTCCAAAGCAGGAAGCGCGGCGCCGTGCCATGGAGGCCTTGGCTCGTGAACCCCGTACCTTGATCTTCTATGAGTCAACTCATCGTATTTTGGATTCGCTAGAGGACATGGTTGAGGCTTTTGGTGCTGATCGCCAAGCGGCAGTGGTACGGGAGCTGACCAAGACCTTTGAAACCATACAGCGGGATGAATTGGGAAATCTGGTGGAGTGGATGCGCGCCGATGCCAATCAGCAGCGTGGTGAGTTTGTGGTGCTGGTACATGGCTACGAGGCAGAGCAGAGTCTGGAGAGTGTTGAGGTTGATCCACAGGCTTTGCTACAGGAATTTATGGCTCTACAGCCACCGAAAAAAGCGGCAGCAACCGTGGCCAGGCTGACAGGGCTCAAAAAAAATGCGCTTTATGAGCTGGGACTGACACTAAAAGCCGCAGAGTGATTGTGGTGAGGGCGGCTGGATAGTATACTCCCAAGTAAGAGAGTCGGCCGGACAACCGCGCTGCTTCGGCATCGAGGAAAGTCCGGGCTCCATAGGGTAAAGCGCCAGGTAATACCTGGGGGGCGAGAGCCTACGGAAAGTGCAACAGAAAATATACCGCCTAAGTACCTTCGGGTACCGGTAAGGTTGAAATGGTGCGGTAAGAGCGCACCGCGTCGGTGGTAACATTCGGCGGCATGGTAAACCCCGCTCGGAGCAAGACCAAATAGGGGAACAATGGTGTGACCCGCACTGTTCCCGGGTAGGTTGCTTGAGATATGTGGTGACACATATCCTAGATGAATGGTTGTCCTCGACAGAACCCGGCTTATAGGCTGACTCTCTTTAATTTCAAAACGGGTGGTATACGCCACTTTTTCAATTTTTCTCCCACCTCTTCCCCCATTTTCATAAAAAACCAGCCTGACACTTAAGGTATTACTTTAAGTTCTCTCCTTACCATGCTGATTTATACTCAGAATTCTGTCTAGCTTTTTGCTGCAAAAAATGTCCCTATGTTACTGTCTTATAAGAAAAAATTCTCAAATTCGCCTTGACTAAACCCTCCTCTGAGCTCTATAGTGTCAGAAAGTGGGTAAAAGTGGTAATAAGTGGGTTTTTGAGGAGAGTGACGGACATTGTTGCGCGGTGTTAACGCGATCAACCTGGATGCCAAGGGGCGCATGGCGATGCCCACCCGGTATCGGGAGCAGCTCCAGGAGTCCTGTGAAGGGCAGATGGTGGTTACGGTGGACCGTGACCGCCATTTGCTGTTATATCCGCTGCCAGATTGGGAACGGGTAGAACGCAAGCTGCTTGAACTCCCCAGTTTTAATAAACAAGCCCGTCGTCTGCAGCGTTTGCTGATGGGGCATGCCACAGAGGTTGAGTTTGATGGTAGTGGCCGTATCCTGCTTCCTCCTTTGTTGAGGGAGTTTGCCGGTATTGAGAAGCATATTGTGATGATTGGCCAGGGCAATAAATTTGAAATTTGGGACGAGGCGCGCTGGAACGCTTTGTGTGCAGAGTATCTGGATGAGGAAGATGAGGATCTGGATATGACCGATTGGGGCAATTTGTCACTCTAATGAACGCGCTTACCCACTATTCGGTGCTACTGCGAGAGTCTATAGAGGCTTTGCAGATTCAGCCGGAAGGTATCTATGTAGACGGTACCTTTGGGCGGGGTGGTCACTCGGCTGAGATCCTTAAGGCTCTCGGGCCCAATGGTCGCTTGATTGGCTTTGATAAGGATGATCGGGCGATTGAGACCGCAGAGGCGCGTTTTGGTGATGACCCTCGCTTCACTATCGTACGAGGTAGCTTTGCCACGATGGGGGCAAAATTAGCAGAGATGGGCCTGGCAGGTAAGGTGAGTGGCATTTTGCTGGATCTTGGTGTCTCGTCCCCTCAGCTGGATGACCCCGAACGTGGTTTTAGTTTTCGCTTTGATGGCCCCTTGGATATGCGTATGGCTTCTACGGGGATGAGCGCAGCTGAATGGATTGCAGAGGTAGAGCGCCAGGAGTTGGCGGACGTACTTAAAGAGTACGGTGAGGAGCGATTTGCATGGAAAATAGCGGGTGCGATTGTAGCCGCCAGGGAAGCATCACCCATTGAGACTACCGGACGGCTAGCAGAGATAATTCGTGCAGCTAGCCCGACTCGGGAAAAACGTATCGATGCTGCAACTCGCAGCTTTCAGGGAATTCGTATCTATATCAATAGAGAATTGGATGATCTAAAGGATTGCCTGAATCAGGTGATGGAGTTGCTACAGGATGGTGGTCGCCTAGTAGTGATTAGTTTCCACTCCCTTGAAGACCGTATTGTGAAAAATTACATACGTGCCCATAGCAAGGCAGATGTTTACCCAAGAGGGTTGCCGGTACGGGATGAAGATATGCCAAAGCCGCCATTGAAAGCCATTGGTAAGGCGGTCAAGGCGAGTAAGGATGAGATTGCTGAAAATGTGCGCTCCCGCAGCGCGGTAATGCGCATTGCCGAGAAGCAGTAATGAACGTGAGATTAGTGGTTGTGCTGCTGGTGATTGCAGTAATGACCAGTGCCATTGGTGTCATTTATGTTAAACACCAGAGCCGAAAGCTGTTTGTAGAACTTGAACAGCAGCGTAAAGAGCAAGATAGGCTGGATGTGGAGTGGGGCCGCCTACAGCTGGAGCAGAGCACCTGGGCGACCCATGGGCGAGTGGAGAATATCGCCCGTAAGAAATTGAACATGGCACTGCCCAGTGATAACGAGGTTGTAATAGTAAGACCGTGACAGAGCGAGAGCATCAAGATACCCACCCCCTTAGGCAAGGAATTGTCCTTTCGGTGCTTGGCGTGGTCATGGTCTTACTACTTATTCGCGGAATATATCTGCACGTTGTAGAGCAGGATTTTCTGCAAAATCAGGGAGATGCGCGCCATCTGCGGATACTGGAGGTGGAAGCGACTCGGGGTACGATAACCGATCGCTATGGCGAGCCCTTGGCAATGAGTACACCGGTGGATTCGGTATGGGTGAATCCCCAGCGCTTGAGTCAGGATCACTCGGACTGGCAAAGCCTGAGTAAGTTGTTGGATGTGGATGTGGCAAAGGCATTGGACGGACGTATGGGGCGGGAGTTTGTTTACCTGCGCCGACATATCGACCCGGACAATGGTCAGCGTGTAATGAACCTGGGTATTTCAGGGGTACATCTGCAGCGTGAGTACAAGCGTTACTACCCAACGGCAGAAGTTGGTGCCCATTTGGTGGGATTCACTAATGTGGATGATCAGGGACAAGAGGGCATGGAGCTGGTTTATGATGACTGGCTACGTAGCGAAAGCGGTGCCAAACAGGTGATTCGTGATCGCCTGGGGCGAGTTGTTGAGGATGTAAAGAATATTCGTCCTCCTAGCCCTGGAAAGAATTTGATGTTGACTATTGATAAGCGGTTGCAATACCTGGCTTATCGGGAGTTGAAGGCGACCATCAAGCGACATGATGCTTTAGCAGGATCGGCCATCTTGATGGACGCACGAAACGGTGAAGTGCTGGCGCTGGTTAATCAGCCCGCCTTTAACCCAAATAACCGATCAGAGTTGCGAGGCAATCTATATCGTAATCGGGCGGTGACAGACCTGATAGAGCCTGGCTCGACAATTAAGCCGTTTACCGTTGCGGCAGCGTTGCAATCAGGTGCAGTGAAGACAAATGTCACCATTGATACTAGTCCTGGATACCTACGGGTGGGGCGGAGCACGGTAAAGGATTTTCGTAATTATGGTGTGGTGGATTTAACTACCCTGATGCAAAAGTCCAGCAATGTGGGGGCAGCTAAGTTGATGCAGCGTACTGAGCCAGAGGCCTTCTGGCAGGTGCTATCTGACTTGGGTTTTGGCATGTTGCCGGGGACTGGATTTCCTGGTGAGAGGGCAGGTCAATTACCTCACTATAGCATTTGGAATGATGCGCAGCGGGTAACGCTCTCATATGGATATGGTTTTTCAGCGACCTTGTTGCAGTTAGCTCAAGCCTATACGGCACTGGCTAATGACGGTGAGATGGTTAGAGCCAGCTTTGTTCGTCAGGAGGATGGCCCGGGGCCAGAGCGCAAGCAGATATTTTCACCTCAAATTGCTAAGCAGGTACGCACCATGATGGAGAGTGTAGTGGCTAAAGGCGGGACCGGTAGGCAAGGGCATGTGCCTGGTTACCGAGTGGCAGCAAAGACCGGCACGGTGCGTAAGGTGGGTGCCCAAGGGTATATGGCGGATCGTTATCTAGCGCTTTATGCCGGTATGGCGCCAGCCAGTGATCCTCGCCTGGTAATGGTGGTGGTGGTGGATGAGCCGCGAGGTGATGAATACTACGGCGGTGCAGTAGCTGCGCCGGTGTTTAGTGAGGTGATGGCAGGTGCGTTGAGACTGCTGGACGTCACGCCAGATGACATTGATACAAAGAAATCAACAATAACATTGGCTGGAGGCCACTAGGTGATGACGGCAAAGGCGCGGACAAAAGCGCCATTATTGAGTGCTCTGCTGCAGGGAATTGAGGAGATTACCCCTCAGCAGGAGTGCGAAGTGCATGGTCTTTCCCTGAACAGCAAAACGCTACAACCGGGGGATGTTTTTGTTGCGCTTGCTGGGACGCGTCGTCATGGTATCGAGTTTGTTGATCAGGCGGTGAATGCCGGTGCTTTTGCTGTGTTGTGTGAGCAGGCAGAGGGCGTATCACTTCCTTGGAATTGCCCTATTCCAGTGATTCTGGTGGATGAGTTAAGCCATCAATTGGGAGTGATTGCCTCTCGTTTTTATGAGCATCCCTCCCGGGCAATGCGGGTAATAGGTATTACGGGAACAAATGGTAAAACCACCTGTGCTCAGCTGCTGGCCCAGGCGTTGAGCGACAAGGTGCCTTGTGGGGTGATTGGCACACTGGGGTATGGGCTTTATGGTCAGCAAGAGAATGGTGGGCATACTACGCCTGATGCGATCCAGGTACACCGCCTACTGGCTGAAATGCGCGATGCGGGTGCCAAGCATGTGGTGATGGAGGTCTCCTCCCATGCGCTGGAGCAGGGACGAGTTGGTGGTGTCGCCTTTGATGTGGCGGTATTTACCAACCTGAGTCGTGATCATCTGGATTATCACGGTGATATGCGGCGCTATGGTGGAGCTAAGCGGAGACTGTTTTCCGTACAGGGATTGAAGCATGCGGTGATCAATACAGATGATGCTTTTGGTCGCGCCATGCTGCATGAATTAACCGGGCGAATCGGTTTGACGGCCTATAGCTTGGAGTTGACTACAGGCCTGCCGAATTATCCGCTGGTATCGGGTAGTCAAATGCAATTGAGTCGCGATGGTATCCAGATGACGGTGCGGGATGCACGGGGGGCATTGAATATTCAATCACCGCTGCTGGGGCGCTTTAATGCCAGCAATCTGCTGGCAGTCTACAGCGTACTACAGTGGCTAGGACTGCCCCGGAATCTGATTGCAGCCAGATTGGCAAAATGTAAACCCGTTGATGGTCGCATGGAGTGCTTCGGTGAGTCTCACCAGCCACTGGTTGTTGTGGATTATGCCCATACGCCGGATGCGCTGGAGCAGGTGCTGGAGGCACTGAGAGAGCATTGCGAAGGCAAACTATGGTGCTTGTTTGGTTGTGGCGGTAACCGCGACAAAGGTAAGCGGCCCATCATGGGTAGCTTGGCGGAAAGTTTGGCAGATCATGTGGTGCTAACAGATGACAACCCCCGTCATGAGGATGGCGCGAAGATTATCTTCGACATACTTGGGGGGGTTAAGGATAAGAGCAAGGTCAAGGTGATCGCCGATCGTGCCAGTGCCATTGACTATGTCATCGAGATGGCCACTCCAGAAGATGTAGTGCTGGTGGCCGGTAAAGGACATGAGGATTATCAGATAGTGGCGGGAAAAACCCTGCCGTTTAGTGACAGCCAGCAGGTTATTACCTCACTGGCCATAAGAAACGGGCGAGAAGAGTCGTGATGATGTCGCTACAGCAAGCTGCACAGGCCGTAAACGGCGAGTGTCATGGTGGGGATGTCCACTTTGATGCGGTCAGCATCGATACCCGCACGTTGGTTGCGGGTTCGTTGTA
This sequence comes from Thiohalomonadales bacterium, assembly GCA_050295955.1. Taxonomy (GTDB): domain Bacteria; phylum Pseudomonadota; class Gammaproteobacteria; order RBG-16-57-12; family RBG-16-57-12; genus JAFLJP01. Next base: position 30,423 of record JBNKQQ010000053.1, read on the forward strand.
TGTGGCGATCCGTGGTGAGCGACTGGATGGGCACCAATTTATTTCGGCAGCGGAACAGGCCGGTGCCTGCTGTTTAATGGTGGACAACCTTCAACAAAGCGATCTTCCCCAGCTATTGGTAAAAGATTGTCGTTTGGCGTTGGGCCAATTGGCAAGTTATTGGCGTGAGACATTGGGTGTACCCGTGGTGGCGATCACGGGAAGCAATGGCAAGACCTCGGTTAAAGAGATGATTGCCTCCATTTTGGCTCAAGATGGCGAGGTCTATGCCACGCGAGGCAATCTGAATAATGACTATGGTGTGCCTTTGACGCTACTGAGCCTGAAGCCAGAGCATCAATATGCTGTGGTGGAGATGGGTGCGAATCATCCAGGCGAGATTGCTTATTTAACTGCACTTGCCAAGCCTGATGTTGCTTTGGTGAATAATGCCGGCAGCGCTCATCTTGAAGGGTTTGGCTCTGCTGAAGGGGTTGCAAGGGCCAAAGGTGAGATCTATGGCGGACTGAGCGAGAGCGGTGTTGCCATCATCAATCGTGATGACCACTTTGCGAGTTACTGGCGAGAGATTTGTCAGGAACATAAGGTGATCACCTTTGGTTTGGAGAGCGCGGCTGATGTGAGTGCCCGCTGGCAGGGGAGTGACCTGGGTAGTGAACTGGAGGTGGAAACACCACTGGGTGGTTTTGGATGTCACCTAGCATTACCAGGCGAACACAATATACGTAATGCCTTGGCAGCAATTTCATGTGCAGTGGCATTGGGCATCGATCTGGAAAAAATAAAGTGTGGTTTGCAAGCCATGCAGTCTGTGAAGGGGCGTTTGCAGCGCCTTGCTGGTGCCAATGGCGCCAATCTGATTGATGACACTTATAACGCCAATCCTAACTCCTTTATTGCCGCTATCAAGGTGCTATCGAGCTGTGAGGGGCGTCGCATTTTAGTGATGGGAGACATGGCAGAGTTGGGCGAGAACGCCAACGTGCTACATGCTGAGGTAGGTGAGCAGGCAAGAGCTGCCGGTATTGATGCGCTGTATACCTTGGGTGAGAAATCCTCAGCAGCCTATCAGACGTTTGCCGGTGATGGTCATCACTATATAGAACAACAAAAGATGATTGAAGGACTACAAAAGGAGCTAACGGAGGGCACAACTATATTGATTAAGGGCTCACGTTCCATGGCTATGGAGCGGGTGGTGGCTGCATTGCAATCCGGGAGAACAAACTAATGCTGCTTTGGCTAGCTGATTATCTGACGCAATTTCATAGCGGCTTTAACGTCTTCCAGTATCTGACCCTGCGTTTGATTCTTGGAACCTTGACTGCCTTGGCGATCAGCTTCCTGATTGGCCCCAAAATGATCAGAAAACTGAATGAGTACCAGATGGGACAGCCTATTCGCGATGACGGACCGGAAAGCCATTTGAGCAAGGCCGGTACCCCCACCATGGGCGGAGCGCTGATCCTGGTTTCCATCGCGATTAGTACGCTACTGTGGGCGGATTTGAGTAACCGTTATGTGTGGGTGGTACTGTTGACCACACTGATGTTTGGTGCCATTGGTTGGGTCGATGACTGGAAGAAATTAGTGAAGAAGGACCCCCGTGGATTGATTGCCCGTTACAAGTACTTTTGGCAGTCGGTAGCGGCCATGATCAGCGCCACATTCTTATATATGACGGCGACCACGCCGGCAGAGACCGCGTTTTATCTACCGTTTTTCAAGGATGTGGTGATCAATCTGGGGCTGATGTTTATTGTCTTGAGTTACTTTGTCATTGTTGGCTCCAGTAATGCGGTAAATCTGACCGATGGCCTGGATGGTTTGGCCATTTTGCCTACGGTCATGGTGGCTGGAGCACTGGCGATTTTTGCCTATGTGACAGGTCATGTGAAGTTTGCTAATTATCTGGCCATTCCCTACATCCCAGGTACCGGTGAGGTTGCGGTGTTCTGTGCGGCAATTGTCGGTGCAGGGCTTGGCTTTTTGTGGTTCAACACCTATCCCGCCATGGTGTTTATGGGGGATGTTGGTGCGCTGGCGCTGGGCGCTGCACTGGGTATCGTGGCAGTTGTGGTCCGTCAGGAGGTTGTTTTGGCCATCATGGGTGGGGTGTTTGTGATGGAGACCCTGTCAGTGATTATCCAAGTGGCGAGCTACAAGATGACGGGGCGCCGCGTATTCCGTATGGCACCACTCCACCACCACTTTGAATTGAAAGGATGGCCTGAACCAAGGGTTATTGTTCGTTTCTGGATCATCACTGTAATTTTGGTGTTGATCGGTTTGGCAACGCTGAAGATTCGTTAAAGGCAGATAGGTGGACCAACACACACAAGCACAGCAAAGCCTGCCTACTCTGGTCGTTGGCCTGGGTAAAAGTGGCCTATCTTGTGCCCGTTTTCTGGCATCTCAAGGTGTCCCTGTTGCCGTTACTGATAGTCGAATGGAGCCGCCGGGACTGACAACGTTGCGTGAAGAGTATCCTGATCTGCCGGTGTTTGTTGGGGGCTTTGATGAAAATGCCTTTGCTGTCGCTCAGCGTTTGATTATCAGCCCCGGGGTATCGCTTCAAGAGCCTTTGATTCAGCAAGCGTTGGTGCGAGGTGCTTCAGTGACAGGAGATATCGCGCTGTTTGCTGAGGTGGCACAGGCTCCCATCGCTGCAATTACCGGCTCCAACGGAAAAAGCACGGTGACGACCCTGCTTGGGGAGATGGCTAAACGTAGCGGTCGAAAAACTTTGGTGGGTGGCAATATTGGCATTCCGGCGTTGGATCTGCTGGCGCAGCCGGTACCTGAGCTGTACGTGCTGGAACTCTCTAGTTTCCAGTTGGAGACAGCATCTGGGATTAATGCTGCGGTGGCTACGGTGCTGAATGTCTCAGAAGATCATATGGATCGCTATAGCGATCTGCAAAGTTACAGTAACGCGAAGCAAGCTATCTTTAATGGCGCTTCAGTACGTGTTTTGAATCGTGATGACATGGCTGTGGCGCAGATGGTGGAGTCTGGCGTAGATCAACGTTGGTTTACTTTGGCTGAGCCTGCTGCAGGTGAGTATGGCTTGAAGCAAACTGCCGATGCTCTTTGGCTGGCCTGTGGTGATGAGTTGCTGATGGCCGCCTCTGAGGTCTGTATGGCTGGTCGGCATAACCTAGCCAATGCGCTGGCTGCTTTGGCAATGGGTGATGCGCTGGGACTATCTAGGGACAGCATGTTGCAGACCCTGCGAAGCTTTGGTGGTCTTCCTCACCGCTGCCAGTACGTGGCGCGTATCGATGGCGTGGCTTGGTACAACGACTCCAAGGCGACCAATGTAGGGGCTGCCCTGGCAGCCATTATGGGTTTTGATGAGCGACTGGTGTTGATTGCAGGAGGGCAGGGCAAAGGGGCAGATTTTTCTCCCATGGCTGAGGCGGCTGACCGCTTGAAGGCGGTGGTAGTGCTGGGAGAGGACGGTGAGCAGATTGCTCAGACGTTTGACGGTAAGGTGCCCTGTTATCGGGTAAATAACCTGGCAGATGCGGTGAATGAGGCTGCATCGTTGGCTGACAATGGGGAGAGTGTGCTGCTCTCTCCCGCTTGCGCCAGTTTTGACATGTTCAGTGGTTTTGAGGATCGCGGTGAGCAGTTCATGATCTTGGTACGGGAGCGGCAGCATGGCTAGTGTGGGCGCAACTTACAAAGGGACTAGACCCGCAGAGCAACAGAAAGCGGTACAGTTGGATGTGTGGCTGTTACTGGCTTCGCTGACCCTTTTGGCAATTGGCTTAGTGATGGTGAGCTCGGCTTCAATCACAATTGCAGACCGAAATTTTGATGCGCCGTTCCACTATCTGATTCGTCAGCTGATCTTTGTTTCGCTGGGCGTTGGTGCGGGTGTGGTGGCTGCCAGTATCTCTCTTGAACACTGGGAGCGTTATAGCCCGCTGTTGCTGGTGATTGGATTAATTTTGCTGGTATTGGTGTTGATTCCAGGTATTGGTAGCAAGGTGAATGGTAGCTATCGTTGGTTGCCTCTAGGGATAATGAATCTACAGCCTTCTGAACTGATGAAGCTGCTGACCATCCTGTTTATGGCCGGTTTTCTGGTGCGTCGAGCCAAAGAGGTAAAGGCGGATATGGCTGGTTTTGCCAAGCCGCTGGGCGTACTGCTGGTTATCGCCATGTTGTTGATGCTAGAGCCTGACCTTGGCTCCACTGTGGTGATATTGAGTACAGCACTTGGAATGATGTTTTTGGCTGGCGTGCCCATGAGCCGATTTGCGCTGGTAATCGCGCTAGGGGTTGGCGCCTTTACGCTGGCGGTGGTACTGGAGCCGTATCGACTACAACGGGTTACCTCTTACTTAAATCCTTGGGCGGATCCATTTGATACTGGCTTCCAGTTGACCCAGGCGCTCATTGCAATTGGTCGTGGCGAATGGTTTGGGGTCGGGCTGGGCGGCAGTATCCAAAAGCTTTTCTATCTGCCTGAGGCACATACTGACTTTGTCTACTCAGTACTCTGTGAAGAGTTAGGCTTTATCGGTGGAGCACTGGTGATTCTGCTATTTGGAATGCTGGTATGGCGTGCCTTCCATATTGGTCGTTTGGCGATGGAGCGGGGGTTGCCCTTTGCTGGATATCTGGCATTTGGTATCGGTCTGTGGATCGGAACTCAGGCCTTTATCAATATTGGTGTCAATATGGGCGCTTTACCAACCAAAGGGCTCACGTTGCCGCTGATGAGCTATGGCGGTTCAAGTATCGTGGTGACCTGTATCGCTATCGCATTGCTGCAGCGAGTGCATATGGAAGCGGTTAGTGCGGCACCTGTCGAGCGCCGTAAAGTGGTACGCCAATGAGCGCCAACGGACCCATTTTGATCATGGCGGGTGGCACCGGTGGCCATATCTATCCCGCGTTGGCTGTTGCTGATTATTTGCGGGCGCAAGGGATTGAAGTGCGTTGGCTAGGAACTCGGGCGGGCCTAGAGGCAGAAGTGGTGCCCAAGGCAGGCATTGAGATTGAATATATCAAGATTGGTGGACTGCGTGGTAAAGGGCTGATGAGAAAGCTGAGCATGCCATTCATGTTGCTGAATGCCATGTGGCAGGCATGGCAAGTGTTACGACGCCTACAGCCTCGTGCGGTATTAGGAATGGGTGGCTTTGTGACAGGGCCTGCCGGTTTGGTTGCAGCGTTGAGTGGTAGGGCACTGCTCGTTCATGAACAAAATGCTATTGCGGGGATGACCAACCGCTGGTTGGCTCGGTGGGCAGATAAAGTCATGGAAGCGTTTCCTAATGCTTTGCCCAATGGTGAGTTGACCGGCAACCCAATCCGCGGTGCGATTCTGCATCTACCTGTGCCTGCCGAGCGTTTTGCAGGACGTGAGGGGGCATTACGGATATTAGTGCTCGGCGGTTCGTTGGGTGCTGCAGCGCTAAACAGCGTGGTGCCCCAGGCGCTGGCACAACTGGATGAGGCTGATCGCCCAGAAGTATGGCATCAAGCAGGCAAACGTAATATTGATGAGGCGCAGCAAGCCTACCAACAGGCTGGTGTAACAGGCCAGGTCGTACCTTATATCGAAGAGATGGCAGAGGCTTATGGCTGGGCTGACTTGGTGATCTGTCGTGCCGGCGCTTTGACTGTATCGGAGCTGGCTTGTGCTGGGGTGGGAGCCATCTTGGTGCCTTATCCCTATGCAGTAGATGATCACCAAACTAAGAATGGCAGCTATCTGGCCGCACACGGTGCAGCCCAGGTAGTGCAGCAAAGTGAATTGAATCCCGAAGGGCTGGCAGCATTGATAAAACCGTTTTTACCCCCAGCGCAGGGACGCGTAACACTATTAAAGATGGCTGAAGCGGCGAGGTCCCTGGGCAAGCCGGAAGCGACAGCCAGTGTGGCTGCCCGTTGTTTGGAGGTGGCAAACCATGACGCATAACCAGAGTATGGGGCGAGTCAAGCGTATCCATTTTGTGGGTATCGGTGGCGTTGGAATGGGGGGCATTGCTGAGGTGCTTATCAACTTGGGCTATCAGGTTTCCGGTTCAGATTTGGCTAAAGGTGCGATGACGGATCGCCTGAGTGATCAAGGTGCACGAATTGCTATCGGGCACGATGCGGCATTGGTGGATGATGCAGATGTGGTGGTGGTTTCCAGTGCCATCAATGAGCAGAACGTAGAAGTACAGCGCGCTCGAGAGTTGCGTGTTCCGGTCATCCCCCGAGCGGAGATGTTGGCAGAGCTGATGCGCTTTCGCCACGGTATTGCGGTCGCAGGTACACATGGCAAGACGACTACCACCAGTCTGGTGGCCAGTCTACTGGCAGAAGGCGGCTTGGACCCTACTTTTGTTATCGGTGGGCGATTGAATAGTGCGGGTACCAATGCACGGTTGGGAGGTAGCCACTATTTAGTGGCGGAAGCGGATGAGAGTGATGCTTCATTCCTGCACCTGCAGCCTATGACCGCAGTGGTCACTAATATCGAGGCGGACCACATGTCCACCTATGGTGGTGATTTTGAACAGCTGCGCCAGACCTTTTTGGAGTTTTTACACCACCTGCCTTTTTATGGTTTGGCGGTGTTGTGTATTGATGACCCCGTTGTTGCTGAGCTGATGCCAGAGATCAGCCGTCCTGCGGTGACCTATGGCTACAGTGAGCAGGCAGATTTTCGTGCCAGTGAAGTGTGTTGCATGGAGGGGCGCTGCGGTTTCAAGGTGAGTCGCCCTGAGTGTAAGGATTGGTTGGAAGTTGAGCTCAACCTGCCTGGCCGTCACAACATCCAGAATGCCCTGGCAGCAATTGCCATTGCTCACCAAATGGGTGTGGATGATGAGGCAATTAAACGGGCGCTGAAGCAGTTTGAAGGAATTGGCCGCCGTTTCCAGAGTTATGGCGAGCTACAAACACCAGCAGGCAAAGTGATGTTGGTGGATGATTACGGACATCATCCTTCTGAGGTGGCTGCAACCATTCAGGCGATCCGTGATAGCTGGCCTGAGCGCCGTTTGGTGGTGGCATTTCAGCCACATCGATACAGCCGTACAGAGGAGTTATTCGAAGATTTTGTATTGCAGCTGAGCGAGCCAGATTTATTGCTATTGACAGAAGTTTATGCAGCCGGTGAAGAGCCAGTTGCTGGGGCGGATAGCCGCTCACTCTGTAAGGCGATTCGTGCTCGTGGGCAGGTGACGCCGGTATTTGTTGAGTCACCCGATGAGTTGGCAGAGTTACTGCCTGGGCTATTACAAGAAGGCGATATTCTGCTGACACTGGGTGCTGGCAACATTGGCCGTAGTGCCGCAGAGCTGGCCAAGTTATGGCCAGAGGTGGAGGGGTAAGCCGTGGCTGAACTGCATATAGAACAGTTTAGCGGCCTAAGAGGTGAGTTGAAGATTAACGAGCCGATGGCAGCCCATACCACTTGGCGGGTGGGTGGTCCTGCTCAACGTTATTACATCCCGGCGGATAAAGCGGATTTGGCCAATTTCCTGAGCCAGTTGCCTGAGGATGAGCCTCTGTTTTGGCTGGGACTAGGTAGCAATATCCTGGTGCGAGATGGTGGTCTGCGAGGCACTGTCATCGCCTACTTTGGTAGCTTGAATGAGATTGAGTATCAAGGAGAAGGAATTGTGAAGGTTGGTGCGGGGCTGGCGAGTGCCAAGGTGGCTCGTTTTTGTGCCAAGCAAGGTTTGGTAGGAGCCGAGTTTTTGAGTGGTATCCCGGGCGCGATGGGTGGAGCATTGGCAATGAACGCCGGTGCGTTTGGTGGCGAGACCTGGGAGCTGGTGCGCGAGGTAGAGGTGATTCATCGGGACGGTCAATTGATCCAGCGCAAGCCAGGTGAGTATCAGATTGGCTACCGTAGCGTAGTGGCACCGCAGTCTGGCGAGTGGTTTACCACGGCATGGCTGCAGTTGAGAGAGGGCAATAGTGAAGAGGCGATGGTGCGTATTCGAGCACTGCTTGATCGCCGCAGTAGCTCCCAGCCAACGCAGCAGCCCAATGCCGGATCAGTATTTCGCAATCCACCTGGCGATTATGCGGCTCGTTTGATCGAGTCTTGTGGATTAAAGGGCAAAACGATTGGTGGTGCCTCTGTATCGGAAAAACATGCCAATTTCATTGTGAACAATGGTAAAGCCTCTGCTCAGGATATTGAGCAATTGATCGCGGAAGTGGCGATGACGGTGAAGCAACAACACGGTATCGAACTGGTAAGAGAAGTACAAGTAGTGGGAGTGACGAAATGAGCTTTTCAGTAGATACAGCAGCGTTTGGCAAGGTGGCCGTTCTAATGGGTGGTACCTCTGAGGAGCGTGAGATTTCTCTGAAAAGTGGTCAAGCGGTTTTGGCTGCTCTACAGCGTAGCGGTGTGGATGCTCACAGCGTCGACGTGGGAGAGGATATCCTGAGTACACTGTCTACGGGCGGTTATCAGCGAGCCTTTAACATATTGCATGGCCGGGGAGGTGAGGACGGTGTAATCCAGGGAGCGCTACAGCTACTGGGCATTCCTTACACCGGCAGCGGCGTCTTGGCTTCTGCGCTTAGCATGGACAAGATGCGCTGCAAGCAGTTGTGGCAAGCCCTCGATCTGCCAACGCCAGAAATGGTGGAGTTGGTAGATGAGAAAGATCTGGATAGCGCATTACAACAGCTTGGATTGCCCATGGTGGTGAAGCCTGCTCATGAAGGCTCCAGTGTTGGTATGAGTAAGGTGAAGCTGGCGGAACAGCTGCTACCAGCATGGCAGCTGGCCAAGCAATATGACGATTGCATCATTGCCGAGCCCTGGGTGACTGGTGGCGAGTATACGGTGGCCATTCTGGATGGTGTGGCTTTGCCACCTATCAAGGTGGAGACACCTCGTGAGTTTTACGATTTTGAGGCCAAGTACCAGGAGAATACCACTCGGTATCTTTGTCCTTGTGGCTTGAGTGAGGAGAAAATTTCCGAATTGCAACAACTGGCGCTACAAGCCTTCGATGCAGTGAATGCTCAGGGCTGGGGGCGAGTGGATGTGCTGAGTGACGAGCAGGGGAATTTCTGGTTGCTGGAGTTCAACAGTGTGCCAGGAATGACTGACCATAGCCTTGTGCCAATGGCAGCTAAAGCAGCAGGCATCAATTTTGATGAACTGGTGCTGCGGATTCTGGCGCAGACACTGGAGGCGTAGTGGAGTCACCTCGTCAGCAAAAGTTGTCACTAGGTTGGGAGAGGGGCAAGCCATGGTTGCAACGCTATTTACCCAAATTGCTGATACTGGCATTGCTAATTGGTGGAAGCTACTGGGCGTGGATGCAGACCACAAGCCTGTTGCCAGTAAAACAGCTCGCTGTGACCGGTGTAATGCAGCAGGTGAGTAGTACAGAGTTGCGGGAAGTCGTTCGGCCGTTGGTGCAAGAGGGCTTTGTGCGCATGGATGTACTGGCGGTACGGGATGCGGTAGAGGCGATGCCCTGGGTGAGTCGAACTACGATACGCCGTCAATGGCCGGATACTTTGGCTATTGAGGTTGAGGAGCAGCAGCTGTTGGCTCAGTGGGGGAGTGAGGCCTTGGTAAATACCCAGGGTGAGCTGTTTCGCCCACGGACGGTGGAGACAGAGAGTGTAATCCCTCGCTTTGATGGTATCGCCGGAATGAATCAAAGAATGGCGACTGCTTATCAGCGCTATCAGCAGATGCTGTCGGAGGTGGAGCTGACGGTACTGCGTGTTGAAGTGACCGAGCGGCGAGCCTGGTTGCTTGAGCTGGATAACGGCATTGAATTGGTATTGGGACGAGAGCCCAGTGAGCGGCACCTACAGCGTTTTATTGATGTGATGCGTAGTGGTCTGTCACAGCGGGCAGAGGAAATCAGTCGAGTAGATCTGCGCTACAGCAATGGTTTTGCAGTGCGCTGGAAAGATAACAAGATCGGATAAGGGTTGAAGTAGATGGCAAAGCACGCAGAGAAGAACCTTATTGTTGGGTTGGACATCGGTACCTCCAAGGTGGTGGCGGTGGTGTGCGAGATTACCCCGGAAGATGAGGTTGAGATCATCGGCCTGGGCTCCCATCCCTCACGGGGCCTAAAGAAGGGGGTGGTGGTCAATATCGAATCTACTGTGCACTCGATTCAACATGCGGTGGAAGAGGCTGAGTTGATGGCAGGTTGTCAGATCCACTCCGTCTACGCCGGCATTGCCGGCAGCCATATCCGCAGCCTCAACTCCCATGGCATCGTCGCGATCCGCGAGAGTGAGGTGACGGGCTTTGATGTAGAACGGGTGATTGATGCCGCACGGGCGGTTGCCATCCCAGCAGATCAGAAGATTCTGCACGTATTGCCTCAGGAGTTCATCATTGACAACCAAGAGGGGATTCGTGAACCGGTTGGTATGTCAGGGGTTCGCTTGGAAGCCAAAGTACACTTGGTAACCGGCGCGGTAAGTGCCGCACAGAACATTATCAAATGTGTGCGTCGCTGTGGTCTGGAAGTTGAGGATGTGATCCTTGAGCAACTGGCCTCTAGCTATGCCGTATTGAGTGATGATGAGAAAGAGCTGGGTGTTTGCTTGGTGGACATTGGTGGTGGAACGGCAGATATTGCCATCTTTACCGAGGGTGCCATTAAGCATACTGCCGTGATTCCTATCGCAGGAGATCAAGTCACGAATGATATTGCGGTAGCGTTGCGCACGCCAACCCACCATGCAGAAGAGATCAAAATGAAGTATGGCTGTGCACTAACCCAATTGGCTAGTGCAGATGAGAGCATTGAGGTGCCGAGTATTGGTGAGCGTCCACCACGTCGTCTTTCCCGTCATACCCTGGCGGAGGTGATTGAGCCGCGCTACGAAGAGCTGCTGACCCTGATTCAGGCAGAGCTCCAACGCAGTGGCTACGAAGATTTAATGGCTGCCGGTATCGTTCTGACTGGCGGTAGCTCAAAGATTGAAGGCTTAGTGGAATTGGCTGAAGAGGTATTCCACATGCCGGTACGCTTGGGTGTACCACAAGGCGTCAAGGGGCTGGTGGATGTGGTGCGTAACCCAATCCATGCCACTGGCGTCGGATTGCTGCAGTACGGATTTCATAATCGCTTTGCTGGCCATCATCGGGAGTTGCGCTCCGATGCGGGGGTGAAGGGGCTATGGGATAGGATGAAGAGTTGGTTCCAAGGGAATTTGTAAGTTGTTGTTTTTGGGGTGTAAGTAAATTTAGGAGGCATAACAATGTTTGAACTATTAGATACAGTACCGTCTGATGCGGTAATCAAAGTAATCGGCGTCGGTGGCGGCGGCGGTAATGCAGTAGAACACATGGTGGTGCAGACCCTGGATGGGGTAGACTTTATCTGCGCCAATACGGATTCACAGGCGCTACGTAACTCATCTGCAAAAACCACATTGCAGCTGGGTGGCGATATGACCAAAGGCCTGGGTGCAGGAGCCAACCCAGAGGTGGGCCGTCAAGCGGCGATGGATGATCGTGAGCGCATTGCTGATGCCATTGCGGGTGCGGACATGGTATTTATCACCGCTGGCATGGGTGGTGGAACCGGGACAGGTGGTGCGCCTGTCGTCGCGCAAGTGGCCAAAGAGCTGGGTATCCTGACAGTTGCTGTTGTCACGAAGCCTTTCCCATTTGAAGGTCGTAAGCGTATGACTGTTGCAGATCAAGGGATCAAAGAGCTGAGCGAGCATGTTGATTCATTGATCACAATTCCTAACGAAAAGCTACTCTCTGTACTGGGTAAAAGCACTTCACTACTGGATGCTTTCAAAGAGGCTAACAACGTACTGTACGGTGCAGTTCAAGGTATTGCGGAGCTGATTACCCGTCCAGGCTTAATCAACGTTGACTTTGCCGATGTGCGTACCGTGATGTCAGAGATGGGCATGGCTGTGATGGGTACCGGTGCCGCTTCTGGTGAAGATCGTGCCCAGGTTGCAGCGGAAAAGGCTATTGCCAGCCCACTACTGGAAGACGTAGATCTTGCAGGTGCTCGTGGTATTTTGGTTAATGTGACTGCAGGTCTGGATATGGCGATTGGTGAGTTTGAAGAGGTGGGTAATACCGTTAAGCAGTTTGCCTCTGAGAATGCTACGGTGGTAGTGGGTACCGTAATCGATCCAGAGCTTTCTGATGAGATGCGTGTAACAGTGGTTGCAACTGGTCTGGGTCGTGGCCAGGAAGAGGTTGCATCTCCTGAGTTGCGTATGGTTCAGCCTGCTCAGCAGCCCAATGCTAAACAAGCTCAGCCAGAAACCATTAACTACAATGATCTGGACCGCCCCGCGGTCAATCGTAAAAATGGTATTGCTGCCGAGCGCTACGAGCAGCCACGTGCCAATGCAGTAGGGGATGATCTGGACTATTTAGATATTCCTGCATTCCTGCGCCGTCAGGCTGACTGATAGTCGCAGCCCCGGCATGTCACCCGGTAGCCTCCCTACATCCCAACGGGAGGCGTGCCGGGGCTTTGTCTTCTGCAATTAGAATGTGGAAATCCTTTTCCTATGCGTTGTTATAGGCAATCATGACAATTATGTGATAAAGTTCGCGGTTTAAAGGTGTTAACTTCCCTATACTGCGCGAACCATGATCAGACAACGTACCCTAAAGAATACCATCCGGGCCACTGGTGTTGGCCTACATACCGGTAAAAAGGTCTATCTGACCCTTAAGCCCGCTCCCGTTGACTGCGGTATTGTCTTCCGTCGTGTAGATTTGGATGAGCCCGTCGAAATTAGAGCCCATGCCACCAAAGTGGGTGATACCCGCCTTTCCTCTACTCTGGTTAAGGGGGATGTTCGAGTATCAACCGTTGAACATCTACTTTCTGCTCTAGCGGGTCTGGGAATCGATAATATATATATAGAATTGAGTGCCTCTGAGGTGCCAATTATGGATGGCAGCGCAGGCCCCTTTGTCTTTCTGCTTCAATCTGCCGGTATTGTCGAGCAGAATGCACCTAAGAAGTTTATCCGTATCAAAAAGCCGATTCAGGTGGAAGATGGCGATAAGTGGGCGCGCTTTGATCCCTATGACGGCTTTAAGGTGAACTTCAAAATTGATTTTAATCATCCGGCATTTCAGGCGTGTCAGGAAGCTACTATCGACTTCTCCAGTACCTCGTTCGTGAAAGAAGTAAGCCGTGCCCGTACATTTGGGTTTATGCGAGAGATCGAATTGCTGCGCCAAAATCAGCTAGCACTTGGCGGTAGCATGGATAATGCTATCGTGGTGGATGACTACCGTGTCTTGAATGAAGATGGCTTGCGTTACGAGGATGAGTTTGTAAAACATAAGATGCTGGATGCCATCGGGGATCTGTATCTGTTAGGGCATAGCTTAATTGGTGCGTTCAGTGGTTACAAATCAGGCCACGCACTGAATAACAAATTATTACTTGCGCTGATGGAACAAGAGGAGTGTTGGGAAACTGTCACATTCGAGGATGAGGAGAGAGCCCCCATCGCCTACTCTGAGCCCAGCTTAGTGATCTCCTAAGCAAAACGAGACACCGGGAACGCCCAAGTGTGAGCTACTTCACAGTTGGGCGTTCTGCTATTGTCTATGCTTAATTTTTGTTGGGGAATTTCTTTCCGTGCAGAGCAAGGCGCTTTAAAGCCTCTTTAAGCTTCTGATTCTCAACGCTTTCTGAGAAATTCTCCAATAACTGCCCAGTTTCTGGCGACATGATTGCAGGCTCGTATTCGATTTCTCGAGCTGCATGTTGATTGGGGTCCGCTTTGAACTCAACCCGGGTGATGTTTAGCCCTTGTTGCTGCAAGGTTTGTTGGATCAGTGGTGCGAGATAGCGGACTTTTCCTAGCCAAGTGGAGGAATCCACTAAAATGGTTGCTACACCATTACGGATATTGGCCAGGGCGATATGACTGGCGAAGGGCTCACTCAGGGCGTTTTGTATTCGTTTGGTGAGTTGCTGAAGATGGCTTGCATAGGAGATTAGCGGTTGCAAGGTTGAGCTTTGCCGACCATGCAGTAAGCTAGAGGCCTTCTTCGGTGTAGTGGGCTTTTTCATTAAAGTCCTGAGTTGCCTGTCAATCGGGCTATTAGTTAAAATCGCTAATGAATGAGTAGATCACTGACGATAAAAAGATCATGGATATTATTTTACTGACAAAACGCCTTGGACAGAAGCGCTCAATCAGCCTGCATCGCTGGCATGTATTGGGGGTCGCTTTATTTGCGTTTGCTTTGTTACCTGGTGCGGCACTCTACGGCGGTTATCTGTGGGGCGAAATGCATGGTACTGCGACGCCAGAGGCGATTCAAGTCAAGCTGCAGGAATTGCAAGAACAGCATCAACAAGAATTGGTGGATGCTAAGCAACAGGCCCAAGATAGCCTTAACGCCCTCGCTGTTAATGTGGGACGTCTGCAGGCTCATGTGATGCGTTTGGATGCATTGGGTGAGCGTTTAACTGAGATGGCTGATATGGATGGCGGTGAATTTGATTTCACAGTGACTCCCGCACAAGGTGGCCCAGAAAGCACTACAGTCATGCGCGATGTGGTGGTGAATGACTTTATTAAGTCAATGGACGAGCTTCTGTTGAAGCTTGATCACCGAAGCCAGCAATTGGATGTGCTGGAAGAGTTAATGATGAGCCGTAGTTTGCAGGAGGAAGTATCTCCAGCGGGGCGGCCTATCAAGAGTGGTTGGCTGTCATCTCATTTTGGTGAGCGTACGGACCCTTTCACTGGTCGACTGGCAAATCATGAAGGTGTGGATTTTGCTGGGAAAGAGGGGAGTGATGTTATAGCGGTTGCCGCTGGCGTTGTGACCATTGCCGAGAAACGTTATGGCTATGGCAATTTAGTAGAGATCAACCATGGTAACGGTTATGTGACTCGTTATGGTCATAATAAAGAGATTCTGGTATCTGCTGGTCAAACAGTTAAAAAGGGTGAAACCCTAGCTTTGATGGGGTCAACCGGTCGTTCAACCGGTCCTCATGTCCATTTTGAAGTATTACGCAACGGTGTTCCCGTTAATCCTGCCAAATATATCTATACTGCTAGCAAATAGTCTCTGACAAGCCCGCTATTTTTTGCTCTAATAGAGTCCTATCTCTAGGACAGCTAATGGTTTTTGTTCAATGATCGGAAAAATATTAAATAAGATCTTCGGTACCCGTAATGATCGCCTGCTAAAGCGCATGCATAAGTTGGTGGATCAGATTAATGCACTGGAAGCGACTATCAGTGAACTGAGCGATGAGGCACTACAGGGTAAGACCTCTGAATTTAGGCAGCGACTGGAGGGTGGTGAGAGTCTCGAGCAGATGCTTCCTGAAGCCTTTGCTGTTGTCCGCGAGGCGAGTAAGCGTGTCTTTAACATGCGCCACTTCGATGTTCAGCTGATCGGTGGCATGGTGCTCAATGATGGCAAGATTGCTGAGATGCGTACCGGTGAGGGTAAAACCTTGATGGCAACACTGCCAGCTTACCTGAATGCTCTAACTGGGAAAGCGGTTCACGTGGTGACAGTGAATGACTATCTGGCTAAACGTGACGCTGAGTGGATGGGGCGTCTTTACCGCTTCTTGGGAATGACCACAGGTGTTATCTACGCGGGTCAAAGCCCAGAAGAGAAGCGTTCTGCTTATGAAGCAGATATCACCTACGGTACGAATAACGAATACGGTTTCGATTATCTGCGGGATAACATGGCTTTCTCCATGGCGGATAAGATGCAGCGTGGTTTGGGCTTTGCTATCGTCGATGAGGTTGACTCCATCCTGATTGACGAAGCACGTACACCGCTGATTATCTCTGGTCCCATCGAAGGTAGTGCTGACGTCTATAACAAGATTAACCAGCTGATTCCATCTTTGCAGAAGCAAGAAATGGAGGATCCTGAGGATGAGGCGGATTTTGGTGATTTTACTTTGGATGAGAAAAACCGCCAGATATTCCTAACAGAACAGGGACATCAAAAAGCGGAAGAGCTGCTGTCTGACGCAGGATTATTGCCGGAGGGCGAGAGTCTTTATGACGTGGGCAATATCAGTCTAATCCATCAATTAAATGCTTGTTTACGGGCCCATCATCTCTACCAACGCAATGTGCAGTACATTGTGCGTGATGGCGAGGTGATTATCGTTGATGAATTTACGGGGCGTACCATGCCGGGACGTCGCTGGTCCGAAGGGTTACATCAAGCGGTCGAGGCAAAAGAAGGGGCGAAAATTCAGTCAGAAAATCAAACTCTGGCTTCGATTACCTTCCAGAATTACTTCCGTCTCTATGGCAAACTCTCTGGTATGACCGGTACCGCAGATACCGAGGCATTTGAGCTCTCCTCCATTTATGGCCTTGAGGTCGTTGTTATCCCTACACATCGTCCCGTTCAACGGATCGATCACGGTGATGTGGTATTCCTCTCCAAGGAAGAGAAGTACCAGGCAGTGGTTGAGGAGATCAAAGCGTGTCAGGAGAAGGGACAGCCAGTATTGGTGGGTACCTCTTCGATTGAGGCATCAGAAACTTTGGATGCGCTGTTGAATAAAGAGGGTATCAAGCACGAAGTGCTCAATGCTAAGCAGCATGCTCGGGAAGCACAAATTATTGCGGAAGCAGGCCGTCCTGGAGCTGTGACGATTGCTACCAATATGGCGGGTCGAGGAACTGACATCGTACTGGGTGGTAATTTTGAGGTTGAAATGCAAGCGCTTGGTGAAGAGATCGCTGATGAAAAGCGTGATGCTCTATACGAGGATTGGAAGCAGCGCCATGAATCAGTCCTGGCCGCAGGTGGCTTGCATGTCATTGGTACTGAGCGCAATGAGTCCCGTCGTGTGGATAACCAGTTACGTGGTCGTTCAGGTCGTCAAGGGGATCCAGGTTCCAGTCGTTTTTATGTCTCTATGCAGGATGATTTGATGCGCATCTTTGCCTCTGATCGTATTGCCGGCATGATGCAGAAGATGGGGATGCAGCATGGTGAGTCCATTGAGCACCCTTGGGTTTCTCGAGCAATAGAGAATTCCCAGCGCAAGGTGGAAGGCCATAACTTTGATATTCGTAAACAGCTCCTGGAATACGATGATGTGGCCAATGACCAGCGTAAGGTGGTTTATGAGCAGCGCGATGAGTTGATGGCCTCTGACGAGGTGTCTGATATGGTTGCCGAGATGCGTGTAGCCGTGATCAATGACATTATCAGCCGCTATATTCCTATGCAGAGCATGGAAGAGCAATGGAATGTACCAGGCCTTGAGCATGAGCTGAAGGAGGAGTTGGGTACTGAGTTGGATATTCAGGGCTGGCTACGAGAGGATGATTCACTGCATGAAGAGCCATTACGTCAGCGCATTGTTGATGAGATGGTTGCTATTTATGAGGCCAAAGAGCAGCAGATTGGTTCCGATGTGCTGCGCCGCTTTGAGAAAGAGGTGATGCTGAATGTGTTGGATCATCTGTGGAAAGAGCATCTGGCGGCAATGGATTATCTCCGTCAGGGGATTGGTCTGCGCAGTTATGCGGCAAAGAATCCTAAGCAGGAGTATAAGCGTGAAGCTTTCGCACTGTTCAGTAGCTTACTGGAAAATATTCAGCACGATGTGGTGAAGGTGTTGAGCCGTGTTCAATTCCTTTCTAATGAAGATGTTGAGCGTATTGAGGCAGAGCGTCGTCAGACTGAGGAGATGGAGCTGCAACATGATCGTGCGACCAGTATGCAGAGCCAAGCTCAGGATGCATTAGCGACGACAGAGTCATCGGCAGAGGAGGAGGCTAAGCCTTTTGTTCGTGAAGGTGATAAGGTGGGGCGCAATGACCCTTGTCCCTGTGGTTCAGGTAAAAAGTATAAACGCTGCCATGGTACGCTAAATTAAAACATAAGGGGGATCATTGATCCCCCTTATTGGTTTAGTGGCTTGGTGTGATGGCCGTTTTTATCGTTGCAGCTGTTCCACTTGTTGCTGCATCTCTTGCTCATCGCTGGATGATTGTTCCTGGCGTTTGGCATAACTTTGCAGATAGTTTTGTAAACGCGTTTTTTCCTCCTCACTCAGCGGTGGGTGAAGCTGCTGGTGGTCCTCTTCCCACTGTCGGGCAATCAATTCCAGAAGGCGTGCCCATTGATAGTCAAAATGACTTTCGGCGGGGACAGCTTCATGGCAACTGCCGCATCGCTTTTCATAAAAAGCGTATTCAGGAGTCTGTTGAGAGGGCAAGGTGGGGCCAAGGACGCATGCGGTGACTAATCCCCCTATCACAATGGTAAAGATCACTTTTTTCATTTTGAGCTTCTTTCGCTTCTATTTTATTTGGTATTTCTCCAGACGATAATCCAAAGTGTGGCGGCTTATGCCTAGCAAGCGCGCTGCCTGGGTTTTATTTCCCTGAGTTCGGGTAAGTGCTTGCTCTATTAATTGTCGTTCCAGCTCAGCTAAGTCTACTCCTTCTGGTGGCAGCTCCCAACTATTGCCGTGCTGAGGATTGGTGACTAGGTCCATTTGTAGTATTTCGGCTGTTAACTCTCGATTTGCATAGAGCAGTGCCCAGCGCTCACAGAGATTTTTCAGCTGGCGAACATTGCCTGGCCAGCCGAAATTTTCAATTAACTTAGCCCCAGAGGGGGTAAAGGTTGCGGGGGTACGATTATGGCTGGCGGCAGCTTGGGCTAGGAAGAGGTTTGCCATTGGCATGATATCTTCACGACGCTCTCTTAATGGAGGCAAATAGAGGGTGATGACGCTGAGGCGATAGTAGAGATCTTCACGAAACTCTCCTTCGCGCATCATGGTTTGCAGGTCCTTGTGGGTGGCAGCAATGACACGTACATCAACTTGTCGAGGGGCATCTGCACCAATCGCCTGGATCTCACCTTCTTGCAGAAAACGTAATAATTTTACTTGTGCGCTCAGAGGCAGGTCGCCAATTTCATCCAAAAGTAGTGTGCCGCCATCTGCCGCGGATATGCGGCCTTCACGGGCCTGGCTGGCACCAGTAAAGGCACCTTTGGTGTGACCAAATAGCTCTGCCTCAACCAATTGCTCCGGCAGTGCGCCACAGTTCACCACAATCCATGGTCCATCCACTCGGTTAGAGTGGCGGTGAATGCTTTGTGCCAAGTGTTCTTTACCAGTACCGGTTTCACCATTGATTAAGACGTTGGCATCTGTGTCGGCAATAGAGTGAGCTTGTTCATAAACCATCTGCATCTTGTCTGAACCACTGATCAGCTCGCCATTCTGGCTGGTTTGCAAAGCTTGGCGCAGGCGACGGTTTTCCCCTTTGAGGTTGGCGACCTGTATCCCTCGCTCCAGTGTAGAGAGCACCTGCTCTTCGCGAAATGGTTTTACCAGGAAGTCAAAGGCGCCGGTTTTCATTATGTCTACTGCCGCTTCAACACTGGCGTAGGCCGTCATGACAATAACTGTCGCACTTGGGTCGATCTCTAATACAGATTCAAGCAGAGCGTGGCCATCTTTGATGGGCATGCGCAGATCGGTTAATAGCAGGTCCGGTTGGTGTTCTTCATATAGCTTAAGGGCCTCAGCACCATGGCTTGCTTGTAGAATGCGGTAGCCGGCGTCTTCAAGTTGAAATGCGAGGACTTCCCGTATGCCGGGATCATCGTCTGCGATTAGGATCAGTGGTGCTGACATAGTTATGCTCGTGGTATCGTCAAAATAAAACTAGTTACGCCTTCAGCGCATTGGCAGCTAAGTGTACCATCATGGGCCTCAACAATCCTGGCGCCAATGGCCAGGCCTAAGCCTGTTCCTTCCGCGCGGGTGGTAAAGAAGGGTTCAAAGATGTGTTGTTGATCTTCTTCACTGATTTCCGGGCCGTGGTTACTGATGATGAGGTGCCACTGTTTTTCATCTAATGATGAATTCATGCTGACTGTGCTGGTGGCCTCTGCAAATTGCAGAGCGTTGAGTACCAAATTAAGGATGACCTGTTTGAGCTGATCTCGATCTCCACGAATGAGAGCATTTGACGCGTGGCCTTGTACAAACTTGATGATCAGCCCCTGTTTTTCTGCCTGTGGATTGGCGCTTTCCAGTACGTCATTGCAGAGTTCGATGGGATTGATGGGCGCTAACGTCGCTTGGGGGGGGCGAGCATATAGCAGTACATGCTTGGTAATGTCATCCAGGCGACCAATCTCTTTTTCCAGGCGATTAAGTAGCGTATCGGCCCTCTCAGGATTACTGGTAACGCTACGCTTTAAAACATCGACAGCACCCTGCATGCTGGTAAGGGGATTTCGAACCTCGTGAGCAATGCCCGCTGCCATTTGTCCTAGTGCTGCAAGCTGCTCAGCCCGGCGGGCGCGCTCATAACTATGGGTTAATTCTTGAAGGGCCTGATCACGCTGTTGGGCAGTTCGACGGTGGCGCTCCAACTCTTCCTTGATTCGATCGCTGAGCCAGCCAGTCGTAAAGCCAATCACAACCAATAGTACCATGTCACTGACAACAGGAATGTTGAACATATACTCCATATGTAGATGGGGAACCAGATAGTGGGGATAAAGTGCTGCAGCGATGATCGCAACGATAGTGCCGCCAACAGCGCCAGAAATGAAGCCTGCTAGGATGACAGGAATGAAAAACAGTTTCTGGGTGGCCACCATTAGCAGAGACATGTCAGGTATCTGCATGCTGTTATGGGCGATGGTGATACTGATCATCAGAAAGATGATGATGCTCCATTGTATCTTGGGAGAAAAATCGAAAAAGAAGTAGGTGAGTGAGTAGAGGTGTTTTTTCATACCGATCACTTCGGGCGTGGGTAATTTCGGCCTATCAGTGTATCATTAGCGGCTGACCAACCAATAATTTTTTGAGGAGTTGCAGATGGCGATTGGCGAGACTGAATTACCGCAGATGTTGCCGATTCAAGGGGTGCGCTTAGGTACCACCAGCGCGAGTATCAAAACACCGGGACGCCGTGATGTAGTGTTGATTGAAATGACTGAAGGCACGCGATGTGCGGGGGCATTTACCCGTAATGCTTTTTGTGCCGCTCCCGTTGTACTGGCCAAACAGTATCTGCATCAGGCCACCCCCCGTTATCTGCTAATTAATACTGGTAACGCCAATGCTGGTACTGGTGAAGCGGGAATGCAAGTGGCTAAGCGTAGCTGCGAGTCCGTGGCTAAAGTGTGTGGCTGTGATGCAAATCAGGTATTACCGTTTTCGACAGGCGTGATAGGTGAGTTGCTACCTGTTGAGAAGATTGAGGCGGTATTACCAGAGGTTTTCTCTAAACTGGATGAGGCGGGTTGGGAAGATGCAGCATGGGGCATTTTAACCACTGATACGGTGGCTAAAGGGGCTTCTCGCCAGGTTGAGATTGATGGTCATTCGGTAACCATTACCGGTATCTCTAAAGGCTCAGGCATGATCCGCCCGGATATGGCCACCATGTTGGCTTATATCGCGACTGATGCCGCAATTGCTCAGCCATTGTTGGAACAGTGCCTGAAGCAGGCAGTAAACCGCTCCTTTAACCGTATTACAGTAGATGGGGATACCTCAACTAATGACTCTTGCATGCTGATTGCCTCGGGCCGTAGCACGCTACCTGAAATCACCAGTGAAAATGATTCTGCCTACCTGGCACTGTTAGCAGCAATTATTGAGATCTTTGAGACGCTTGCGCAGAAGATTGTCAGGGATGGTGAAGGTGCGACTAAGCTGATTACCATCAATGTTGAGGGTGGCCAGAGTGATGTTGAGTGCCAGGCAGTAGCCTATACCATAGCTCATTCACCACTGGTCAAAACAGCCTTTTTTGCCAGTGACCCAAACTGGGGACGTATTCTAGCTGCAGTAGGGCGTGCCGGCGTCGAGCATTTGGTGCTGGATAAGGTTGAGATCTACCTGGGGGATGTCTGCATCGTCCGGGATGGTGGCCGTGCGTTGGACTATACCGAGCAGCGTGGCCAACAGGTGATGAGTCAGGAAGAGATTACCGTCACTATTAAGCTATCCCGTGGTGATTGTGCGGCAACGGTGTGGACCTGCGATTTCAGTTATGACTATGTGAAGATCAATGCGGAGTACCGGACTTGATGAGTGATAAACAGACTCTGCATGTTGTAGCTGCGGTTATCCGTAACGTCTCAGGTGAAATTCTGATTGCTCAACGACCGGACCATTTGCATAAAGGGGGGTATTGGGAGTTCCCGGGCGGCAAGGTTGAGCAAGGGGAAGAGGCTCGGCAGACACTACAGCGTGAGCTACATGAAGAGCTCGGAATCAATGTCCAGGGGGCTTTGCCTCTGATTACGGTACCCTATGAGTATCCTGAGCACCGTGTACTGCTGGATATTTGGGAGGTAATCGAATTCAGTGGCGAGGCCCATGGTAAAGAGGGGCAGCCTATTGCCTGGGTAACTTCTACCCAGTTGGATGATTACACTTTCCCTGAGGCGAATCAGCCCATTATCCGTGCCGCACAGCTGCCAGGGCGCTATATGATTACAGGTAAGCCAACTGATCAGTCTGAATTGTTTATGCAGAAACTGAAGGCCGCTCTGGAGCGGGGCATTCGCTTGGTACAGTTGAGGGCAAAAGGCTTGCCAGAGGCAGCACTGATCCCCTTGGCTCAGCAGGCTATTGGGCTATGTCACACATATGGTGCAAAGTTGCTAATTAACGGTACTCCAGAATTACTGAATCACATCCCAGAGGCTGATGGCCTTCAGCTCTCCAGTGATCAGGGAGCGGCATATAATGAGCGCCCGATTGCTATTGATAAACTATTGGGTGTCTCTTGTCATAACCCTCAGCAGTTACGCCAAGCAGAAGTGATTGGGGCGGATTTTGCTTTGTTGTCACCGGTTCAGGCAACGGCTACCCACCCGGATGATGAGCCTTTGGGCTGGCCTAAATTTGCTGAGTGGGTTGCTGAAACCACCATCCCAGTTTTTGCGCTAGGAGGGATGGATGCGGCGTTAGAAGAAACTGCTAGGCAGCACGGTGGTCAGGGAATTGCTGCGATCAGTGCGTTGTGGGATACCAAAGAGTAAATAGACTCTAGTGTTCGTAATCGTTGGGATTGGGAGGGACTGGAGGTCCAGGTATGCGGTGGCCTTCATCCGCCCACTCTCCCAGGTCAATCAGTTTGCACCGTTCACTACAAAATGGGCGCCATTTGGATTCTGTGCGCCACACGACGGATTTGCCACAGGTAGGGCATTTAACTTCACTAACTTTGCTCATAATCCACACAGTGAAAGTTGGAAATGGATCGCTTTATTGACTTGGTGCGGCCGTTCGGTAATTGAGGCCGCCATAAAGCGGATGGTGAAGCGGTGTCTTCCACCGCTGACTTCAGGGAACGCATTGTCATTGTAGTCAATCCCAATACGAATCATCTGGTACTGACCATTGCTATCCATGGTCTGTTGGTAGAAACCATTCTCTGCACACTCCTGACGGGGCGAGGCGCTTTCTCGAATCAGCTTGATCAATAGGTCGTTGGCTTCCCGCACTGGGCGAAGGAATTGATGCCAGGTTTTCAGATCGTATTGGCGGTTTTCAATGGAGCGCTCTAACCAGTAGTGAAGCATCGGTAGATCAAAATCACAGGTCCCTCCCGCAATAGCTGAGCGTTGCTTGATATTGTTGATCAATTCGTTTTGCCTTAGCTCTTGACCCAATACACCACTGATTCCTAACAAGCGATCAGAGTAGTTATCCAGTTGTTGAAGAATGTTATCCAATTGCTGGCGATCAACCCCTGGTAGCTCTTTCAGGCGCAACAGCGCTGCCGCCTGCCGCTCCATCTCTTTAATATATTCAGTCTTAAGGTCGGCACGATTGAGTACTTCGAGAATATCAATCAGTGCGCTTAAGGCGCCTCGGCTATCCCAGCTGGTGTGTCCTGAGAGAAAATGATCACTCTGTTGAAAGAGCAACTCAAGACGCAGCAGGGTGCGGACTCGCTCATTCAGTGGCTGCTCGTAATAGACCGTTTTTTGCACAGAGGTACCTAATTAAACAGAGGGTGTGACAGAATTCGGCCAATTGTCTAATACTTTGGCTTATCTGACAAATGTTGTGTGATATTAACGACTATAGCAGAGTTGGCGAAATTTGTTATGTAACGCTACAACTTGTTGCTTAAGTTGAATGAGATCACCGTTGTTGTCGATGACATCATCGGCTGCGAGTAGGCGATCCTGACGGCTGATTTGACTGTTGATGATTTCTCTGGCGGCTTTTTCATCAGTACCATCCCGTTGGCAGGTGCGCTCCAATTGACGACTTTCTTCAATATCCACGATAACGACTCTATCTAGAAGTGCCTGCCAGCCGCTCTCCAAAAGGAGAGGGATGCTGAAGATGGCGTAGTCATGTTGGTGACGGCATTGTTCTGCTAGCTCCAACATGCGCTGACGTATACGAGGGTGGAGAATCGCCTCTAGCTGTTTACGCTTGTTGGGATCGGCAAAGATGATTTTTCTAAGCTGTGAGCGGCGTAGCTTGCCTTCATCATCCAATAGATGGTCGCCAAAAAGCGCTGCGATTTCACGTAGCGCAGATTTGCCAGGCTCGACAACTTCTCTGGCGATAACATCGGCATCAATAATGGGAACACCCAATTCAGCAAAATAGTGACTGACAGTGGATTTGCCACTACCAATCCCGCCGGTAAGACCTACTTTTAACATTTTGCCCCCAGGATCAATGAAAACCTGCTAACCCAAGGTAGGTTTGGTTGATCTCATTGCCCCAAATCAACGCCAGCCAGCCAGCGGCTGCCAAATAAGGGCCAAATGGAATGGGAATATTACGATCACGTCCACGAGCGACAATCAGGGTAATGCCCACCACTGCACCGACAAGGCTAGAGAGCAGGATTATGACTGGTAACATCTGCCAACCCATCCAAGCACCTAGCACTGCTAGGAGTTTAAAATCGCCGTAGCCCATTCCCTCTTTACCCGTTGCCAGCTTAAACAGCCAGTAGACAGACCAGAGGCTGAGATAACCCGCTGCAGCGCCTATCAGACTGGTGTGGCTGTCCACGAAAAACTCCCCAAGGCTCAGTAGCAGCCCCAACCACAGCAGAGGAAGGGTGATATTGTCGGGTAACAGTTGATGATCAAAGTCGATCATGGTGAGGGAGATTAGCGACCATGTGAGCACCATCGCTGCCAGGGCTTCCCAACCAAAGCCAAAATGCCAAGCTACCACTGCAGTCATTAATCCGCTCACCATCTCAATAATGGGATAGCGAGGAGAGATAGAGACGCCGCACTCTGAGCATTTGCCTCGCAGGAAAAGATAGCTGATAACCGGGATATTTTCCCAAGGTTTGATCTTGTGGCCACATTGAGGGCAACGGGAATTGGGAACGATTAAATTAAACCGCTCCTGCTCAGATGGCACTTTCTCAGGTTCGAGTAATTCATGGCATTGGCTATGCCACTCTCTCTGCATCATGATGGGCAGTCGGTAGATGACCACATTGAGGAAACTACCCACTAACAGAGCAAGTAGACTACAAACAAAAGTAAAAAAGAGTAAGTTATGTTCGAGTAGAGAAAAAAATGGCTGCATCTTAAACAACTTCACCCATTTTGAAGATAGGCAGATACATGGCAATAACCAAGCCGCCGATGATCACACCCAAGAAGGCCATGATCATAGGCTCTAACAGGCTGGTTAAGCCATCTACGGCATCGTCTACCTCTTGTTCGTAGAAATCAGCCACTTTGGCGAGCATACCATCCAAAGCGCCCGTCTCTTCACCGATGGATACCATTTGCAAGACCATGTTGGGGAAGAGTTCGGATTGGCGCATACAGACAGTCAGCTGTTGACCTGTTGCCACTTCATCTCGCATCATAAGGATGGCCTCTCCGTATAGGCTATTACCAACGGTGCCTCCCACTGTTTCCATTGCCTCAACTAGAGGAACACCTGCGGCAAACATGGTGGAGAGTGTTCTGGCAAAACGAGCGATGACGGATTTTTCAAAGATGGGCCCTACCGCAGGTAGCTTTAATATGAGGCGGTCATAACCCCGATTAAACTGTTTAGAGTTCTCTTTGAGCTTTTTAATGGTAACGGCAGCGGCAAATACTGTTCCGAATACAATAAACCAGTATTCCTGCATAAATTCGGACATGTTGACAACCATTTGAGTCATTGCAGGCAGTTCACCTCCGAAGTTTTCAAACATCGAAGCAAATTGAGGAACAACAAAGACAAGTAGGATAGTGGTAACTACAAATGCCACAACAAGAACAGCAATAGGGTAGAACATGGCTTTCTTGACTTTGGATTTGATGGCTTCAGTTTTTTCCATGTAGGTGGCCAGTCTTCCCAGTAGGTTTTCCAGGATACCCGCTTGTTCACCCGCATGAACCAGGTTACAGAAAAGGCTATCAAATTGCTTTGGATGTTTCGCCAAGGATTCTGCTAGGGATGAGCCTCCCTCAATATCGCCTTTTACTGTTAGGAGCAAGTCTTGCATTGAGGGATTTTCATGGCCCTTGGCAACGATTTCAAAGGATTGTACCAAGGGAACACCTGCGGACATCATGGTAGCCAATTGGCGGGCAAAAATTGTGATATCTTTGGTGATGATTTTTTTCTTCTTTGCGGCGCCACCAAAGAGGGGTTTCGGCTTTTTTTTGACCTTGGTAGGGCTGATGCCTTGACGGCGAAGTTCAGCTTTAATTAGAGCGATATTAGTGCCATCCATCGTTCCCTTCATTGGAGAGCCCTTCTTGTTGATTCCTTCCCAGGCAAAGGTGTCGAGCTTTCTAGTGGTTTGCTTTGGCTTAGCCATGGTTAATCCTTGGTTACACGGTTGATTTCTTCAAGGCTGGTGACCCCCTCAAAGGCCTTTTTAAGGCCAGACTCCCTTAGATCAGGGATCCCCTCTTTTTTAGCTTGGTCCGCAATATTCATGGCGTTGCCCCCTTCCATGATAATACGTCCCATCTCTTCTGATACTGGCATTACCTGATAGATACCGACACGCCCTTTATAGCCTTCATTACAGTGATCACACCCAACGGCTTTATAAAGGATAGCATCCTTATTTTGAACTTTGCGAACCTGTTCGGGAGTGAAGCCTTCTGCCAACAGTGTTTCGGATGGAATGTCTGCCGGCTGCTTGCATTTGTCACAGAGTCGTCGGGCCAGTCGCTGTGCGATGATGATAGAGACAGCGGAAGCAATATTAAAGGGTGCGACCCCCATGTTTACCATCCGTGAAAGGGTCTGCGGTGCATCATTTGTATGTAGTGTGGAGAGCACTAAGTGACCGGTTTGTGCCGCTTTGATGGCAATGCTTGCCGTTTCCAGGTCACGAATCTCACCCACCATAATGACATCCGGATCCTGACGTAAGAATGCCTTCAGGGCAGCGGCGAAGGTTAGACCTACCTTGTCATTAACGTTTACCTGATTAATACCATAGAGATTGATCTCCGCAGGGTCCTCTGCGGTAGAGATGTTGCGGTCAACTGTATTGAGAATATTCAGGCCGGTGTAAAGGGATACAGTTTTACCACTACCTGTTGGACCGGTTACCAAGATCATGCCATAAGGCTTAGCTAGAGCATCCATATAGAGCTGCTTTTGCGCTGGTTCATAACCCAGTGCATCAATCCCCAGGCTTGCACTACTGGGGTCAAGGATACGCATTACAATCTTTTCCCCAAACAGCGTAGGGCAGGTGTTCACGCGGAAATCGATAGCACGGTTTTTAGATAGCTTCATTTTGATACGGCCATCCTGCGGTACACGGCGCTCCGAGACATCCAGTGATGACATAACCTTGATACGGGCGGCAATACGCCCACCTAGCGACACTGGAGGCTCTGCCAGCTCTTGTAAAATACCGTCCATCCGTAGGCGAACCCGGTATTTTTTCTCATAGGGCTCAAAATGGATATCCGAAGCGCCTTTGTTAATTGCATCCAGAAGCACTTTATTGACGAAGCGGACCACAGGGGCATCATCTACATCAGCGCCTTCAGTGCTAGTGTCTTTCTCCTCTTCACCAGAACTGATGTCCAGATCATCCAGATCGCTATCGCCAAAGTCCGCCAAGCTGGTGTCGGTGGCCTCTAGCATCTCCTCGATGCGACGCATGAGTTTTTCTTCTTCGACCAATACAGGCTCAGTACTTAGGCCGGTGTTAAACTTAATCTCATCGACAGCTTGAGTATTGGTTGGATCAGAAACCGCAACAAAGAGACGGTTACCCCGTTTCCAAATAGGTAGGCCACCATGTTGGGAGATCAGTTTAGGGTCGGCTAGTTTGACGGTTTCGGGTTCGATATCAATGGCGTTGATATCCAATAAGGGAATGCCAAATTCATGGGCAGCCAGCTGGGCAATATCCAGGCTGTTGACAATTTTTTCGCTGACTAAGTGATGGACCAGCGAGCAGTTCTTTTCAGTTGCTTCTGACTGGGCCTTTTGCGCGACAGCTTCATCAATGAAACCATCGGTGACTAAACGTCGCGCCAAACCACTAAGACGAATCGATTCTGTACTCATAATGCCCTGATTATCAATATAGTTTGAGACATACTACTATATAGCGGAGCTGTCGAAAATGACGAAAAAACTCCACCAGCCGTAAATCGTATCGGATGCTGAGTCAAAAAAATAAGCAATTACTCTGAGAATTGTGTCTCAGTCTCATCTATTTGAAGATAAAGGTTTATTGTCTATTTAGCGGTAAATTAGCTGATTGAGCCATTTATCCCATAAGGCAGATTGATAATCTATCGAATACTCCACAGATTTTTGCTTTGCCAGTTGCCGGGTGGCAGCCTGAAGCTGCTGGAAATAGGCGTCGTTGGTGAATAGCTGACAGATAGCATTGGCGAATGCTTCTGGTGTGTGTTGGTCAACGATAATGGCATTATCTTCCGTGGCAACTTCAGAGAAATCGGCATCATCTGGAATGATGGCCGGCAGCCCACAACTCATGGCCTCGATCATGGCCATGGGTAGACCTTCTCCCTGTGAAGTCATAATAAATGCACGGGCATCATGGAAATAGGCAGGGAGTGCTTTATGGGCTTGCTTGCCTGTAAATGTCACATGCTTTTCGATTCCTAGAGCGCGTGCCTGTTGCTCAAGCTTGGTTCGTTCGAGCCCATCACCAACCAGTAGCAGTGTCAACGAAGGGATCTGTTTGATGGCGAGTGAAACGGCCTCCAGTAGCAGGTCTACCCTTTTATAAGGGGAGAGTAGTCCTACATAGATGAGATGGAAGTTGGGTTGGGTCTGTTCATCATTTCTTGGCGAAAATTGATCAAAATCGTGGATGTTTTGTGGGGTAAACAGCCTCTCATCAGGGATGCCTTGTGAAATCAGCCATTTTTTCATCTGAGCACCACGCACCGCCACGGCTTCTGCACTTTTTACCGCATTAAGAGTGAGTTTTTTTCCTCGAAGGTGAGAAAAGGTGAGGCGCAGATCATTTTTTCCCATCACATGTTGGATTACCGGTATGCGAAATATCTTTCCAAACCACCAGGCATAGATGCCATGAGGTACTGTGCCAAAAGCGATGATAGCTTGGGGGCGCTTAAAGAGGAGAGCTCCCAAGAGTGCGAGAATGCGCCAGAGTTCGGCTAGTGGCATAAATTTCAATAGCCACTTTGGTGGTGTGTGGCAATGGATTTTGTCCCCCTGGTATGGCTGACGACGAATCAGATCGATTCTTTCTACTTCTGGGATATGTTGGAGTGGCGCAATTTTGGAGTGGAGTTTCTCATCAATCATGCCCGCGATAACACAAAGACGCATGTTAATACCTATGGTTTGCTGCTGGATGACAACACGTTTTGAAATAATTCAGCAAGGCGCTGGGCGGTTGTCGGTGCATTATAATATCTCTCCGCATGTTGTCGGGCCGCTGATCCCATCTGGTCTCGTAATGCCTTATTGTTGATAAGCAGGCATAAGCGGTCCCCCCATTCGGTGAAATTTTGACAGAGATAGCCTGTTTTCCCTTCAATAATAATATCGCAATTGGCTCCAACCGCAGAGGCAACAGAGGGAATGCCTACCGCCATATATTGGATTAATTTTAGCCCGCATTTGTTTCGGGTAAGTTCATTGTCAGGCAGTGGCATAATGCCGATATCAAACCGGGCTAAGTCAGTTAGCTCTGTTTCGGGTGACCATTTATGATAGATAACGGGAAGGCCTTCGAGCTCACTGATTTGTCCTCCATTGCTAATAATATGGAGTTCAACTTCGCCTTCAGCTAATAGTGATGAGAATAGCGCTCTGGTGCCATTAAAAAAGGGATAATTAAAGGTGGTGCCTGTCCAGCCAATAATGAGTGGTTTTTCCTCAGTATGCTTTTTTATTGGGTAGTGTGATACATCCACTATGGTGGGCAAATGTTCGCTTTGTAGGGGCTGGAAAAAGGCCTGTAGGGTTTTATTACCTGCCAGGATATAGCGGCTGAGTTTACTTATCTTCCGGATCTTCTCCTCTGAAGAGAAGAGCCATTGAGCATCATCAATATCAAAAATGATTTTGTCGTTTTTTCTGTGCAGAAGGCGCTCTAACCAAGGTGTTTTCCAACGTACCAGATCCCGTTGTAGGAAAATTAAATCAAAGTGATTAGCATCACGTATTTGCCATAGCCTTGAGGCAGATGTCACCATCTCATAGAGAGGCCAGAACCAACGCTTTTTGGAGATCAGATATTTATTGGGACGGCAATGACGAATGGTGCATTGGTATCCCAATGCCTCCAGATAGGGTACTAAAGCCAATATTCGGTAGCGAGTAGAAGGTACATGTTCACCTTCAGTAAGGAATAGAATGCTAGGCATGGTTTTTCCTTGCAGTAAAGGAGATCCTTCCAGCCTGTCGTGTCCAACAGAGAATGGCAGCAGGGAAGTGACAAGGTATCCTTAACCACCATGGCCCTTTTTCTGGATAGTTTAATAAAACATTTGAACCTGGGATTCCCTTCTTTTTAAACCAGCGGCCGAGGTGCACCATGAGATTGTTCACATTACGTTGATGGTAGATGGTGACCTCATCAAAACCACTTGCTTTTAATAGCGCAATCAGTGTGTTAGGAGTGAAGTGACAAAGGTGGTGGGGGAGGTGTAGACAATACCACTCACCTTTAAAGTACTTGAACTCCCAGCTTGCGCTATTGGGTATAGAGCCACTTAAGTAGCCCCCGGGCTTTAGCCAACAATGAATCTTTTTAAGATCAGAGAGTGGATCGTGCAGGTGCTCTATCACCATTGATGCGAGGATAAGATCAAAGCTACCAGGAGGATAATCAGATGATGAGATAGTGCCTTGCCTGGCATCAACATAATCCAGTTGTTTAAGTGCCGTAACGGCGCTTTGGGATGGCTCTAGGCCGGAAACATGCCAGCCACGCTGATGAAGCTCAATAAGGTTTCGGCCACTGGCACAGCCTACCTCAAGTGCAGTACCAGGGGGAATGGATGGGGGAATTACCGTTTCGTAGCTGTTAAACAGTGTTTTAAAACACTGCTTGGCTAGTGCCCGTAGTGGTGAACTCTTTTGGGGAGTTACCGGGGCTGTATAGGGTTTGTAATCATCGGGATAAAACTGACCAATAGATGCCGTGTCAGGCCGAGGAGTGACAAACATCAAGCCACAATTATCACAACGAACAATATTCCATTCGCCTTCACTATGATAGAGCGTATCACCACCACTAAAGCAGAAGCTATGGTGTTCTCCTTCGCAGAGGGGGCAAGTGGTTATCTCTTCAAGGGTGATCTCATGCCTATTGATATTGCGTCTGTTCTCCATATCACTTTTCGCAAATAATGCCCCAGCCAAATGGGGTAATGGTTATATTTTTAAAACCAGCCTCTGTGTAAATCCTTTTCAATCCGTAGGAGGTGTAGCGGAAAAAGTCGTAAGGGACTTGGTGTTCGGCATGGGCTATGGGGACTGTCAAAAACAGTATTCTTCCAGACTTTAATACCCGATACATCTCACGAACACTTTCATAAGGCTTGTCGAGATGCTCTAGCACTTCGGTACAAGGTATGGCATCAAATGTATCACCTTCGATGGGCATTTGATCCAGTGGTGAGACGTAGTCGAGATTCTGATAGTTCCAGTTCTCTTTATCAACCGCTAAGTCTAATGATTTGTATTGGCAGTGATCGAAGAAACGGTGATAAGCGCACTCACCTGCGCCCGTATCGAGAATCAATGCATTTGCTGGAAGTGATGTGGCAGCCTGGCTAACAAACTGAGTGATATGCCAACGCCCGATATCACGTATCTTCGGTCTGCGGGTAAAGTCCTCGTTAATCATCATTGCTCAATAAGGTTATGCTGATGCCAAAGTAAGAATAACAGGATGGCCAAAAGTACTTCGCCATGATTACATTTCAGTTGTCTATGTTGTTGCCATAGACGGTCTATCTCTTGCTTATCAAGTAGTCCTTGGTGTCGATCAAGTTCGCTGGTAAAGATGTTAGAAACCAGTGTCGAGTTTTCCCTGAGTAATTGGTCTGTGGGTACGCTGAAGCCGCGTTTGCCCCGTTGAGAAATTTCAGCAGGGAAGTGCTTCTGTGCAACACGTCGTAGCAGGTATTTTAACTTACCTCCCTGGTATTGGATACCGACGGGTAGGCGTAGAGCAAAGTCTACGACATCACGGTCAAGGAAGGGCGTTCTTAACTCTAACGAACTTGCCATACTGGCACGATCCATCTTTGTAAGCATCTGGTCTGGTAGCCAGCCCTCTATGTCTTGCTGCATCATCCAGTGAAGCAGCGGTGTTGTCGCTTGCTGGGCTTTGCTTGGGAGTGGAGTATCGGTAATCAACTGTGATAGCTGCTTTACCGAGATGATGTGAAACTGTTGTTCGTACTCCTGGCGTACATCCTGATCAATTAATTGCAGGCGTCGTGCAGCAGCATTCAGTGTGCGATAGCGGGCGCTTTGAGGAGAGAAACGATGGCTGCTTAGTTGTAATAGCTTAGCCGCTGCTTGGCGCATTGGTTTTGGAATGTGGCATAACTTCCGTGCCAATAGGGTAGAGCGATAGCGTTGATATCCTGCAAATAATTCATCGCCACCATCGCCACTGAGTGCAACGGTAAAGTGTTGCTTTGCGGCTTCACACATTAACAGCGAGGGGAGTGCGGCAGGGTCGGCGAAGGGTTGGTCATAGGCAACGATCCATTTTTGCAATAGAGGTTCTAGTTCCAGCTTAAATTCCAGTGTCTGGTGTTGGCTGCCGAGCTGCGCTGCAACTTGCTTGGCATAAGGAGACTCATCGAAGCTTCGATTGCCAAAAGAGACTGACAGCGTGTGAAAGGGTGAGTGCTGTTTTACCGCCTCGGCCGTGATTAAACTAGAGTCAATGCCGCCACTTAAGAAGGCGCCAATGGGAACTTCACTTTGCAAATGGCGTTTGATTACCTGTGGCCAAATCACCTCAAATTCTTCAATGGCGCCCTCTATGGAGAGGGTCTGGTCTGGTGCAAAACGAGGCTGCCAGAACTGTTTCCGTTGAATCGGTTGGTGTGGCTGATAGATGAGGAGTTCGCCAGGGACTAGCTGCTCAATGCCATCAATGATTGTTGTTGGAGCTGGAATATGGCGTAGTTGTAAGTAGCTAGCTAGGGCATGTCTGTTTAGCTCTCGGGGGGCATTGGGATGTCGTAGCAATGATCTTAAGTCAGAGGAGAATAAGAGCCCCTGCTCGGAGTGACTGATGTAGAGCGGCTTTTGCCCTAGATGATCACGTAATAGTATTAACGATTGATCCCTTGGATCCCAGATGGCAATGGCAAACATGCCGTTAAGGTATTGTGGAAAAGTCTCACCATAATGGAGGTAACAGTTGAGAATCACTTCCGTATCGCTATGGGTATGAAATTGAATGCCCGCTTTTTCTAGCTCTCTTCTCAGTTCCAGATAGTTGTAGATCTCCCCATTGAATATGATGGTAACACCAGTTGAAGTGTGTTGAATGGGTTGTTGGCCACCTTCGATATCGATGATGGCCAGTCGTCGCATACCCATCGCAATGTTGGTATTGTAATAGGTGCCTTGATCATCAGGTCCTCTCAGGTAGAGGTGCTGTAGCATCTTTTCGAGGCTTTGTTGTGTTGTCTCTTGCGAAGTAAGGGGGCCCGCAATGCCACATATTCCACACACTAGCGTTTATCCCCTTTCATGGCATTCAATAGAAATTGGATATCGCTACGTTGTAGTCCCTGGGTGATGTTTGCCAGTAGGATAAAAACGCCCCCGCCAATGATGATGGCAGTAGCAACAGGGAGAAGGCCTCTGGGATCCCAGTACCACAGTGTTGTTGATGTGATTAATGCAACGGGAAGTAGCTTTAAGAAGGTAGTGGTATTATTGGTGTGCTGAGTCAGCTTTCTACAGTCAAGATAGGAGATCGTTGTGGCAACAGTTGTTCCCAGGGTAAGGGCTATTGCAAGTGACATAATGGTCAGTTGTTGCCATAGCAGGGTAATACACAATAGATGGATGGTAAGACCACAAAATTGGGAAAACAGGATCTGACGGCTACGCTGATGAATTAGCTGAATATGTCCATGGATATTGTTCCAGCAGCTAAATATCAGTGAGAACATAAGTAACTGTAGCTCAGTTGACGCGAGATAAAACTGCTCTCCCAGCAAGGCAAGAAATCCTGGAGCCAGTGGAATACCGATAGCCATAATCGCGAGGAGGGAGAAGTTGATCAGACGATAGTTCAGTCCAATCAGACCGTTGAAAGAGGCCATTTTTCCAGCGGAAAAGTGTTTGATCAACTGAGGATAAATACTCTCGGTCAGTGCATTGATTAGCTCTTTAAGCGCAAAATAGGTGAGATCCACACAGAGTGCGATACGTCCTACTTCCTCTAAAGAGAGTCCTGCCCACTCGGCAGAGAACACCGGTACTCTACCAGCCAATGTTGAAATGAATACAGCGATAAAAACCAAAAAGCCGTGACGATAGTAGCGGATAAACGGTTGCTTAAGGGGCTCACTCTTTTTTTCCAGTTGGCGCAGTGCCGGTGAGGCGATAAGTAGCCCTAAAACTTCAGAGACAACTAATGCCGCTAAAATACCTGGTAGCTCCCAGATAACAAAAAACAACGGCACAAGCAGTAGACGGAGGATTCTGCGTGAGAGGATGGCGACAGAGTAGTAGCCCATTTTCTGATAGGCGTAGAATATATCGGCGAGGTTGTTGGATATTGCGGCACATAATGCTGCAATGATCAGTGCCAGGCTCAGTTCTGTTTGACCACTGAATAGGAGAGCAAGAAGCAGTAAGAGTAGTGGTGCCAGCTTGAGTTTTTGACATATCCAAAAGAGTGTATTGACCTGTTTGGGGTGCTGCTGAGATAGCTGTGGAATAAAGCGGCGCAATACGGCTTGGCTGCCCAAATCCATCAGCACAATATAGATACTGATCAGGCCAAACCAGTAGCCGTAGCGGCCATACCCTTCTTCCCCCAGAACACCTGGCAGGATGATAATGGCAATTGGCGCCAGTAGCAGATTGACGAACTTCCCTGCTACGTAAACAAAAGGCGCCCGCGTGCTGCTCACTTGCTCTCTACCTTTATCGGGATGTTGCCAAGCTTATTGCCCTCTTTGTATCCACACCAGTTTGAGCAGTAGGCGCAGTAGTTTTGATTGAGCATATCATTGCGCCAACTACGCATTGCCTGCCCATTCCAAACATTGCGAAAACCTTTTTCGACCACATTACCCAGACCATAGGTGCCGTAGGAGCAGCAGGGGGTGAGTTGCCCTTCCACATTGATCACGGTAAGTTGGGTGAACGGGGCTTTACAGATCCCTTCGGCAGCCCGTTCATGGTAACCCTCAAGATAAAAGGGGAGGGCATTGATATTGGTATTTAGGCCAAGTTCTTCGCAGCGTTGCGAAACCTTTTTTTGTAGCTGACGAAAACGTTTTTCTGAAATAAGCGCAGGAATGCCCGCCTCGTTGCAACTGTCTACACCATTTTGCAGCTGAAAATAGAGGCTTTTGATGGCGGGGAATTGACTGGCCCAATCGGGAAGCTGTTCCAAGGAGTCGGCATCGATATTATTAATGACGCTCCAGGTCTCTACCGGAATACGGCAGGCGTCACCGAACAGTCGTAGATTCTCTTCTATTTTTTTAAGGTCTGCACCACGGTTACGCTGCATCACTTCCGGGTCTGGACTATCAATGCTGACGTTTAGCTGAGTAAGGCCAGCTTCCTCCAGTTTTTCGGCAATTTCACGGGTCCATAGCAGGCCGTTACTGGTGAGGCGTACCTCAGGGATGTATTGTTTGGCCAGCTTGATCGCATCAAAGATACGTTTATAGAGCAGTGGTTCGCCGATGTTATAGAGTAGTAGCACTCTGCTGCCT
Organism: Thiohalomonadales bacterium; assembly: GCA_050295955.1. GTDB lineage: Bacteria > Pseudomonadota > Gammaproteobacteria > RBG-16-57-12 > RBG-16-57-12 > JAFLJP01. The sequence goes on from JBNKQQ010000053.1 coordinate 66,823, forward strand.
TTGAGTTGAGGCAAAATCTTTTCCAGCATCTCAAAGGGCATGTCTTGATGGCCATAGGCCTTTTGCCACGCTTTATCGCTTTGATTGCAGTAGCCACAGCGAAGATTACAGCGGGTAGTCAGCTCTATCTGCATATGTGAAGGATGGTGTAGACAGTAGGTGCTGGCATGGCGGCCAAGAAGTTCAATTTCTGCAAATTTCAGCAGCTCAAGAGGATTTCTCCCTTTGATACGGGTAAGAATGTTTTGGATTGGCGTTAGTAACGGAAAGCTCATAATTCTCGTAATAGGCTTGCTAGGGCTCTTGCCATCCAGGCATTACACCAGCGAAGCAGGGTAAAGCGTTTGGTAAAGTGACGGGTCTGCTGATAGTAGAAACGCCCCTCGGGATGATACATGTTTTCTATCGTCCAGAAGCTGATTTTCTTCGCCAAATCGGGATATTGCTGCTGGTGACGGGAGAAGGTGATAATGCCTTGGGCCGCGCCGTGAATATCGTGGGGGTAGTCCACATCGTGCATCCAGCGGGGAGAGCCATCTAGGTTAAACAGCTTCTCAGCATAAAAGCGGAGTCCGTTATCATACTGGGCCTGCCATTGGGTATCACCGGTGGCATCCATATAGCGTTGCAGGGCATCCAGAATAAATCCGGTGTGGTAATTGTCGTGGCTGATATGTGAGTCACCCGGTGGATCGGTATACCACCAGGCGTGGTAGTCGGTCTGCTGATTGACCACATAGCGCACCAGCTTTTCTGCTGTCTGTTGGTGTTCATCACAATTTGCCAGCTGATTGTATTGGGCTATTACAGTACCAATGAGGATACTGACGTCCATCACTCGCATGGTCATAGGCATAGGCATATAGCCCAGGCAAAGTTCGTCATCACTCTCTTTTAATACGGTGAGATCCTTAAGCAGAAAGTTGATGCAGCTGGCGACAATCTCCAGATAGTGGCGGTTTTGTGTGAGCCGGAACCCCTCAAGAAACGCCTCACAAACGAAGCAGCTCACTACGGCATTCGGGGTATTGGTAGGAGCATAGAAGCCTGGGTCTTGCCAAGGGTAATGATAGCCCCAGCAGCTGCCGGACCAGTTGCCGGGTGAGCGGATCTTCTCTAGCAGCGAGAGAAGTTGTTTCGCCTCCTCTAAATGGGAGGGATCTTGGGAGACTTTGTAGCGGTCAAATAGCCCCATGGCAAACAGTGCTAACCCTTTGGGATTATAGACCTTGGGATTGAGCAGCAGTGGGCGCAGGTTAACAGGAAAGCGCATCACGCCCTGAATAGCCACCAGGCGTGGCCACTTTGACCAGCCGAGAGTGGCTTTCAGTAGCGGGCTGTTGAGACCGTCATGTTTGTTATAGCCACGATAACCCTGCTGTCGACTCCATTGGTATACCTGATCGAGAGTCTTTTCGAGCTGCTTTCTATCCACCGTTTTCATCACCTTCAAAGCGCACCATCCACATATGGGTCAATAACATAAGGTAAAGCATAAAGTAATGCCAGCGCAGTGCCTTGCGGGGCGGTTGATTTTCCACCCATTGAATGAACGCATAGTTGAATAGCCCGTAACGCTCGGTGATCTCTCTGTTTAACCAGCGCTGGGCAATGGGTTTAAGGTGCTGATGGTAAAAGTGCGGTGAGTCCAGCTGAAAGCCACTTTTCGGGCGATTGAGAATCTCCTGGGGAAGTATCTGGGAGACGGTTTGGCGTAGATGGCCCTTGGGACCATTTTCCATCAATTGCTGGGGTGAAAACTGCCGTGCATGGGCTAACAGTGGGCTATCCACAAAGGGAACGCGCACCTCTAAGCCAACCGCCATGGAGACTCGATCCTCCTGCCACAGAAGGTCGTTAACCATCTTGTTGCGTAGCTCAAACTCTGCCATCGCCTGCAGCGGACTATCCGCTTGGGGCCAGTGATCTTCCAGCAGGCTATAGCTATTTTCCAATGTTTGATCCAGCATCCGTGGGCCATAGAACTGTTGGCGCATTGCAGGGTTATCCCAGGCATTACGCAATAGCCCGTAGAGCTGAGGCCAGTTTCCTAGCTGTTGCAGCATTTGCATGGCACGTTGGGGTTCACTCCAGGGGATGCGATAGAATTTTTTGAGCAGTGTTGTGGAGAGACCGCCAAGGGGCTTACTGATAAATTTGGGCAGCCACTGTGCGAGCTGCTGATATTGGGCAAAAATCTTGTGGGCGTTATAGCCTAAAAACAGCTCATCACCCCCTAGGCCGGAAAGCGCTACTTTTACCTCACGGCTGGTCAGTTGTGCCAGTTGGCTCACCTGTAGCGCGTTGACCTTAGGGGTTTCCAGGTGCCAGATTAGGGTCAGCAGCTGCTGTTCCAGATCACCGGTAATGTTGCCTTGTTGATTGGTGATGTTTAATAAGGCGGCAGTGCGTGCGGCATTGGTCGCCTCCATGGGGTCATCACCAACCGATAGGGTAAAACTGCGAAGTGTCTGTTGTTGGCTGGCGATGGCTGCAATGGTCGCGGAATCGATGCCACCGGAAAGATAGCAGCCCACCTCCACATCTGCAGTGAGGTGTAGATGAATGCTCTCCGCTAATAACGTTAAGGTATCGCGGCTGGATGAGGTTGGCTCAGGCAAATGGTGTGAGAGGGTTTTTCCGTCAGCATGCCACTCCATCACTTGCCCTGGGGGGAGTTGATTGATCCCTTCAAACAGTGTCATTTCACCTGGGAGGTAGCGCAGATTCATCAATTGATGAAGGGCGTTGTGGTTAAGTTTGGCGGAGATGCCTTGGTGGGCTAGTAGTGCCTTGGCCTCGGAGGCAAACAGCATTTTCTCTTCCTGCTGATGGATAAACAGTGGTTTGATGCCTAATGGATCACGTACCAGATAGCCTTTGTTCTCTTGTTTATCCCACAAGGCAAAGGCATACATGCCGCGCAATTGGCTAAAGCCCTGCCAACCCTTGGCGCGGAAAATTTCCAGAATCACTTCGGTATCGGAGTGGTGCTGAAAGGTATGGCCTTGCTGAATGAGCTGCTGGCGAAGCTCGCGATAGTTATAGATTTCGCCATTGAAGCTAATGCAGTAGCGATTGTCGTGGCTATACATTGGCTGCTGCCCACCAGTCAGGTCGATGATGGCGAGACGGCGATGGCCTAAGGTGGCATGATCAAGAAGCTCCATTCCCTCACCATCCGGTCCGCGGTGAGCAATGGTTTTTAGCATCCCTTGTAAGATGCGTTGTTGGTTTTGTTGGATGGGCTTGGGGCTAAACCAGCCTGCGATGCCACACATGCCTTACTGCCTTGTGATTGATTATGCTGAAGCTATTGTAGCGCCACTTGTGAAACAAGTTCAGAAGGATTTTATCTCTTTGTCTATGAATTGGCTTTAGGCGGAGGTGCTGAATACAGATTACGTTAAACGTGACAGGCTTTTTTGATACTCATTCAAGGGTTGAGGGAAGTCCTCCATGCAGTGAGTGACAAAATCAGTAACATCAACACAATCATCTAGTAGCTGCTGGCGGGCGGTTGTCCAAGTCTCCACTGGCTCGGCTAATACCTCATCGACAAGTTTTTCTAGCCCTAAAAAATCGATGTGATGAAGGTTGCGTACCAACCCATACTTCTCTTCTTGTTCAGTGGTGTAGCCGCGTCCAGTTTCTGCCGCATAGATTGCAGGTACCCCTAGCACGGCACACTCAGAGGCCATAGTGGCGCTCTCCCCAATAAAGGCCCGACAAAAAGCCATCACATGATGTACTTCTTTGACAGCACCTTTGTAGGCATAGGGCTGCAATGCTTCTGGTAGCGTTGCTTCAGAGGAGATCAGTACCTTGCCGAGTTGGCTGAGCTTATCCACTAACTGCTGTAATAGCTGTGGATTCCAGCCTTTTTCCCCAATGTCGTGGTTGGCCTGCCAAGAGACTAGTCGCAAGAAGAAGGTGTCTCCCTCTTTATTGAGGCCATTGGCGATAGCCATCTCTCGACTGGGTGTGAAATGCTTAGGGTGCAAATAGCTCAGCTCATGGTAGCCTTGATAGCGAATGTATCGCGATGCCGGTAGCTTGCCGTGATAGCAGTTAGGTACGATGACGGCAGAGGCAAGCGGGTAGGTAATGGCATTTTGTAGAGTGGCATTTTCCGTATCGTAAAAAACCAGAGAAGGAATGCCCGTTAGTTTTCCAACATGAGCGATAAACACTCCACCTATGGCTGCCATAATATCGGGTTGAGTTTTTTTGACGATTCGCCAAAGAGCCCAGTCCCGACAGATTAATTCTTTGCCAAGAGAGAGAATGCCACCCTTACCCAATGCAGAGAGAGAGTGGTGTTCCAGCCCCATCTCATCTAAAAGCTCAAGGGCAAACTCTTTATCACGGCTGGTAATGATGACCTCATGACCATGGGCTTGCAGCTGTTGAATAGGATTGCGGAAAAAGTGAACGTGGGCAGGATGGCCGATATCGATCAGCACCCTCATTGTTTATCCTTATTTTGATAGAGCAGCATGGTAATCTGTTCAGAGATCAAGCCAATCAAAAAGATAATGACTGCACTGCTAAGCAGTAATGCACTCATATTGGTGAAGCGTCCCTCAGTGGCAAAGGTATAGCCATAGTAGCTGATACCAATCAGTGCATGTAACAGACTAATGGGAAGGAACAATTTTAGTGGTGAATAGAGAGTACCAATCTTGAAGATGATCAACAAAAAACGGATACCATCTTTCCAAATATTAATATGGCTTTTCCCCTCACGCTGCTGAACATCAATGGGCACATAAGTGACAGCATAACCTGCACGGAAAAAGGCCATGGTAGAGGTGGTAGGATAGGAGAAGCCATTGGGTAACAGATGTAAAAACTCTTTGAATTTATCTGCGCGAACCGCACGAAAACCAGAAGTGAGGTCCTCTACCTTATGCCCGGTCATCCAACTGGCTAACTTGTTATAGAAACTATTGGCCGCCAAACGTCCTACGCTGGCCTGGCCCTTGGCACTGCGCGCACCTACCACCATGTCATAACCTTCATCCAGTTTATCCAACAACTTTTGGATATCCTCAGGCCGATGCTGGCCATCTCCATCCATGAACACCAGTATATCTCCAGAGGCATGACGGGCTCCTGTTTTAACCGCAGCGCCGTTACCCATTGAATAGGGGTGGGTAATGCAGGTGATGGAGGTGCTTTTGCATATATCTATCGTGTTATCTGTTGAGCCATCGTTGATGAGGATAATTTCAGCTGCTGGGTAGCGTTGTTGCAGAGAGGGTAGTAGCCTGCTCAACTGATTAGCTTCATTCTTTGCTGGAATGATGATGGTGAGCATGCTTTGTCTCGAAATCCATATTATATAATTATCTGTATAGTGTCGGGAATAATGAAGAGGATTTCAAGGAGTTTGGGTGTGTAAAGAAGCAGGTGTTTTTTCGAGCACTGCAGCCTACAGTTTTGTATAAATGAAAAAGCCTGAGTATAAGTGGTGATAATGGGAGTCGGATTGTTAGCCTTTTGTGTGTGAAAATCAGTTTACCATGTCGAAGCTTGTAGGAAAGTAGCTAAAACCTGTGGTGTGACTAGTGACCAAGTTATCCGTTACAATGCTGTTGACGCGCTTAAGTGGGAAGTGCCTCTGCTACGGAGGATAGGTCATCGTGGTTTCGAAGCCAGTAATTTTTATCGATCATTGTAAATTAGTAGCCTTTATGATTGAGGATATTTACAAGGACTGCTGGCCGGCCAAGCTTTGTTCGAGGCATAAAATGAAGTCTAAAAGCCACAATTCTTTGTGGAGGTATCATGAAATGTAGTAATGATCAAGATATGGATTAGCGCGATTCTTGGCTGCTGATTGTGTTTGCTTGGCACTGCACAAGAACTGGTTGGCTTGTGTAATGGATATTGAGAGAGATACAGCTTAATCACTTTGAGTGAGGAGGTCTTAAAGTGATCGTAGGCTCTGACTCTTTAGGTAAGAAAAAGGCGAACCTTAAATGAGGTTCGCCTTGTGAGATTTAAACGGTGGGGTTGTCTGCCGTGGACCACAAGTCCTTTTCTATAGCGACATCCCAGCCAAAGGGGCTAATGCCAGAGCAGAGATTATATTACTGGCAACCTGATGGTAGGTATTTCGCACCAAGAGTGCCGACTGCACAGGTCCAGTTAGTAATTTGCCCAGTAAGTGCGTCTACAGTTGGAGAAAATGTGAAAGTTTTTCCTTGGATTGCAGTAGAGGTGGGGGCCGCTGCCTTCATTGTAATAGTAATTACACCTGTACCATCGTGTTTAGCTGATGCTGTATAGCGGCCGCCCGTGGTTTCATCAAAGGTGCCTGCAGCAGGAAATGCACCTTGTGCCGAGTAAAAATCAGTAATGCCAACTTTTACCACAGCAGCAGTTGCGGTGCCCTCAGAAATTTGTGAGCGTGCCACATAATCTTGATATGCAGGAATTGCCACTGCTGCCAGAATACCGATGATCGCCACAACGATCATCAATTCAATCAGTGTGAAGCCGTGTTGTTTTTGCATGTTCATAGCGCTGTCTCCAATATTTTTAAGTATCTGCATGTTTTGACTTGCTTCCCCAGGTGCCTGCAATCTACCTGAGGTTGCAGTGGCCTTGGATCCGGCTGTTTTGCCTTGCTTGTGTGATTGCAGGGGGTGTGCCAAATGGGGTGAGAACTATTTCACAAAATGCAAAAGGTTGGTTTTAATTTTATTAAAAACAGTATGTTATGCTTTTTTTCTTAGGCGCGTCTCAGCGCATGTTGATCTCTTTTTAGTCACTTGAATAGCGTTGTGTGACCAAATTTGTCAGTGAGGCGTTTTTTAAGGTGACGTATTCCGTTTTTTGTCGCCCTAATAGATACACAGTCTATTTGGGGTAACTATTCCATGCCCAGTTTTTTGAGGCGATAGCGTAGAGCACGGAAGGTAATGCCGAGTAGTTGAGCTGCTTTGGTTTTATTGTGTTTGGTTTTTTCAAGGGCTTTTTGGATTACTTCTCGTTCTACCGATTCTAAGTAATCCTCCAGAGGGATTTTTTCGTTGATTGGCAGGCTGGGGTTTACGGCGACAGGGATATCTGCGCTGCTGTTTTCACTGTCCAAAGAGGTGGATGTGGTTTCTATGCTGCTAATGGCTTGAGGTAGTTGCAAGTCGTGCTGTGTAATTTGTTCCCCTTCACACAGCGTCATAGCGCGCTCGAGAATATTCTCTAGTTCCCGTACGTTACCAGGAAAACTGTATTGCATTAGCATCAGCATGGCGTCTTCTGTGAGTTTCGGCGGATGTGTTCCAGCTTGCTTGGCTAGTTTATGGACGATGTTCTCAGCGAGTTGTGGGATGTCCTGGCGTCGTTCGCGAAGTGGTGGTACCCGCAGCTCGATGACGTTAAGGCGGTAAAACAGATCCTGACGAAATTTCCCTTCGTTAACCAGTTTTGCCAGATCTTTATGGGTAGCGCAGAGGATTCGTACATCTGTTGGCTGCTCTTTATCTGCACCGATAGGACGAACTGCTTTTTCCTGGATAGCGCGCAGTAGTTTCACCTGCATGTGTAAAGGGAGGTCTGCGACTTCATCAAGAAACAGGGTGCCACCATTGGCGGCGAGGAATAGGCCGGTTTTATCTGCGATAGCGCCAGTGAAGCTCCCTTTTTTATGGCCGAAGAACTCACTCTCCATTAGCTCACTAGGAATCGCGCCGCAGTTTACTGGCACAAAGGGGCCTTCATCTCTCGGGCCTTTGCTGTGGATGAGTCGGGCGACCAACTCTTTACCGGTGCCTGATTCGCCGCTGATATAGACAGGGGCTTGGCTGCGGGAGAGCTTGGCAATCATGGAGCGGGTGGTGCGCATCACTTCCGATTCACCTAATAGCGTGTCTCGGGAGCGCCGGTCTTTATCAGGATAGTCGTTAAGCTTTAGTGCTGTGGTGACTAGGTTGCGCAGCATTGGCAATTCAATTGGCTTAGAGACAAAGTCAAAAGCACCATATTTGAGAGCCTGCACCGCGGATTCTACATTGCCATGGGCGGTAATCACGGCAACCGGCATGTCAGGGGCTTTTGTCTGCAGGTATTCCACTAATTCTAGGCCATTGCCATCGGGCAGGCGCATGTCAGTCAGGCAAATGTGGAATTTGTGATCTTGAATCAGTTGATATGCCTCTTTTAGCGTGGCAGCTGAGTGGGATTCGATGCCCATTCTTCCCAGCGTTAGTACCATTAGTTCCCGAATGTCGGGCTCATCATCAACGATTAAGGCTATGTGGTTGCTCATATCAACTGTTTTATTGTCTCGGCATTATTAAAGATGATGCGGAAGCAGGCGCCATTTTGGCTAGGTATAAAGTCTAGCTTGGCATGGTTGCACTCGCATAATTCTCTCGCAATGTATAAGCCTAGTCCAGTTCCGCTGCTTTCCGTTGTGTAGAAGGGCTCGAAGATGTGTGTGGCATCTTCTTCGGAGATGCCAGGGCCATGATCTGCCACTTCGATATAGGTTCGGCCATCGGTTGTATTTCCACAGTGAATTTCCAATTTTGGATTATGGGGATAGTCCCGACTATGGCGAATTCCGTTATTACATAAATTATTGATTACCTGATAGAGGTGGGTGGGGTCGAATATGATGTCGCTGCTGCTGTTGGGCATACTGACCGTAATGGCAGCTCGTTCAATATGATTGCTGTCTGCTAGTTCCCCGGTATATTCATTTAGCCACTGTTTAAGGTTGATGCTGGCAGGGTTGAAACGGTCGCGACGACTCAGTTGTAGAATACTTTCAATAATGGTGTTCACCCGACTGGAGTGGTTGCTGATGATCTCAATCAGCCGCAGGTCGCTGGGGACAAGTTCAGGGGACTCTGCAAGTAGTTGAGCAGCATGGCTGATGGCCCCCAGTGGGTTGCGAATCTCATGGGCAATACTGGCGCTCAGTCGGCCAAGTGATGCGAGTTTAAGGTGCTGCACTTGCTGGGACAGTGTCGAGCTGTCCTCGAGAAAGATAATGGTGCCTTGGTCCAATTGGGTGCCAAGCTGAGTATAATGCACACTGATTTCCTTTCCGTTCTGTGGGAGAAATATGATGTCTTGGGGCTGCTGTTGCGAGATATACCACTCGTTATAGGATGGATGGAGTTCATGGGGGAGCTGTTTAGGGGGCTCATCGTTGCCGTTTGAGGTGAGTAGCTGGGTTGCTGCCTGATTGATGAGGCGGATTCTTAATTCCTTGTCGATGACCAAAATACCAGATTGTAATAGCTGTATAACATGTTCATTGAGTTGAGCCATGTTGGCTAAATCTACACCGCGTTGTTCTGCGAGTAGTTCACTCTCCTTAAGGCGACGATTGAGGGCAGTGGAGAGTAGCGCTGTAGCGAAGAATGTAGCGCCCAGAAGACCGGCTTGCGTGTAGTTGACCTGAATCTGCAAAAAGAGCTGAGTGATAGTGCGTTCGCCAAGCAGGGCTAGGGTGGCAAGAGAGGCGATAATGATTGCGCCCCGCTCAGGCAGTAATAGCGCTGTGCCCACAATGGTGATGATCAGCAGAATTTCCAGAGAGCCATCACTGCTGTGCAGGGCATGGGTGAGCATGGTAAAGACGATGATATCGACTACGGCATAGATGTAGGCTTGTGTGCCGTAGCGGGGCCAGTGTTTGGTGATGGCGACGGAGCCAAACATGGAGAAGAATAAGAATAATAGGCTGACTGCCTGAAATAGGTGATTATTTTGGCTCGATTGACTGTCTGATGAGAAGATGGCCAGAGAGAAGAGGGTGGCGGCAACCACCAGACGGAAGATATTAAACAGCCGCAGTGTGCGCCAGTTGCGTCGAAACTGAGCCGGTGCTACCGAGCTGGGGTGCATTCAGATTATCCTTTGGACATTTTCTCTTTTTGCAACTCTAGCATATTTTTCAATTAGTAACGGCGTTCAACACAGAAGCTGAGTATATCTATCAGCGCGGTTTTATAGTTAGAGTCCGGTATGGTGTGAAGTGCATCTAAGGCAATTTGGGCCTGTCTGTAGGCAACTTCAGCCGTATAGTCGATGGCTCCAGTAGAGGTGATGGCTGCGGTAACAGCTCCAATTTGGCTGCGGTCACCATTGATAATCGCGCTACGAATGATTTCTTTTTGGGTGTTACTTCCTGTTCGCATGGCATAGATGAGGGGGAGTGTGGGTTTGCCCTCTGCAAGGTCATCTCCAATATTTTTACCCATCTCGTCAGAGGAGACACTGTAATCTAATACGTCATCGATGAGTTGATAAGCAATGCCTAAGTGTAAGCCATAATTGGCCATGGCCAGCTCTTGCTGTTTGGTGGCACTACTGATGACTGCGCCTAGCTGGGTTGCGGCCTCAAACAACTTAGCTGTTTTACAGCGGTTAGCCGCCATGTAGCTCTCTTCGCTGGTGTCGGGGTTTCGGCTATTGAGGAGCTGCATCACTTCACCTTCAGCAATGGTGTTGGTGGTGTGAGACATAATCTCCATCACCCGCATATTGTCCAATGCCACCATCATTTCAAAGGCGCGTGAGTAGAGGAAGTCACCGACCAGCACACTGGCTTTGTCTCCCCAGATGGCATTGGCAGTCTCCGCACCGCGGCGCAGTAGTGAGCTGTCTACCACGTCATCATGCAGCAATGTTGCTGTGTGGATGAACTCAATGATGGCGGCTAGATCAATGTGTTTCTCCCCCTGGTAGGCAAATGCTCGTGCGCTGAGAAGTAGGAGCAAAGGACGCAGACGTTTGCCACCACTATTTATTATATAGTGTCCAAGTTGGTTGATTAGCTCCACTTCAGAGTGCAAACTTTGAGTGATGCGAGCATCAACTGCGGCACGTTCGCTGGCGATTAAGTCCTGAATGTCACGGAGCTTGCTGTTCTGCTGATTGCTTTCGGAGAGTGCGTTATACATTAAATCTATGCTTTGGATCGCGCTGTTGTTTCGAGGCCACAAATCTACCTCGCAATGCCTTACTATGCAATCCCTAACTGGTTTTGAGGGAAAAAATCCAGAAATGATGGGTGTAGTCGTAGATTATTTTCGTAAACCATTTGACCCAGGGGCCAGTTATCGTTAGAATTCCTCGCCTCAAAACGTAGGGTTTTAATTTTTACGCATTTCGCGCCCAAAACCATGGTGCTGCGGGGTGCAGAGTTGGAGAATTCGACATGTACGCTGTAATCAAGACCGGCGGAAAGCAATACAAAGTATCAGAAGGTCAGACCCTGAAGATTGAAAAATTGCCCGCTGAAGTTGGTGGTGCTGTAGAGTTTGACGATGTTCTGCTGGTTGCAGATGGCGACAACATTAAAGTTGGTGCTCCTCGCGTAGACGGTGGCAAAGTTACCGCTACTGTAGTTGCTCAGGGCCGTGGCCAGAAAGTGAAAATCATCAAGTTCAAGCGCCGTAAGCATTATCGTAAGCAGGCGGGTCACCGTCAGGCATACACTGAAGTCCAGATCACTGGTATTTCAGCCTAATTAACGAGATTAAGGGGTTAAGCAATGGCACATAAGAAAGCTGGTGGTAGTACCCGTAACGGCCGCGATTCCATATCCAAACGCCTCGGTGTAAAGCGCTTTGGTGGCGAGGCGGTTCTGGCTGGTAACATTCTGGTTCGTCAGCGTGGTACTCACTTCCATCCTGGTCTAAATGTAGGTATTGGTAAAGACGATACCTTATTTGCCAAGGCAGATGGTCGTGTAGTATTTGAGGTGAAAGGTCCTAAGAATCGTAAAACAGTTAGTGTAGTGGCTAACTAAGATTCTGAACTGATCACTAGAAAAAAGCCCTGCCGTTTATTGCGGTGGGGCTTTTTTGGTTATAGCGATAGAGTTTTGAAAATCCACTGGGGCATGGTCCTGATCGGTGTAAGTTATGAAATTTGTAGATGAAGTTACTATTCATGTAGAGGCAGGTAAGGGCGGAAATGGCTGTGCTAGCTTCCGTAGGGAAAAGTTTATTCCCAAGGGTGGGCCAAATGGTGGGGATGGGGGACATGGTGGTAGTGTTTACCTGATAACCGATGAGGGGCTAAACACTTTGGTGGATTTTCGTCATGTGCGTCGCTATCGCGCTGAGTCCGGCCAGGCAGGCATGGGGCGGGAGATGTATGGTAAGGGTGGTGAGGATCTCTATATCCGTGTTCCGGTAGGGACTACGGTGACGGAGGTGGATACTGAAGAGGTGATTGGTGATCTGACTGAGGCTAACCAAGTATTGTGTGTGGCCAAGGGAGGTCGAGGTGGGTTGGGGAATGTCCACTTCAAGAGCAGTACCAATCGTGCGCCTCGCCAATGTACGCCAGGCAAAGAGGGGGAGGCAAGGGAGTTGCGTCTTGAGCTGAAGTTGCTGGCTGATGTGGGGTTGTTGGGATTGCCTAGTGCGGGTAAGTCCACTTTTATTCGCTCTGTTTCTGCGGCTCGTCCTAAGGTGGCGGATTATCCATTTACCACGCTTCATCCTAATCTTGGCGTAGTCAGTATTGAGTCTCATCGTAGTTTTGTTATTGCAGATTTACCAGGCTTAATTGAGGGGGCGGCAGAGGGGGCTGGCCTGGGAATTCGCTTCCTCAAGCACCTGGCGCGTACCCGGCTGCTGTTGCATCTAGTTGATGTGTCGCCTTTTGGTGAGACCCGCGATCCTGTTGAGGATGCTAAATCTATTGTCAGAGAGCTGGAGAAGTACAGTGATGATTTGGCGGGTAAAGAGCGCTGGCTGGTGTTAAATAAGTGGGATCTTGTTCCAGAGGAGGAGCGTGAGGCAAAATATCAGTCAATCATTGATGGTTTGCAATGGGAAGGGCCTGTTTTCAAGGTGACGGCGATTAGCGGTGAGGGAACACGTGATTTGATGTATCGCATCATGGAGAAAATTGAGCAAGAGAAGCGTGACGAGCAGGAGCGGCAAGACGGTGGCGAAGAGTAAGCGGCTGCAGCTGGGGAGATCTCAGCGCTGGGTGGTAAAAATCGGGAGTGCATTGCTCACTAATGATGGGCAGGGGCTGGACCATCAGGCAATTGAGGGATGGGTTGCACAGCTGGCGGCTCTGCGAAAGCAGGGTGTTGAAGTGATTTTGGTCTCATCAGGCTCTGTTGCGGAGGGGGTTAAGCGTCTTGGTTGGGCGAAGCGCCCGGATTCATTGCATGAGCTCCAGGCGGCGGCAGCAGTAGGGCAGATGGGTTTGGTGCATACTTATGAAAGGGCGTTTCAGTCTCATGGTCTGCATACTGCTCAGGTGCTGCTGACTCACGATGATTTGGCAAGTCGAACTCGTTATCTGAATGCCCGTAGCACCCTGCGTACTCTGGTGGGTATGGGGGTGGTGCCAGTAATTAATGAGAATGATACGGTGGTCACAGATGAGATACGCTTTGGGGATAATGATACCTTGGGGGCGTTGGTTGCCAATTTGTTAGAGGCGGATTTGTTGGTCATTTTGACGGATCAGCAGGGGATGTTTAATAAGGATCCTCGTGTGCATGCTGATGCAGAGTTGCTGAGCGAGGTTTTGGCTGATGATGAATCGCTACTGGCAATGGCTGGTGGTGGGGGTTCCTTGGGACGCGGGGGGATGGTGACTAAGGTCCGTGCAGCTAAATTGGCTGCTCGCTCAGGGGCGGCAACGATTATCGCTTCTGGACGCGAAAAGGGTGTGCTGGTTCGTGTTCGCGAGGGGGAGTCCGTTGGTACGTTGTTGGTGCCGAGTCGTGAGCCGGTCACGGCCCGAAAGCAATGGCTGGCTGGGCATCTGCAAAGTCGTGGGCGGCTTGTTCTGGATGACGGTGCAGTTCGAGTGTTGACTCAGCAGGGGTGCTCTCTGCTACCGGTTGGGGTGGTTGCTGTTGAGGGTGATTTCCGCCGGGGTGAGCTGGTGATTTGTGTGGATGTGCAGGGTGGGGAGGTTGCGCGTGGTCTAATCAACTACAGTGCTGAAGAGGCGAGGTTGATTAAGGGGCGGCCCACTGAGAGGATTGCTAGCTTGCTGGGTTATGTGGATGAGCCTGAGTTAATTCATAGGGATAATTTAATTGTTGTTTGATATGTAAAAAAAGGCGGCTCCATGCCGCCTTTTTGGTCTTGCTCCTCTTGGGACTCCTGTCCCGCGCACTTCGCTGTGCTTGTCTTTCCTTGGTGGTCCATCCTTGGGGATTCTTCCTTGAAAAATTCCATTTACCTCCTGTCCTACCCCTTTAATGTACTGATTTTTTTCTGATGAAGCTATCTTGTGACAGTTGCTGATTCTGTATCGTAAGTGGGCTTGATTACGCGTGCTATGAATATATTTATATAAAAAACAATTGGTTGCATTTTTTCTCGTAGATATGAATTACATTTTTATGTGTCATGGCTGACGTGATTTTCAGAAAAGGATGACATGAGGGTAGGTTATTTCTTACAGGCGTGTCTGCAAGTTTTGCGCTGTATGTTGACAGCTTTCAGTGGAGCGGCCTATCTAGAGGCTGGTTTTTTATGTAATGATTCTGGTGTTTTCGTGCCAGGGCTTGGGTGGGGGGGGGGGGCTATGGCTTGCTTCACCGGTTAAGTCCAATCCATCTTGCCATGCTTTCTAGTCGAAGTTGGGGTGGTGATCATCATCCTTGGATTCCGTGGATTTTCTGGGTCTGCTTGTGGCGTATTTTCTCTGGGGTGTCCATATGGAGCTCCTATATGTAAGCCTATTCCCAGGGGGGGGGAATAACAAAAAAGCCCCGCTCAGCGGGGCTTTTTGCTTGGACTATTTGTCCGAGAGGTGCTTGCCGATTAAGCAGCAGACTTAAGACGTGCATTCAAGCGGCTCTTCGCGCGAGCTGCTTTGTTTGCATGAATTAGGCCCTTGCGAGCTGCTTTATCAAGTGCAGGTACAGCGGCCTTGTAGGCAGTTTCAGCGAGTGCTTTATCACCATTGTTCAAGGCTTTCAGTACTTTCTTGACTGCAGTACGCATTTCACTGCGCTGAGAAGCGTTCAGCTGACGACGCTTTTCTGCCTGGCGGGCACGCTTTTTAGCTTGTGCTGAGTTTGCCAAGGGTCTGTACTCCTAAAAATTGTTATCAAAAATATGAATCGACCGAGGTCGAAGGTCGGCTAATATGCGTTTTTTTCGGCAATTTGTCAATGCCGTTGTGTGTTTTTTATTGGTATCATCTCCAACCGACACTATATTTTAGCACATAAGAAAGGTTGCTCACTTGAGTTCACGACTACTCCGTTCTGCCGCACTGTTTAGTGGTATGACTATGATCTCCCGGGTATTGGGATTTGTACGAGATATCCTCATTGCTCGATTGTTTGGTGCGGATGCGGGGACTGATGCTTTTTTGGTCGCGTTTAAGATCCCTAATTTTTTGCGTCGCCTATTTGCAGAGGGGGCGTTCTCCCAAGCTTTTATCCCCGTGCTTTCCGAATATAAGGAGAAGCAGGGTAAGGAAGCTGTGCGGGAGTTGATTCAACGTACTTCGGGTACGCTTGGAGGCATACTGTTCCTTGTTTCTCTTGTGGGTGTGTTGGCTGCTCCTTTGCTGATTTTGCTATTTGCGCCTGGTTTTGCAGGGGATGAGGTAAAGCACGACTTGGCGTCAGATATGTTGATGTTGACCTTTCCCTATATTCTGTTTATCTCGCTGGTGGCATTGGCGGGAGGGGTGCTGAACACTTACGGTAGCTTTGGTGTACCGGCATTTACCCCTGTATTTCTCAATTTGAGCCTGATTGCTTGCGCCATATGGCTTGCTCCTCATATGCATGAACCGGTGACTGCACTGGCTTGGGGGGTGTTGATTGCGGGTGTTGTGCAACTAGTGTTTCAGATACCTTTTTTGATGCGCTTAGGCTTATTTGGGTTGCCTAAGTGGGGAGGGCAGGATGAGGGCGTAAAGCGCATCATGGCATTGATGTTACCGGCTATCCTAGGCGTATCCGTAGTGCAGATTAATTTGCTGGTAGATACGATTATCGCCTCGTTTTTGGAGACAGGGAGCGTTTCGTGGCTCTACTATTCGGACCGTTTGGTGGAGTTCCCGCTAGGTGTATTCGGGGTTGCTTTAGCGACGGTGGTGCTGCCGACACTTTCAAAACAGGTGGCCAGGGAGGATGGACAAGGTGTGTCTGAAACGATGGATTGGGCTCTGCGCTGGGTTTTTCTGATTGGGGTGCCAGCAACCTTGGGCTTGGTGATGTTGGCAGGGCCGATGCAGGCGACGCTTTTCTATTACGGAGCGTTCACTGAGAAGGATCTGCAGATGGCCTCTCTGAGTATGATGGCCTATTCCAGCGGTCTTCTTGGATTTATTTTGGTGAAGGTGCTGGCGCCAGGCTTCTTCTCCCGCCAGGATACTAAAACGCCGGTTAAGATCGCTATTAAGGCGATGGTGGCGAATATGGTGCTGAATCTGTTGTTTGTGTTGCCCATGATGTATTACGGTATCCCCGGGGCCCATGCAGGACTGGCTTTGGCAACGGCGCTTGCTTCGTTTGTGAATGCAGGTCTGCTCTATTACATGTTGCGTAAGGAGCAGGTATTTGAGTTGCAGTCAGGCTGGTTACTATTTTTGATTCGTGTGGGGATTGCGGCCACGGTAATGGTGGCGGCAATCTATCTTTATTCACCTGAATTGTCAGAGTGGATGATCTGGGACGGGCTGAGTCGTGGTTTGTGGTTATTGGCTTGGGTGGTTATCGGTATGGTGAGTTATTTTGGTACTTTGCTATTGCTGGGTGTACGCCTAAAAGATTTGTTGGGTAAGCCCAATGTGAATGTGTCTGAGGGATAAAATCCCGTGTAGGGACTTAGTCTTGTTCTCCACTGCTGTTATAATGGCCAACTATTTGATTTAAGAGCCCTGAATTGATCTATGGAGTTGGTCCGCGGATTACACAATCTACGTGAGAGGCATTGCGGTTGCGCATTGACCATCGGCAATTTCGATGGCGTACATCTTGGTCATCAGGCAGTATTGGGGAGGCTCGCAGAGAAAGCGGCAGAGTTGCGCCTTCCTGCAACAGTGATGATCTTTGAGCCCCAGCCGCAGGAATTTTTTTCACCACAGGAAGCCCCTGCACGCCTAAATCGTTTGCGGGAAAAGTTGATGTCGCTGACCCGCTACGGGGTAGATCGGGTGATATGTGTCAATTTCAATCAGGCTTTTGCACAGATGCCGGCAGAGCAGTTTGTGAATTTGCTGGTAGAGAAGCTGGGTGTTCGTTATCTAGTGGTAGGTGATGATTTTCGCTTCGGTTATAAACGCCTAGGTGATTTTGCACTACTTCAAGAGGCTGGGGAGCAGCATGGCTTTGAAGTAGTGAATATGCACACCTTTAGCGTGGAGCATTTGCGGGTGAGCAGCACTCGTTTACGCCAGAGTTTAAGAGAGGGGGATCTGCAGCAGGCAGAAGCACTGTTGGGAAGAGCCTACCGGGTTTGCGGGCGGGTTGCCCACGGTGATAAGCGGGGCCGGCAGTTGGGCTTTCCCACGGCTAATGTACATCTACATCGCATCTCGGTACCCATTCAGGGGGTATTTGCGGTGGAGGTGTTTGGCCTGGAAGGGGAGCCTATTGCGGGGGTTGCCAATATTGGTACCCGCCCTACTGTAGATGGTAGCTATTCTTTGCTGGAAATACACCTGCTGGACTTTCATCAGGAGATTTACGGGAGATATCTCCAAGTAGATTTTTTACGCAAGATTCGTCAGGAGCAGAAGTTTGCCTCTCTGGATGCCTTAATGGCCCAGATCGAGAGCGATGTTGCCCAGGCAAGAGATTTTTTTAGAAATGAGTGGGCTAGGTAATACTGGCTCTTCGATAAGTTGAAGAGAGACGCACGTGAGCGACTATAAACACACCTTGAATCTACCAGAAACCGAATTTCCCATGCGCGGGAATCTGGCTCAGCGTGAGCCAGAGTTCCTTAAGCGTTGGGCTGAGCAGGATATCTATGGCAAGCAACGCGCTACGGGTGAAGGCCGTCCCAAGTTTATCCTGCATGACGGCCCTCCTTATGCTAATGGTGATATTCATCTTGGCCATGCGGTAAACAAGGTGTTGAAAGACATTATCGTTAAGTCTAAGGCGATGAGTGGTTTTGACGCCCCTTATGTGCCAGGCTGGGATTGTCATGGTTTGCCTATTGAATTGGTGGTGGAGAAGAAGGTGGGCAAAGCCGGTGTAAAGGTGGATGCGAAGACCTTTCGCCAAAAGTGTCGTGAGTATGCTGCCAAGCAGGTAGATGGTCAGCGGGAAGGTTTCAAACGCCTTGGGGTGTTTGGCGACTGGGATAACCCCTATCTCACTATGAATTTTCAATTCGAGGCAGATATTATCCGCGGTTTGGGCAAGATCATCGAAAATGGTCATCTGCACAAAGGGGCTAAGCCGGTTCACTGGTGTGTGGATTGTGGTTCGGCACTGGCAGAAGCGGAAGTGGAGTACGAAGACAAAACCTCTCCTGCTATTGATGTGCGTTTTGCTGTGGTGGATGATGCCGATTTTCTAAGTCGTTGCTCCCATGTGGAAGGGCATGAGGGGCATGGCCCGATCTCTACTGTAATTTGGACCACTACCCCTTGGACCCTGCCAGCTAACCAAGCTGTCTGTCTTAACTCTGATCTGGATTATGCGGTGGTTCAAACCGAGCATGAGCGTCTGCTGCTGGCGGATGCCATGTTGAAGGAGATCATGGCCCGCTATGAGATAGAGCAATACCGTGTGATTGCCTATTGTAAAGGGGCTGATTTGGAGGGGGTGAAGCTTCACCATCCATTCAATGAGCGTGAAGTGCCCGTAATTTTGGGTGACCACGTTACTACCGATGCGGGTACCGGTGCAGTACATACAGCTCCTGGCCATGGTCAGGATGACTATGTGGTAGGTTCTCGCTATGGCTTGGAGGTCGTTAATCCTGTCGGAGGCGATGGCAAATTCCTTCCCGATACTGAGCATTTTGCTGGCCAGCACGTATTTAAAGCGAACGATGCGGTGTTGGAGCTGTTGAAGGCCAAAGGGGCATTGATGCACGCGGCAGCATTGCGGCACAGCTATCCACACTGCTGGCGCCATAAAACACCAATTATCTTCCGTGCGACGCCTCAGTGGTTCGTTAGTATGGAGCAGGCCGGGCTACGTGAGACGGCTCAGACTGAGATTAAGCAAACGCAGTGGCTGCCCGAGTGGGGGCAAGCGCGTATTGAAGGGATGATGAATAATCGCCCTGATTGGTGTATCTCCCGTCAGCGCACCTGGGGTGTACCAATTGCCTTGTTTGTTCATAAAGAGACCCAAGAGTTGCACCCTAACACTGCTGAGTTGATTGAGCAGGTGGCGCTGAAAGTAGAAGCGCAGGGTATTGATGCTTGGTTTGAGCTGGATCCTGCTGAATTATTGGGTGATGAAGCGGCTAATTACGATAAGGTGACGGATACCCTGGATGTGTGGTTTGATTCTGGTGTGACTCATCATGCGGTGCTGGGGCGCCGGGCAGAGCTAGCTCATCCGGCAGATCTCTATCTGGAAGGTTCGGACCAGCACCGCGGCTGGTTCCAATCGTCATTACTTACGTCGGTGGCTATGCGTGGCCACGCACCTTATAAAGCCGTGCTGACTCATGGTTTTACCGTGGATGCCAAAGGGCATAAGATGTCTAAGTCCCAGGGTAATGGTGTCGATCCTGAGAAAGTCGCCAAGACGATGGGGGCCGATATTCTGAGACTGTGGATCGCTTCCGCTGATTACCGCTACGAAATGACTTATTCTGATGAGGTATTGAAGCGAACCGCAGATGCTTATCGCCGAATCCGTAATACAGCCCGCTTCCTGCTGGCCAATATGAGCGGTTTTAATCCGGCCACTGACACGTTAGAACCTGCTGAGTTGATCGCTTTGGATCGTTGGGTGATTGAGCGAGCGGCACAACTGCAGGAAGAGCTGAAAGCCGCCTACGATAAGTATGATTTCCACCACATCGTACAGAAGGTACAAAACTTCTGCTCGGTAGAGATGGGCTCCTTCTATCTGGATGTTATCAAGGATCGTCAATACACCACTAAGGCGGACTCCAATGCTCGTCGTAGTTGCCAAACGGCTCTCTACCATGTGGCAGAGGCGCTGTGCCGTTGGATTGCGCCAGTCCTAAGCTTCACGGCGGAAGAGATCTATCAGCATATTCCTGGTGAGCGTGGTGAAAGTGTATTCCTGGAGCAGTGGCATGAGTTGCCTGCTACTGGTGAGCAGGCTATGAATACGGCCTATTGGCAGCAGGTGATTGAAGTGCGTGAAGCGGTCAGCAAGGTGTTGGAGCCGCTACGTACCTCCAAGGCTATTGGTTCTTCACTGGATGCAGAGATCGATCTTTACTGCGGTCGTGAGATCCATGACAAGCTGGCAATGCTGGATGATGAGCTGCGCTTTGCGCTGATTACCTCTGATGCACGTATTCACACTACAGAGAGCGTTCCAAGCAGTGCTCAACACTTTACTCTAGAAGGTGGCGATGAGATTTGGGTTGCTGCAGCGGCTTCCGAGCATGCCAAATGTACTCGCTGCTGGCATCACCGTGAGGATGTAGGCTCTAATTCAGAGCATCCAGAGCTTTGCGGTCGTTGTGTGGAGAACGTAGTTGGTGATGGTGAGCAGCGTAAACATGCTTAAGTGGTTGTGGTTTAGCGTCGCTGTTTTTGTTCTGGATCTGCTTACCAAGTTATGGGCGAGTAGTGCGCTGAATCTTTATGAAGCAGTGCCTATTGTGCCATTTTTCAATATCACACTGGCCCATAATACCGGTGCCGCATTTAGCTTTTTAGCGGATGCAGGCGGTTGGCAACGCTGGTTTTTTACCGGAATTGCGGTAGTTGTCAGCGTGGTGATTATTGTTTGGCTGAAGCGTTTACCTTCCCATGAAAAGTTGCAGGCTTGTGGCTTGGCTGCTGTTCTGGGTGGTGCACTGGGCAATGTGTTGGATCGAGTAATGCACGGCTATGTGGTGGATTTCCTCGACTTTTACTATGGCAACTACCACTGGCCTGCCTTCAACGTGGCGGATATCGCTATTGTTTGTGGTGCCGGGCTGTTGATCTGGCATAGCCTGTTTTGTCAGCCAAAAACTGAAAAAGCAAAGTAACACCTGTATAGCCTGTTTGTAGGTGATAGATGTAACTTCTGTTATCTGCAAGCAGACTCCTACGTTAAATAGAATCAGGAAACACTATGAAAGTTATCCTCGCTAATCCCCGTGGTTTTTGTGCTGGAGTAGATCGAGCCATTGAGATTGTTGAAAAGGCATTAGAGATCTATGGCGCACCGACTTATGTACGTCATGAGGTAGTACATAACCGCTTTGTGGTAGAGAGCCTTAAGGAGAAGGGGGCGATATTTGTTAACGAAGTGGATGAAGTGCCAGATGATAATTTGGTGATCTTCTCCGCTCATGGTGTTTCTCAAGCAGTACGTGAAGCTGCGGATTCTCGAGGCCTAAAAGTATTGGATGCTACTTGCCCATTGGTGACCAAAGTACATTTAGAGGTGATGCGCTATGCTAAGGATAATCGAGATGTGATCCTGATAGGGCATCAAGGCCATCCTGAAGTGGAAGGTACTATGGGGCAGTACAAAGGTGTGGGAAAAATGTACTTGGTAGAGACGCCTGAGGATGTAGCGAATCTGCAGGTGAATGATCCCGATAACCTTGCCTTTGTCACTCAGACTACGCTTTCAATGGATGATGCCGGTGTGGTGATTGATGCACTGCGTAAACATTTCCCTAATATCATGGGGCCGAAGAAGGATGATATCTGTTATGCCACACAGAATCGTCAGGATGCGGTAAAACGTTTGGCACAAAGTTGTGACTTGGTGCTTGTGGTCGGTTCACCGAATAGCTCCAATTCAAACCGTTTGCGGGAAGTGGCAGAGCGCAACGACACCCCTGCATACCTTATCGATAATGCGAGCGAGATTCAGCCTGAGTGGCTAGAGGGAAAAAGGGCCATTGGTGTTACTGCAGGGGCATCGGCACCTGAGGTACTGGTTCAGGCGGTTATTGATCGGCTAAAAGGGCTCGGTGCAGAATCTGTAGAGAATGATGGTGGGGAACCGGAGACCGTGGAGTTTCCGATTCCCAAAGAGCTATTGGTGAAATCAATAGAAAAAAGGTAAGTGGTATTAGCGCGAAGGATCCAATAGATCCGCAGTTGATTCACTTGGGGAATTACTGATCGCTGAAATCAACTGTATAGTTGTGTTATCCGTTTCTTTTCCCGTACCGCTTGTGTAATCTGGCCAAGTGACTTTAACCGTTACTGCTGCGCTATCATCCACAGTGACTACAGTCCATTCTCGGGTGAAGGTTTCAGTAAGATTCGTAATCGTTTGTGAACTAATTTTATCACTTCCGCTCGCCAGGTTGGCAAAATCTGTGTTGCGTAATGTCTCAATTTGATCTTGCGCTAAATTGATTGCTACTGTACGGTTTTTGGCCAGCGTGCTGTCTTGAAGTACGACAGCCTGAAATTTTGCCATTGCAACTAATCCGACCGAGATCACAACAATTGTGATGAGAACCTCAAGTAAGGAAAAGCCTTGATGCCTGTTTTTATTTTTTAAAAAAATATGCTTTTTCATGGCAGTTACCTTTGTCATTTAAAAGTCACGCCAGCCACCAGCAACTGGTGCGATAGGGCCAGATTGTTCATTACTTGAATTTAAGGCATCAGGGTCATAATTAACGCAGTAGTTGCCGTTAGAGCCAAAATCTCCTTCACTGACAACGGAGCCATGAAACTGGGTGGTGCCGACGGCAGAAACAGATCCAGCGTATAAAAGGCCGTACAATTTTCCTCCCCCGCTTAGATCCACATCTCCTGTTACAATAATAATCAGGGCCTTGTCAGGTGTTTCATTAGCCGGTGAGGTATTGTTAGCGAGCTTGACATCGCCATCAATCCATAAAATACTGCCAGCATATGTCTCGACGATTGTATCTTTATCTAAGCTGCATGTAGCGCTGCAGTCCATCACTTCTGCCAACTCTTTGACTTCGTCTTTACTGAGTTTGAAGATATCTTCAAAAAATTTACCAGTATTAACGAGTTTTTTGGTATTGCTATCATTGGCGAAGACGCCATCTTTCGTTGCATCGGATGTGGTATAGCCCTTTGCGTTTCCACTGCATGGGTCGCTTGAATTGGAGGCTGTATTGGTATTGGGGCCTGAAACAGTGCCGGCTGCGACCACGGTTTTATTGGTATCATCATTATGAACTGTTGCACTTCCTCCGCCAGAGACATTACCTCCTGCGCGTACTGCTGAGTCGGGGAGGTTTACTGATAAAGGGGTGATTTGCATGATGCGGTTAATGGTGCGTGTGCCAACGCCGTCATCGGATTTGCCAACTACTTCTATATTAATAAGGGATATGTCATTAGGGGTAGGGTTCGAATAGGTGACGACATATGATCCCCCATTGGCGAGGGCCACCGCTGGTTGGGCTACTTCATTGCTATCAATGACGCCATCTTTCGGGTCTAGGTCTCTGATAATATCCCTATTGCTATTGCTTTTGAGATCGCCCATCACTTGTTCTAGCCCTGCGTAAGCGGCTTCAAAGGCTTGCTTTGCCCGATAATCATTAGCGGCAATTTGAGTTTCAGTAACAATGTTACGGGATGCGTAAATGGTTATCAGTGTGATGGCGAACAGTAAAATAAGTGATGTTAGGAGTGTCGCAGCCCCCTTTTGATATTTCTTACTGGAAAAACGCTGAGTCGATTTTTTCATGATTGCTCTCCGGTGTGCGCAGAATTAGATATGCCCTATATACCCTATATGCCTCCAGGGCATGCTCCACCAGCACAGTAGCGGTCATTAGGGAGGCGAATTGTATTGCGCAAAGTCAGTTTTACATCGGGGTCAGATATTAGTTCTCCGCTAAGAGTGATTTGGATCTCTCTTACGACCAGATTTCCTCCTGTCGCGGTATTTATGATTTGCGAGCCAGAAGAGTCAAACTCCAGTTTGGTGATATTGGTGATATTTGAGTTATTTAAAGCATTCCAGGCTGAACCACAATCCGTCCCGTTGGCGCGACTTGATACATATCCAGTGTTATCCGCTGTTTTATCCAATTTGAATCCGTAGAAGTCATTGTCTATTGCCGCATTATCAAGGGATCCATCTCTTGCGGTATCATAGGTAAATAGAATGCAGTCATTGGCATTGGTGCTGGTGCCAATAGTGATTGGCGAAAAGTCATTGTCTTGAGCACCGACATTGCCACAATCAGCGAGGGTTGCATCGGTTAAATATCGGCCGTCTGTGGTGCATTGCGCATTTTCAAAGAAGCCGGCGCGCCGAATCTCGGCACTCATTAGCTCCATAACGCCACGCATTTCTTGGTTGAAACGGGATATCTCTAATGTGTCGTTATTGGTCGCGACAGTTTTTACAAATATGGATGTGATTCCCGCAACAAGGAATAGTCCAATTGTAAGGGAAACCATTACCTCGATAATGCTAAAACCTGCTTGTTTATTACGTATTGTTCTCATAATAAGGGCCTTAATTTACGGGGTTTCTAAAACCGGAAAGCCTAATGTTGTTTCTAATGATATTTTGTAGGTTTTCTCATTTATGGTTAAAGAGATATCACCTATATCATTAGGGGTAATAGCACCACGAGGGGTTGTAAAGGTGGGCGAGTTATCCGCAAATGTCGATGTAATTTTTACGTTTGGATAATCTTCGCTGGAAACGATGCGGCTCTTATTCCCATTCAGGGTACAACTATTAGGGGCTCCACAATTGCATGGACCGCCACTTGACAGAGCGTAACACCAGTTTGTTGCAGATGTAATAGAAAAGGAGAGGTCAACATTTGTATTAAGCTTTATCGCTTCACTCCTGGCTAGCAGCATGTCGCTATATATAGTATCTGCAGCACCTTTAATTCTTTTGTTCTCGAGTAAAGCTGTAAATGAGGGGACAGCAATGCTTGCCACAATTGCTACGATAGCCAGTGTTATCATTATTTCTGCTAGGGTAAAGCCAGTGTCTCGTTTCATGTTTATTTCCCCGTTGTTAGAGAAAGTGTAGATCACAAATACTGGTTTGGGGGGCTTAATATTGCCGCTTATCTGCCGATTACCACCGTTAATCGGTTTGCAATGAAAAAAAGACAATTTGTTGCCATATTTATGGTGAAAGGTCATTTTTAGAGGATGGTATTATGATGAACTTCCGTTATCGGCATGGTTTCACGCTTATTGAATTAATGATTGTAGTCGCCATTCTTGGCATTATTGCAGCGATAGCTTATCCATCCTATGTTGAGTCTGTCCGCAAAGCACGTCGAGCAGATGCTATTTCAGCATTGCTGCAGGTACAGATGGATCAAGAGAAGTATCGTGCCAATAATCCAGAATATACTACTTCTTTGCAAGATCTGGGCTGGGGCGCTGGGCCGTATACTTCTGAGGAGGGGTATTACACTATTGCAGTCACTAATGCAGATGCCAGTAGCTACACGGCGACAGCGACAGGGGTTACTGGTAAGGGGCAGGATAAGGATACGGGTTGTACCGTTATTACGGTTAATCAGGCCGGTAAGGCAGGTGCAACGAGTTGTTGGTAATGGTGTAAGCGGTTGTGAGTTAAATGAATCCTTTTGCGCACTAATTCGTTTGATAGTAGGCTTCTGCTGAGGTCAAGATGTTGGTGAGCTGATTTGCTGTATCAGGTGTCAATGCGCTTTCCAGTTTGACAGTTTGTTGTCGCCCTCGGCTATCTATCCATTCGACTGTAACGGAAATGGTTTGAAGATGAGAAAGCTGCGAAACATCTGTTATATCGTACTTAAGTGAGTAAGGGGGCTTGGGCTTGTTGAGGCGATATTGATCAATAGGAGTATTCTTTCCAGAAATGAGTTGGTACCTCAATAATTCTAACTGACTTTTGGCAAGTGTAATGGCTTCGCTCTTTTCTTTTGCTAGATTGCTGTCAGTAAACAGGCGGGCTTGAAAGCTTGATAGGCTTACTAGCCCGATGCTAATAATGCAAAGTGATATCATTAATTCAATAATAGAGAATCCTTTCTGTTGTTTGATATCTATCATTAAAAATTCCTCCAGCTTCCAGAGATAGGCGTAACAGCAGTGATAGAGGCCGTCGTTAAATTATTTAGTTTATCAATTATCTTTTTCTCGTATGAGGTTAGCCTGATATCTTCAATATGTAGGTCATTTTCGGCAAATAGCGCCCCAATTATTTTGCTATTATCCGGATTACCTGAAAATGTTTCTCCTTTCATATAAATGACGCCATTTAAGGTTGTATAGCTTCCCAGATCTAGGTTGCCATTAATGGTTAGCAATAGTGGGTTGTCTAGGCTTCCGTAGTGCATGCCTCTTTCAAATGCGATGTCATTTGCAATGGTAATAATGCGATCGCCATTATCATAAGCCTTGATGAATTCCTGTAGATTATTGACGACAGTGCTGTTGTTGGTGTCAATGTTGAGTATCCTCTGGTAAAACTCATTTCCATTCAATGCGGCAAGCATCTCATGTTCTGTGCAGATACCTTGTAGGCATGAGGGGGAGATGCTATTTTGCCCTGTACTCTCTTCGCCAAATTGCAGGCTGCCACCTGATAATACAATAGACGGAGTAGCTGTCCCCTCACCCTGTTCTATAGAGTGGGTATAGATATTTCCCCGAACGATTAGGGGGAATGGTGGGGCTGAATTGATTAATGGCTGAATGAGTAATTTCTGTTGAATGGTGTAACTCACATTGTTGTTATTTGGCTTGTAAGTGATTGATAAGTCGACAAGAGCTACGTTGGCTGTTCTTTCTCGATAAGAGAGCTCAATGCGATAGTTCTTATCGGGGTTTATATCTGGATGATGATTTATCTCACTATACTCATCATTCATTATTTTATTTATATTTAGTTTGCTGAGTACTTTAAGGGTTTCAGCTAATTTTGTTTCGGCTTTTGCAATAGCATGTTCTCGAGAGAGATAGTTGTCTGAGACTTTTAGTTCTAATAAGGTGTTTTGGGCGCTACATAGGGTGATAAATGTCATTGATAATAGAATGATCATCGTTATCATTAATGTAATGGCGCCTTCCTGTTGCTTAATGGTCTTCACTGCTCATCCTTGATTGAAGCTGTCTTTATAAAAGATTAATTATTTGTCGCTGTATTTTTAACCATGATGACGTTTGTGTAGTCACGCTTCACCGAGCTATCATGAGAAAGTTCAGCTTTGAGATTTAATATAATTAATGATTGGGCGATATGTTTTCCATGGGAAATATTGGTCTGCGTTGTTTTTAGTTCAAACTGTAAATCAGTGACTTTTATTTCATCTGGATAGTTGAGGTCCCACCACTGACCACTGGTTAGACGTTCTATTGCACCTTGGTTAAGCCGATAGCCAAATTTTTCATCCGGTATATCTACTGTTCCATTATGATTTTCATCATAATAGAAGGTGATTTTAGTTGGTGTGACGATGATCTCTTGAAATGGATTAGTTGTTTCTCCATTACCTCCGCAAGCATTGATCAGGTTTTTGGATAGGCGTGATTCATGAATGCCGCATTCCGCTTTGCCCCAGTATCCTGCTTGAGAAACCTCTTGGCTGATCATAGATAAAATATTGCGCATTTCTTGGTTGAGTTTAATCATTTTCAGGTTGTCAAAGTTAGCCTCGCTATGTTGGGAAAATAACGTGATTAATCCTGATAAGATAAATAGGCTGATTGCTGAGGCAATCATTAGTTCGATAAGGCTGAAGCCTTGCTGATTGTTGTATATCATTCCTGAAGCAAGCTCCATTTGCTTAAAGATGGTTGGTTCTCACTCGTCCCAAATTATTGATGATGATGGTTGATGTATGGCTGTTCATTGTCAGTGTAAATCTTCCTGATATTGTCTGACCGAAGTGGGGGTTAAATGATGTGTTTAGGTTATTAAAAAAAGGGGTGGCGCTAAGGTTGATGCCTTTAAAGTCCTCTGCCTTGATGATCTTTTGCGCAATGTTATTAATACTACAGTTTCCATTGTCCTTGCTCTCTGTAGAGCAATCACAATCCTCTGCGCGATTACTTTCACTTAATCCCAGGCACCATTCCGTCCCTTTCTGAAAATAAACATAAATCATTTTGTTGTTGCGAATCGCTTCGCTTTTTGCGAATTGAAGGTAGGTATGAACGGTCTCTGTTGCACCGCGAACTTTTTGGCGAGCGAGAAAGTCCCCTAAATGGGGAAGTGAGATACTTGTCAGAATAGCGATGATAGCAAGAGCGATCATCAACTCTACGAGGGTAATGCCTTCCTGGCATAACTTATTCATTTCAGTTCACTCCATTGAACTAAACTTTTTTATAAAATGCCTTAGCAGGAAAAATATTTCAATAGGCGAGTGAAATGTTTTTTATTTCGGCTATGGCTGCGCAGTGGCTGGTACGCTGTCCAAAGATTTTTTCTTTTGTGCTGCGTAGCGTAGATCTATCCAGTTTTTTGCTGCAATGAGTAGTCCCAGACCAATAAAGGCGCCTGGCGGAAGGATGGCGAGTAGGAAGCCTCGGTATTCCTCCCAGAAGGTAATGGTGAGCCATTCAGTGCCCTGGCCAAACATAAGGTGGGCTTGGTCAAAAAGAGTGCCTTGTCCCAGTAGTTCTCGCATTGCCCCTAGAACAATTAGCACCGCCATAAAACCCAACCCCATCATCAAACCATCCCATAAGGCGTACCGAGGGCTGTTTTTGGAGGCGAAAGCTTCAGCACGCGCAATAATGGCGCAGTTGGTGACAATTAGAGGGATGAAGATGCCTAGGATGTTGTGGAGGTCATGGAGGAAGGCATTCATCAACAAGTCAGTTGCCGTTACGAAGGAGGCTATGACCATCACAAATACTGGCACTCGTACTTCAGGACGTACCCAGTGGCGAATTAAGGAGACGGTGATGTTTGAGCAGACCAGTACCAGAAGTGTGGCGAGACCCAGGCCAAGCCCATTGATGGTGTTGTTGGTAACCGCGAGCAAGGGACAAAGCCCCAGTAGTTGAACAAAGGCAACGTTGTTTTGCCAGAGTCCCTGTTGAGCAATATCTTGATAGCTTGGGTTACTCATGGTGCTCCGCCTCTCTTGGTAGGGATGAGGTGCTAAACACTGCCTCCCTGTTGGCTTGATAGTAATTCAGACTGCGATATACTGCTTGTACTACGGCTCTCGGGGTAATGGTGGCACCTGTAAATTGGTCGAATACCCCGCCATCTTTTTTTACCCGCCACTGTTGTTCATTGAGGCTGTCCAGGGAGTGCCCGTTAAAACCGAGAATCCAGTTGGAACGTGTGGCTTCAATGTCATCTCCCAGGCCAGGGGTTTCATGGTGCTGAAGTACTCTTACGCCGGCTAATGTGCCATCGTAGTTGATGGCTACTAGTAGCTGGATGGCCCCGCCATAGCCATTAGGGGCAACGGGGGTGAGCAGGGCGGCCACGGGTTTATCTGCTTTACGGGCACGATAGATCCGGATGGGTTTTTCTGATCCAAGCAACACTTTGTCTGTCACCTCAATGACATCGTGGTAGAGGTCATTGTCACTCTGCTCAGGGGTTACCAGTTCGTGAAGACTACGCAGTAGTGCCTCTTTATGAGCTTCTTCAATACGCTCTTCAGTGCCTTCGTAGGTGAGTGAGACCAAGGCGCTGCCTACTATGGCAAATCCTCCAAGCACTGTGCCGGTAATCAGGATCTGTCGGGCTATTTTTTTCATGCCTTATCTCCGCGGCCAAACACTCGGGGTTGGGTGTAGTAGTCCAGCGTGGGGGCTAGCATATTCATCAGTAAGACGGCAAATGCGACACCTTCAGGATAGCCTCCCCAGGTGCGGATAATATAGACCAACGCTCCCAGGCCGATGCCGAAGTAGATTCGTCCCATTGGCGTGGTGCTGGCGGTCACCGGGTCTGTGGCGATAAAGAAAGCTCCAAGTATGATTCCACCACTCAACAGGTGAAAGAGTGGACTGGCGAATGTATTGCTGTCATAGAGCCAAAATAGGCTGGAGATAACCGTCAGCGTAGTGAGGATGGCAACAGGAATATGCCAGTGGATTACCTTCTGCTGGATTAGCCAAATACCGCCAATCAGGAAAGCAATACTAATCCATTCCCAGCCAGTACCCGCGAGGCGGCCATAGATGGGGGAGTTGCTCATGACTTCCCCAACTTGATGTTGTTGGTGCAGCTGGGTTTTTAGATGATCCAGCGGGGTTGCCATAGAGATGGCATCCGGTGTTAGGCCTGAGCTGATGGCACCGCTAAAGCTGGCTTGTACTGCATCTATAAAGCTAATTACCTGTTGGCTGACACTTTCTGGTGGCAGCCAATTAGTTACCTCTCGGGGGAAGGAGATCAGCAGTACCACGTAGCCAATCATTGCGGGATTAAAGGGGTTATAACCCAGACCACCATAGAGGTGTTTGGCAAAGACAATGGCGAAGAAGACTCCGGTTACCACCAGCCACCAGGGGGCTAGGGGAGGCAATGAGAGTGCCAGTAGTACCGCGGTGAGTACGGCGCTGAAGTCCCCTAGATAGTAGGTGACAGGACGCCTGCGCAGTACCATAACCAGTGCTTCAAAACCGATTGCAGCGATAGCTGCAACCAGTATATTGATGACGACACCCCAGCCAAAAAAGCTAATATAGACGGCAATGCCGGGTATGAGTGCCAGCAAGACTTTTAGCATCAATCCGCTAAGGGTGTTGCCGGAGTGAATATGGGGTGAGCTGGGTGCATGCAGGTTCATTTATGCATTATTCCCTTGTTCTGTTGGGTTGTCTGCGTTGACAGGTTCGTTTTGTTGCTCTTTCTTTGCCTTAACCCGGGCCATCGCCTCTGCAATAGCTCGCTTTTTATCGTCATCGCCGCTGGCGGTTTGGGATACCTTAGCGGCTTTGGCGGCGTGGCGAGCTTTCTTCTCCGCTTTTTCCCGTTCAATGCGGAATAGGCGAAATTCGTGTCGTTCTTTAGCCTGCTCTGCGCGTTTTTTCTCTTGGTCTGCTTGCCAGATGGAGGTTTTGGCAAAGCGGAAATATTGCACCAGCGGAATGTGGCTGGGGCAGACGTATTCACAGCAGCCGCACTCGATGCAGTCAAACAGGCTGTGGTCCTGGGTTTTATCAAAATCTTTGGCACGGCTGTGCCAATAGAGCTGCTGAGGCAACAGGTTGACCGGGCAGGCGTCTGCACAGGCGCCGCAGCGGATGCAGGCATGGGCCATTTGCTTGTTGAGCAGAGGCATGACCTTGTTATCCGTGGCAAGCAGGCAGTTACTGGTTTTGATGAGCGGCATCTCAATGGAGTTAAGCGCAAAGCCCATCATCGGGCCGCCATGAATAACCCGTTCTACACCCTTCTCTTTGAGGCCAGCCTGCTTGAGTAGATCGGCGGCACTCATGCCAATGGGAACCTCATAGTTTCCAGGGTGTTCCACTGCACCGGCAACGGTCATAATTCGGTTAATCAGTGGTTCGCCGAGGCAGATAGCGCGATAAACGGCGGCGGCTGTTCCCACATTGTGCACCACAACCCGCTGTTCAATAGGAAGCGCCTTTGAGGGAATCTCTTTGCCTGTGAGTATCCGAATCAATTGCTTCTCACCACCATTAGGATAGAGGGTGGGTACAGTTACCACTTGAATATCAAAGCCTAGGCGAGTGATGGATGATTGCAGAGCGGCGGCAGCTTCAGGCTTGTTGTCCTCGATACCGATTAAGCAACGTTTGGCTACCAGAGCGTGTTGCATGATCATCAGCCCCTTGATGATTTCATCCGCCCGCTCACGCATCAGCATGTCGTCGCAAGTGATGTAGGGTTCGCATTCAGCAGCGTTGAGGATTAGAGTCTCTACAACCCGGTCATTGCCCAGCGTCAGCTTAAGAAAGCTGGGGAAGCCTGCACCACCTAATCCCACTACTCCGGCATTACGGATGTGTTCGCGGATCTGTACAGGTGTGTAGTCGTGACAATCACCCACGGGTTTGCGATGGTCACACCAAGCATCATTGCCATCGGGTTCAATAACAATACAGGGTGCACTTAGGCCCGAGGGGTGGGGAACCGGGTATTCTCCAATCTCTACCACAATGCCAGAGGTGGATGCATGTACCGGTGCGCTGATATGATCACCACTCTTGGCGATCTTTTGTCCTTTTAAAACATGGGCGCCCACTTTCACAACAGGGATGGCCGGGATGCCAATATGTTGTTGTAGTGGTAGTACCAGACGCTTGGGCAGGTCGACCTGTTGAATGGGCGTCACGGTACTTTCTGCTTTGTGCTCAGGTAATTTTAGACCGCCTTTATAGCGGAAAAGCTGCTTAATCATGAGCGTACCTCCAGCTTATGTACCGGATAGGGCCATTTCCAGCTCCGAGTATCCTGCTTGACGGGTTCCATTACGATACAGTCCACAGGGCAGGGGGGGATGCACAGCTCGCAACCGGTACACTCCTGAGCGATGACAGTATGCATCTGTTTTGCGGCACCGTGAATGGCATCTACCGGACAGGCTTGAATACATAAGGTGCAGCCGATGCAGGTATCTTCGATGATTTTGGCCACCATGGGTTCTGGTTCGGCGGCATGTTCACTATCCAAGGGGATTGGGTCAACACCAAGTAGGTCTGCCAGGGCCAACATGGTGGTTTCACCGCCAGGAGGGCATTGGTTGATCTGCGCCTCGCCATTGGCAATGGCCTCAGCATAGGGGCGACAGCCTGGATAGGTACATTGACCACACTGGGTTTGAGGTA
Source organism: Thiohalomonadales bacterium (assembly GCA_050295955.1). GTDB lineage: Bacteria > Pseudomonadota > Gammaproteobacteria > RBG-16-57-12 > RBG-16-57-12 > JAFLJP01. The sequence continues at coordinate 99,658 of JBNKQQ010000053.1, forward strand.
GCAGATTGTCGATTTGATCCACAATGGGATCACCTTCCACTTTGAAGCGGATGGCTGCATAACCCAATATCAGACCAAATACAGCCGCCAACGCGGTAAGTACAATAATCGCTGTGACCATGGTGCTACCCCTTTACCAGGCCAGAGAAGCCCATAAAGGCCAGTGACATAAAGCCAGCGGTAATCAGCGCGATGGGGGCTCCTTTAAATATTTCCGGTACATCGGCTACTGTGACCCGTTCCCGTACCGCAGCAAATAGGACTAGTACTAGCGAGAAGCCAATGGAGGCACCAAAGCCATAGACCGCAGACTGTAGGAAGGTCATCTCCTCTTGGATGATCAGCAGCGCTACACCCAGTACGGCACAGTTGGTGGTAATCAACGGCAGAAAGATACCCAACACCTGATAGAGAATGGGACTGGTTTTGTGGACCACCATTTCGGTAAATTGTACCAGGGCGGCAATGACCAGAATGAAGGCGATGGTACGGAGAAATTCCAGCCCGAAGGGGGCTAGCAGGTAGGTATTGACCAGATAACTGGCAACTGAGGAGAGGGTCAACACAAAGGTGGTGGCCAGGGCCATGCCGGTAGCGGTTTCCAGTTTACGTGAAACCCCCATAAACGGACACAGGCCAAGAAACTTCACCAATACGAAGTTATTGACCAGTACCGTGCTGATGAGAATCAGCAGATATTCCGTCATGTCGACCCTACCCCTTTTATTTTTCTGTATTCTTAAAATAGCAAGCGGGTAACCTTGCCACCCGCTTCTGCTTTATGACTATTATTTTGCAGCCAGTCATAAATTGCCGCAAAGTAATGTTTTATATAGACCTATAAAAATCTGCGTCGTAATACTTAATAAACATCTAACGCAGAGGCGCTAAGGCGCAAAGAAATGAATATTTATAAATTCATTTCGTACCTTTTAAGGCCTTAGCGTCTTGGCGCCTCTGCGTTGGGTGTTGGTTTTTATTTCACCCGCATTCCTGGTTGTGCGCCTTCCTCTGGGTTGAGGATCCATAGGTCTTTTCCGCCGGGGCCTGCTGCGAGTACCATGCCTTCTGACATACCGAAACGCATCTTGCGTGGTGCCAGGTTAGCAACCATTACTGTTAGTTTGCCTTCCAGGTCTTCCGGTTGGTAGGCGGATTTGATACCGGCAAAGACGTTGCGGGTTTCACCTCCGATATCTAGAGTCAGTTGCAGCAGCTTGTCTGCTCCCTCTACATGATCTGCTTTGACAATCTTGGCAATGCGTAGATCGATTTTAGCAAAGTCGTCATAGGTGATTTCGTCTTTAATCGGATCTTCAGCCAATGGGCCGGTGGGGGCTGGCGTTGCCGCTGCGGCTTCCAGGTGTTGCTTGGACTCTTCAATCATAGCGTCGACTTTCTCTTTTTCTACCCGCGTCATAAGCGGTTTAAATTTGTTAATTTCGTGTCCAAGAAGCGGTGACTGTACGTCATCCCAGCTTAGCTCACCTGCGTTGAGGAAGGCTTCTGCTTTCTCTGCAGTCACCGGCAGTACCGGCTTCAGGTAGCTGATCAGTACGCGGAATAGGTTAATGCCCATGGAGCATATAGCATGTAGTTCCTCGTCTTTGCCTTCCTCTTTGGCGACCACCCAGGGTTGCTTTTCATCGATATATTGATTGGCTCTGTCAGCCAGGGACATGATAGTCCGCATGGCGTGGCCGAACTCTCGGTTTTCATATTGCTCAGCGATGATTTCACCTAGGCTGAGGAATTCTCCGTAGAGATCTGGCTCTGCCAGGGTATCGGCGAGTTTTCCGTCAAAACGCTTCTTGATAAAACCGGCACAGCGGCTGGCGATGTTGACTACTTTGCCTACCAGGTCAGAGTTAACCCGTAGCTGGAAGTCTTCCATGTTGAGGTCCAGGTCGCTCAGGTCGTTGCCCATCTTTGCTGCCAGATAGTAGCGCAGGTACTCAGGGTTGAGGTGCTCCAGATAGGTACGGGCCATGATAAAGGTGCCGCGGGATTTGGACATCTTGGCACCGTTTACAGTGAGGAAGCCGTGGCAGAACACGGCATTTGGCATGCGGAAGCTTGCTCCCTTAAGCATTGCTGGCCAGAACAGGGTGTGGAAATAGGCGATATCTTTACCGATGAAGTGGTAAAGCTCAGCATTGCTGTCCGCTGTCCAATAGTCATCAAAGTTAAGGTCGCCGCGTTTGTCACACAGGTTCTTAAAGCTGGCCATGTAGCCTACCGGTGCATCCAGCCATACATAGAAGTATTTGCCTGGCGCATCGGGAATTTCAAAGCCGAAGTAGGGGGCGTCGCGGGAGATATCCCACTCCTGCAAGCCACCTTCAAACCATTCGTTGAGTTTATTTGCCACCTCTTTTTGCAGATGGCCGCTGGTGGACCATGCTTTGAGCATTTCCTCGAAGTCTCCCAGCTTGAAGAAGAAGTGCTCTGACTCTTTCTCGATAGGCTTGGCACCGGAGATGGCTGATACAGCGTTTTTCAGTTCAGTAGGCGAGTAGGTGGCACCACACGCTTCACAATTATCACCATACTGATCAGCCGCGCCACATTTAGGGCATTCTCCCTTGATGAAACGATCTGGCAGGAACATCTCTTTTTCAGGGTCGTAGGCCTGTTTGATCACTCGGCTGCTGATATGGCCGGCATCCCGCAAGCGAGTGTAGATGGTGGAGGCCAGTTCACGATTCTCGTCAGAGTGGGTGCTGTGGTAGTTATCAAAGCCTATTGCAAAGTCAGCAAAGTCCGCTTGGTGGTCACGGCTGCTCTTTTCAATCAGCTGCTCTGGGGTGATCCCCTCATTTTGAGCGCGTAACATGATCGGTGTGCCGTGGGCATCGTCGGCACAGACGTAGAGGCTGTTGTGGCCGCGCATCTTCTGGAAGCGGTTCCAGATGTCGGTCTGGATATACTCCACCAGATGGCCGAGGTGGATCGGTCCGTTGGCGTAGGGCAGGGCGCTGGTCATCAGGATGTCGCGTCGGGTCTGTGCCATATTTGTTGTTTAACCGGATATCTCGCTTGAAAAAGTCGCAATACAGTACCAAGTATGCACTAATCTAGCTAGCCGCAGAGCGGCTGCGTAGAGGTTTTGTGCATATGGACTGCATTGTCACGGCTGGGCTGTTTTGTGATAATGCCCGACCCTCATTGTTAACAGTTATCGAGTCGCCGGAGCCGATTCCACCCGGTGGTTCTCAGGAGTTATACCGATGTCAGACGAGACAAAGGCGAATATCGAAGCGGCGCTGAAGGGCTATACCGATCCCTATATGCAGAAGGATCTGATCTCGGCCGGTTGCATTAAGGACATTACTGTCGATGGCGACAAGGCAAAAATCGAGGTAACCCTCGGCTTCCCCGCTGCCGGTTACATCGAAAAGCTGAAGACTGAACTCAAGACCCTTGCCGAAGGTGTCGATGCGGTCAGCAGTGCCGAGGTGAATGTGGCGGTGAATATTGTCGCCCACTCCGCGCAGAAGGGTGTCAAACATATCAAGGGCGTGAAGAACATCATCGCCGT
>JBNKQQ010000054.1:0-13807 GCA_050295955.1 Thiohalomonadales bacterium
TTAACAAGACCAAGATCGCCTGGCAGAGGCTCTATTTTGATGCTGGAGCTTGCTGCTAGAAAAATATTCACCAATAGGCCTTGGGTTTGTTGTTAGAGTAACAACTCTTTGTGGAAGTGTTATTTTCACACAGTCTGGGCCAGTGTCTGCCATTGTTGATGGCCGGCAGGGGAGAGATACACTTGGTACTCTGCCAGATTGGTATCACTGACAGTGCCGGTAATGGCTACCGTGTTAGTGATTGTCTCAGCGTCAGCCGGCGACAGGAGGGTGACTATCGGCACTTCATTGTCATTGGGGTCACGCACGCTGAGTAGCGCGGTCTCTTCGATACTCTCCTGATCATCCACGGCGAAGGCGGAGAGGGTATAGGTCCCCATCTGTTCGCCAATGATCTCAGCCTGGCCATAGGCATCTAGCGTGACAAAGTTACCGTTCATCATTAAATAGGTACTAACGGTGCCACTTCCACCGGTCGTGGTCACGGTGACAGTGGTGCTTTCCCCCAGATTGATGCGCGGGGTGTCCAGCTGGAGGAAGACATCCAGTGGCACGGGATCGGCGGAGACCGCCAGAGCGTAGTGCTGTTCCGCATAGTCGATACCGTCCTCTACCCATAGCGTGATGGGCTGGGGGGTAGCTTGACTGAGGGTGGGTAGCCAGGTGATCTCCCCGGAAATCGGGTCGATGGTCATGTTGGCCGGGCCCTCTATCAGGCGGTAGTTGAGGAGGTCGTTATTGGCATCCTCTGCGATCACCTGGTAGGTGTAGGATTGATCCACCACGGCCAGGGTGGTGGGAGAGCTGGTGATGCGTGGCGCCACATTGGGTTCCCGCACGGTTAACAGGTAATCCTGGGTGATGGTGCCGACGGCATTGCTGATCTCAATGCTGACAGGGTGCTGCCCGAGATCCGCTTCAGTAGGCAGCCATTGGAGCAACCCGGTTTGTGGGTCCAGGGTCATCGCCGCAGGGGCTGTGGTTAGCGCGAGGCCCAGTGAAGTACTTCGTGGATTGGTCACTGCCAGTGGGTATTGATAGAGCTGATTGACCTCTACTACCAGCGGGGGCAGGGAGCTGAGTTGGGGTAACTGGCTTTGATAGGTGGCCGACTGCACAGTAAACACCTGCTTGACGGTATGTCCCGCCGTATCAGTGACACGGACTTCCATCAGGTACTCGCCGATCTGTGTCTCATCCGGCGTCCAGCTCAATAGACCATTTTGGTCCAAGGTAACACCACTAGCGGCGGAGAGCAGGGTATAGCTCAAGAGATCATTGTCCGGATCGGTGGCCACTACCTGATATTGGTAAAGCTCACCCACAATGGCATCAAAGTTGGGGGTGCTTTGGATCGCTGGCGGCTGGTTGGCGGATGCGACAAATACACTGACACTTTGAGTGCTACTACCACCTTTTCCATCTGAAGCATTGAGATAGAAGCTTTGATAGGTGTTGACTTCGTTCTCTGTTGGTAGCCAACTAAAGGTTTGAGTGGCAGCATCGAAACTCATATTGGCTGATGAAGGATTGATCAGCTGATAGATAAGAGGGTCGTTGTCGGCATCGCTGGCCACTACTGTATAGGTGTACAACTGTCCGGCAAGGGCTTGGGCCGCCGGGGTGGATTCAATGACCGGGGCGGTATTGGCAGGGGGGAGCTCATCCACCGTAATGCCCGTGGACTGGCCAACCTGAGCACCATGCTCATCCTGCACATAAACCGCAATGGGGTTACTGCCTATCTGGGTAGCATCCGGTGTCCAGTAGAGGGTATCACCAACAACCTCCATACCCGCCGGGGCATAGCCTAGAGAGAGGGTGAGGTTATCGCCATCTTCATCAGTGGCGATGACCTTGTTGGTGTAGAGTTCGCCAACATAAGCTTTGGGTATGATACTGCTAACGATTTTAGGGTAGTGGTTGTTGACCAGTACCGGGTCCACTACGGTAATCATCCCGCTAACAGAGCCTTGATAGCCATAGGGGTCCATGACAAGGGCATTATAAGTGTTAACACCAACATCCTCTGGTCCAGGTATCCAACTGATGGTATGGGTAATGGGGTCATGTTGCATGCCATTAGGCCGTTTCGTCAGGTCAATAAACAGCAGATCACCATCTGGGTCTGAGGCCTGTAGGGTGTAGGTGTACAACTGACCGATTTCGATGGTCGCTTGTGGGGGATACTCATCGAATACCGGTGACTGGTTGGGCGGCACCGCACCCACGGTGAGGGTATATGACTTTTGCACGCAGGCATCTGATCGGTCACACACCTCGATTACCACATCGTAATTACCTTCAGCATCGACGCCAGCCTGAGGATAGCCGCGCACGACGCCCTGCTCATCAATACGCATGAAGCTGGGGGCTGTTAGCAGCGTGAAGTGATGGCGATCATCTGCATCAATGTCATCAACTTCGACAATATATTGGTACGCTCTGGAGAGTGGTGTTACCAATGTCGGCTCACTGACAATCTGTGGGGCGTGATTACGGCGTGCCGTCGAAATTGAGTAGATTTGATGATCGCTCGCTCCCGCCGGGTCACTTACCTTAACTTCGACAATCGGTAGGATGTGGTGATTGTTTTGGTCGTTACACTCCTCAACCTGTCCCGCTTCATCAATAGCGATGAATAATTCATGAGTTAGAGAAAGGTCTGCATTGCTAGGTATCGCCAACTGAATACTTTCGCCTGCATCAAGGTTTTCCAGCTGTATGCTGCCAATCAGATTCGTGAGCGTTGCACTACTGCCCTGATACACATCAATCGACGTTAATGCGTTGAGGGCAACCTCACCGGTATTGATGATATTGACATAAACAACCTGTTGTGAGGCGCTTGTTGATAACTGTGCCCCAGCTATCTGTAGGTCGGGTTTGCGACTCGACAGATACGCTGGATTGCTGCGGAAGATGGATTGGTTGTTCCAGGCACTGACAGGCTGCGTGGGTACTGAGCCATCGTCATTAATCGACGCTGGATAGTAGTGGTATTGGTTCCAGATGCCCCTTGTGGCAGGCCAGCGGTCATTTCTATCCTCATAGGCTATCCAGCTGTCACCCGAGTAGGCAACCATCTCGGCATGACCATCGTTGTCAATATCAGCAACCACGACATATTCGTGTTGTGTATAGGAACCATTACTCCATTCATAGAGGGGGATGGGTTGATCACCATAAAGAATGTGTATGTAAGAGTGGTCGTTAGCAATTAATTCAGCAGAGCCATCGCCTAGAAAATCAAAAGCGGTTGTGCCTACAAACGCGGATGAGTCGTTAAAATTAACATTCCGGCTTATCTCCACGTTACCTTGTGCATCAAGGGTGTACATCCGGTTTTTTGCCAATACACCAATTTCAGGCTGTCCGTCACCGTCGAAATCAGCAATGGTTGGTGGTGAATTGGAATAATTATTGTTGCCATCATAATGGGTCCACTTCAGTGTTCCATCATGCTCAAAAACAAAGACCCATTGGTAGCCTTTGTAGATAAGCTCTGGATAAGGGTCTTCATCCAGTCCTCCTAGGGTAAGCGTACCTGCGCCGTTGATATAACTATTCGGTAAAGCAGTGACCAATGATCCGAATCGATCATAGATGTTGCTCCCAAATATGACTTCATAGTAACCATCAAGGTTAACGTCTGCAGGTAACATGGCAGTGCCTGTTTCTAGAGATTGCCACCTGATGGTTCCGTCATGGTTCAATACGGCTCCTGCAAAGAAGATTTCTGCTAGTCCATCCTTATCCAGATCCGCAAAACTAAAGGAAGACGACTTTTTACCTGAGGGGTTATATAACCACGGAACAGCGGCTCTCCACTTTACGGTGCCATCATGGCCATTAAAGGCAATAACGCTATCATCTTCGCCCAGAGCAAAAATCTCTGTCATGCCATCGCCATCTACATCCGCAAAGCCGATGGAAATTACCGCTAGCGGTTCATCATTGTTTTGCCAGATTAGCTGACCAGTGGCGCCATCGATAACCGCTAGTCGAGGATTGGTATCAGAACCACGCAGTGCCGCTACCATAGTGGCATCGTTCTGGTCTGTTTTGCCATCGCCATTGGTATCGACCAGTGGGCCAATAACGGGTGGGCCAATGGTGGGATTATTTACTGTCCACTTCACCAGTGGTTTAAAGGCGGAGCTATCCGGGCGGTCTTTATAACAAGCCCCCTGCGCCACAATATCTCCCACATACTGCTCTTCCACTGGCCAATCAATTTGGCCGGTGGTGGGGTCGATGGTCATCCCTTGTGGGCCACGGAGCAGCGAGTAGGTGAGGATGTCGGCGGTATCGTGATCCATCGCCGCCACCTGATAGTGATAAATCTCACCCTGGGTTGCCTGGGTCAGTGCCTGGGAGGTGATCTGCGGCGCATCGTTATGATCCGTGACGGTGAGAGTGTAGCTCTGGGTGGTAAACAAGCCGCGCTGATCTTTAACGCGTACGATCACATCATGCTGACCTACCTGGCTGCCATCCGGGGTCCACAACAGTGTGCCGTTGTTGGCATCGATATGCATGCCCACGGGGGCGTTATCCAGGCTGTAGGTGAGGGTATCCCAACTATCTGGATCACTGGCGATGACGTCATAACGATAATCTTGATCCTGGGCCACACTGGTGAGAGGGGATGAGGTCACCATCGGTGCCTCATTGGTATCTTCCACCACTACATAAAACATCTGGGTGGCGTAGAGGCCCTCAGTATCAGTGGCCCGTAGGATAATGGTCTGTAGAGCGACTTGGGCATTGCTGGGGGTCCAGGTGATATGTCCGGTACCATCCATCGTCATGCCTGCCGGCGCCTTGTCCAGCGTATAGGTGATACCAATTTCACCACCATCATCTGTGGCCAGCGCGGTGTAGGTATAGAGCTGCCCCTGCAGTGCATTGACTGTTGGTGTTGAGATGAATTGCGGCGGATCATTCACATCAATGACATGAATCGTAAAGCTTTGTGGAACGGATTCGCCAGGGACATCCGTGACAACAACGGTGACGCTTTGATCACCCACTTGTGCATTGGTGGGTGTCCAGTTAATCAGTCCGGTGCTGTCAATCGTCATACCGGCGGGGGCAACCGTCAGGCTGTAGCTTAAGGTATCGCCACTGTCCACATCATTGGCCAGGACTTGATAAAGATAGGGCTGATCCTGAGTGGCCGTGGTGACCGGCGTAGAATCGATAGTCGGGGCATCGTTGGTGTTGTTGATGGTTAAGGTATAGGCCTGCTGGGCGTTGACGGCACCATCGGTGACCGTGACGGTAATGGTATAGCTACCCACATCCTCATTCGCAGGCATCCATTGAATCAGACCGGTGCTGTCGATGGTGGCTGGGTTGGTGGGGGTTGGGCTCATGGCCAAGCTGTAGCTTAACGCATCCCCCACATCCACATCACTGGCCTGTACGGCATATTGGTAAAGGCCATCCTCGTCAGTGCTCTGGTTAGGGATCGGCGCAATCACCGGGGCGTCATTGACGTTATTAACCGTCAAGGTGAAGCTTTGCTGGGCACTGGCGGTGGCCAGGTCGGCCACTGTGACGGTCACGGTGTAGCTGCCCACATCGCCATTGGTGGGGGTCCACTGAATCAGACCGGTGCTGTCGATGGTGGCACTGGTGCTGGGGGCAGGGACCAGACTCAGGCTGTAGCTGAGGCTATCGCCCGCATCCACATCACTGGCCTGTACCGCGTATTGGTAGATCGCCCCCTGGTCAATGACGGTATTCGCAATGGGGGCCAGCGTGGGAGTATCGTTAACATTTTGCACCGCAATGGTATAAGGCTGCGTGGCAAATAATCCGGTGGTATCCGTAGCACGTACCGTCACACTGGGGCTGCCCACCTCACTATTGGTAGGCAACCAACTGATCACGCCACTACTGGGGTCAATACTCATCCCCGATGGATGACCCACTTCCAGGCTAAAGGTGATCACATCCCCATCACTGTCAGTGGCCTCGATCGTGGCGCTATAAGGACTATCCTCAAGCGCTGCTGGCAGTGAAGGGGTGACAATGATGGGGGGTGAGGGCACATCCTTCACCGTCAGGGTAAAGTCCTGCACTGCACTCTCACCCTTATTATCAGTTACCACAACCTGAATCGGGTGATCGCCAATCTGCGCACTACCGGGGGTCCACAGAATCCGGCCGGTATTGGGGTCAATGGTCATGCCACTGGGGCGCGCGGTCAGGCTATACGTCAGTACCGCATCCACATCTAGATCTTGGGCCACTACGTCATACTGGTAGAGCGCATTCTCATCCACACTGGTGATGGGGAGCGAGAGGATCTCGGGGGGATAGTTGAAGTTCGGGCCCTGCACGATCTCGATGGTAAAGGCCCCATTCGGCTTACCCCGGATCTCCAGCATATCCACATCCAGCTGATTGTTAGCCAGTAGTGTTACCGGTGCTTCAATGTAGTCGATCTTGGTACCAAACTGATCCGGCGTCACCGCATCCTGGCCGTTCAAGCGGATCACGGCGCTGGGCACATTCTCATAATCGTGATTGATCCCACCGTTATAAATCTTCATGACGTACTCGGTGGAGGGGTAATCAATGGTAAAGCTGGCGTTGTATTGAAGTGGCGTCCCCTTGCTGCGATAGAAGGTCTCGGGGCCATAAACCGTTAAACCCGCGGCGTGACTGAGGGAGGAGAACAGCAGTAGAAGCAGCGGTACTACACTCAAGCAACGACGTGAGAAAAGGGGGAATAAAACTGAAAATGCAGGGGAACAACGCAACACCGCCAACCTCCATGTATGAAAAATAACTTGGGACAGACCAGCTATCCCTTCTGGCATTGATTTGGAGGCATTCTAACCCGAATGCACAATAAATCACAATTAAAATATGAAAATGGATATTCTATTTCGGGTTATTGTGAGGGTGTTGGGAGTGGCCGTCAAGGGGGAACTGATAAACAATGACTCAGAGGTATAAGAAAAGCCCGCGGGCATGCGCCTTTGGGCTTGGCAATATGAGAGTACTTAAAGAGGGTTATTTTTTGCGCTTTTGTAGTGCAGCGAAACCCATCAGGCCAGATAGCAGTAGCCACATGGCTGGCGGAAGTGGTACGGACGATATGGTGCTGAAGACGATATCTTTGGAAGGATCCAGGTCTAGGTTCAGTTCATTGAAAGTGCCATAGGCGACGAGTGATGAGAGGTTGGTGATATAGCTTAGGTCAAGCGTAATCTCCCAGTTGTTTCCTGCTAAGCCGCCTACTACACCGCCATCACCAAGATATTGGTAAAAACGGTAGTCTAAGGTAAAGACATTATCGCTGGTTTCACGAAACTCGTTAGGGTCATCTGAAAGTACCGCATAGGGGTCTTCTGTACTTCCGTCAACCGCCAGTGTGCCTTCAACGTCAGAGATGATGGTGGAGTTGCCACCGTTGCCGTAGATCATGTTGAATGTCAGGCCGTCGCTTCCTTCGTAGAAGAAGAAGGTGCCACCATTGCTGGTAGTATCTGGGCCGGTATAGAGATGGTTAGCGGAGCTGTAGTAGTTATAGTTGGCGGCAGAGGAGAGGGTTCCATTGTAGGATTCAATCGTGCCCAATACCTGACCACCTTGGCTTACGGAAATGGTGGCTGCTTGGAGGGAAGTTGTGGCACAGGCAGCTGCAAGTGCTAGACCGAAAAGGGTGGTGCGTTTTCCTGAATTGAGCATGGCGGTACCTCACCGGATTATTTTGATATTAAAATAATGTTAAAAGTGATTTTACCCATGCAAATCTGCTGCGTCTAGTAGGGTTTATATGCTGTCGTGTTAAGAAAAGAGTGATAAATGGAGAAAATAAAAAAGCCCACAAAGTATGGCATCCCTGTGGGCTTAATAAGAGGAGCTTTCTGAGGTAGTGACTAGCCTTCAACCAACTTTTTCAGTGTCTCACCCATCAGAGCGGGGTTGCGGGTTGTGGCGACACCAGCGGCTTCTAGTGCTGCGAACTTTTCATCAGCTGTACCTTTTCCTCCCGCAATGATGGCGCCTGCATGACCCATGCGCTTACCTTTTGGGGCAGTGGCTCCAGCGATATAAGCAACCACTGGCTTGGTGACGTTGGCCTTGATGTAAGCTGCTGCTTCTTCTTCAGCAGAACCGCCGATCTCTCCTACCATAATAATGGCTTCAGTTTTGGGGTCGTTTTGGAACATCTCCAGGCAATCAATAAAGGTGGTGCCAGGAATCGGGTCACCACCAATGCCAACACAAGTTGATTGCCCGTAGCCGATAGCGGTGGTCTGCGCTACCGCCTCATAGGTAAGGGTACCGGAACGGGAGACAATGCCTACCTTACCCGGCAGGTGGATGTCACCCGGCATAATGCCGATCTTGCATTCACCAGGTGTAATAACACCAGGGCAGTTAGGGCCGATCAGTCGTGCGCCAGCGGTTTTCACTGCCATGGTGGCCGTGAGCATATCGCTAGCGGGAATCCCTTCGGTAATGCAGACGATCAGCTTGATCCCACCATCTACCGCTTCCAGGATGGCATCTTGGCAGAAAGGGGCAGGGACGTAGATCACAGAGGCCGTTGCGCCGGTTGCCTGAACCGCATCCTTCACGGTATTAAAGACAGGCAGTCCCAAATGTTCAGTACCGCCTTTACCTGGGGTGACGCCACCCACCATCTGGGTGCCGTAGGCAATGGCCTGTTCAGAGTGGAAAGTGCCTTGCTTGCCAGTGAAGCCCTGACAGATCACTTTGGTGTTTTTATCAATCAAAATGCTCACTGTTATGCTCCTACTGCGTCGACAATTTTCTGTGCGGCGGAATCCAGATCTTCCGCGGCGATGATATTCAGGCCACTCTCATTCAGCAATTCACTGCCTCGATGAGCATTGTTACCTGCCAAGCGGACAACGACGGGTACCTCAACGTGGACTTCCTCGACAGCGGCGATAATGCCTTCTGCGATGATGTCGCAGCGTACGATGCCGCCGAAGATGTTAACCAAAATACCGTTGACCTTCTCATCAGAGAGAATGATCTTGAAGGCTTCTGCAACACGCTCTTTAGTGGCGGTGCCGCCCACATCAAGGAAGTTGGCGGGATCGCCACCGTGCAGCTTGATCAGATCCATGGTTGCCATGGCCAAACCGGCACCGTTCACCATACAGCCGATGGTGCCATCCAGTGAGATGTAGTTAAGGTCCCACTCTGCGGCACGTACTTCGCGTTCATCCTCTTGGGTTACATCCCGCAGCGCTTTGATAGCAGGCTGGCGGTAGAGTGCAGAGTCGTCAATGTTTACCTTGCCATCCAGACAGAGCAGGTTGCCTTCTTCAGTCACCACCAGTGGATTAATTTCCAGCAGGCTTAGGTCTTTCTCCTGGAAAATTTTGGATAGACCCATGATGATCTTGCCGAACTGTTTGATTTGATCGCCCGCCAGACCCAGAGCAAAGGCCAGATCACGCACCTGATAGGGTTGTAGGCCGACCAACGGATCAATGGCCGCTTTAAGAATTTTTTCCGGGGTTTCTGCCGCGACCTTTTCAATCTCTACACCACCTTCGGTAGAGGCCATGAAAGTGATGCGACGGGAAGCCCGGTCCAGCACTGCGCCCAGGTAAAGCTCCCGGGCAATCTTGCTGGGCTCCTCGATCAACACTTGATTGATGGGTTGCCCTTCAGCTGTTGTTTGATAGGTCACCAGGCGCGAACCCAGCATGCCTTGAATAATATCTAGTGCCTCTTTACGGTCAGAGGTGAGCTTTACGCCACCTGCTTTACCGCGGCCACCTGCATGGACTTGTGCTTTAATCACCCAGGGTTGAGTGGTGATTTTGTCCAGTGCGGCTTCTGCCTCGTCCAGGCTATTAATAACAGTGTTATTGGGAACCATAACGCCATATTCAGCGAATAGCGCTTTGGCTTGGTATTCGTGTAGGTTCATGATGGGGTACCTATCTGCTTTTGTGGGGCAGCATTGCCACTTCTTTATTATAGTGCCGACTTGGCGGATTGCCCGTAGCCGGTTTGGCCCAATTCATCGGGCGGAAACAGGAAATCTACCAAATCCGGGGTTTCCTGTATACATCGGGTGGTGATTATGCTTCTGAAGGTGGCGGAGCTGATGGGAGATAAGTTTGCGATGAGTGAGTACTATTAATATTGTCGATGCTTAGTGTATCGCGGATTGGCTGGCAATGTAATTTTCGCTATACAGTTATAGATATTAATTGAGCACATGTTTTGTGATGGGAGAGAGAGGATGAGATTTTTAGCACCAATCACTATTTTCGTTGTTGTCAGTTTATTTATGTTATTTCCTATTGCGGGTTATTCAGGGGTGTGGCTTGATGTTGCTGTTGATGGGGATGAGAGAGAATGGATTGATGTACCATACGTATTGTCAGATGCGGATGTTTCGATCAAGGTGGCGAATAATGAAGCCAATGTTTATATATTGGTCGAATATGCCTTTCCTGTTAATCATTGGTATTTGTATTTAGATGCCGATATGAATATTCATTCAGGATGCTTATCCTCTAAGGGAGTAGGTATTGATAATTGGCTGCACTATTATGAGAGCGTGAATGAAGTGCAGCTTTCGACGTTTGATGGTTGTAATGCGCACTCTACGCGTCCATTAAACTTTTCCAGAAGTGGTAATGTTTTTGAAATTGCCATTCCCCGTAATGAGCTATTTTCAGGCATGAAAGGGATAAGTTTTGTTGTGCAGTACTCCGATGTGGTGGGTGGCTACTTCATGAAGAGGGGGGGCACATCAGTGACTATTTCACCTCCGACAGGGGAGTATATCAGCACCCAGTCATTTGATATTGCCTTGATCATTGAGTCCCAACAGCCCGCCTCCATACACCGCAATACATTTACCGCTATCCTTGATCATTTCAGTGTGACTGAAGAAATTTTAAATAGCTGTGGTGCACATGGCGCATTGGTAGAGGGTGGTCAAACTTTGAGATGTGGGCCGCTAGCTGCAGGGTTTCTTGAACCAGGGGTTCACCGGTTTTATGTGGATATGGAATTGAGTGATGGATCAAGTATTGCTGATGTTGTGGTTTGGGAAGTGAAAGAGAGTATCGAATAAGGCGCCCTTGACACCACGTATTATGATTCATATATCTACTAACGTGTGGTGTTATATTGATTAAGGCATGCCTTGGGAGATTATTTATGAGAGATAAAAAAGCCCCTCTGACTTTTGTCGAGGGGCAAGGGGAGAGGAGCAATGGCCCGCCCTGAAAGAGCGGACTGCCCCGTGATTGAATATATTGTGCTATAGCATACTACCCATGATATACGTAAAGTCTGAGCTATCTTATTTGGTTGAGATTTACCGGGATGGATAGACTGTAATATCTGTTTGCTGCGTCAGCGATTGATGGCACATTCACCATCCTTTCAACGTTAAGACATGGCAGAACGATTTGTTGTGTTATCATTGTCATATCCTTATTTTTCCTGAGTAAGATCTAGCATTGACCAGTCGTTCAACGCAATGAACTCTCGTATAATTCGTTTGCTAACAATCGTAATTTTTATTCCACAGCAATAAGCCTGAAGCTGTGCTGATATTCGGGTAATGACTAAAGCGATTAAAATGTCATTCGCATATCACACTGCTGAGTTTTTATGGCCAACCTGACGGATTAAGATGGTGTTATTAAAACCGTTTAGAGGAAAGAGTTCTGTGACTATGTCACATAAACGTGAAAAAAATTAAGAATATATTTCAAGCGATTCATCCTCCAATGGAAAATGGCATTGGAGGAGAATCAGTTACACATTAGCGAGTTGTTGAGGATCGATGACTTCAATTTTACCGCGACTTAGTTTTACCCAGCCATGGCGCTCAAATTCCTTAAGCAGACGGCTGACAACTTCCCGGGCGGTACCCAGCTCTGAGGCAAGGGCTTGATGGGTGGTTTTGATAATGGGTGATTCACTGCCGTGTTTGAGGAGAACCACTGCCAAACGATGATCCATATTGTCAAAGGCCACTTCCTGAACCAAATTAAGCAGACTATTCATTCCATGTCGGATATTTTGAAAAATGGTCTCTCGGAATTCAGGGATCTTGGCTAGAGCCTGGTCAAACTCCGCTTTGGGCAGCTGGGCTACCATGGAAGGAACTTCTGCCACTGCTTCGGCATTATAATGTTCACCCCCCAGCAGACAGGTATTGGTGAGATTGCACTCCTGGCCTTTCTTTAAGCGGTATAGGATTAATTCATTGCCGCTAGGAGTCACCTTTTGAATGCGCAACATGCCAGTGATGACAAAATAGTAGTTCTTACAAGAATCGCCTTCACGAAACAGAGATTTACCTTGAAGAAGGGTAAGCACCGTGGTTTGTTGGGCGATGCTCTTTAATTGCTCAGTATCAAGCCCTTTTAGGGCTGGAAGTGTCTCGATTAAAGTATCAATGGTGATGCAAGCCATAGTGATGACATCCAAGTTCAAACACAGAAGTTAGTCATATTATCAAATTTCCCGCCGCAGATGATGGGATAATTTCTTCATAGGTGCCTATAACTACATCAGATGATTCCGCATGACTAGGCCCCCCTTGTATGCGTCTGACTCAAAATAGTGGGTTTTACTATTTTAGTCAATATTATTGTGGTTATGTGCCAGCTTGTTTATGTTGTGATCATCATCGCTAAATGAAGCAAGGACCATTTAGCGGTGAGAAGAAGACCCTTTCATCATAGGGTCACAACATGGCCTGAATATGACGTTGATAATGCTCAGATTGGTATGGCATGCCATTCAATCGTATTTCATGAGCGTTATAGGATGGAAATGACGTTTCTTGATGAAATTTAG
Source organism: Thiohalomonadales bacterium (assembly GCA_050295955.1). GTDB lineage: Bacteria > Pseudomonadota > Gammaproteobacteria > RBG-16-57-12 > RBG-16-57-12 > JAFLJP01. The sequence goes on from JBNKQQ010000054.1 coordinate 12,844, forward strand.
AAAAATTAAGAACTCAAAATGGGTATGGAAGATATGGTGTATGAGTTGAATGTATAAGCATTACGATCTAATAAATTCTATTAGCCGTTCGACTTGGCGGGTACAACATCCATTTCCATCCGTTGCATAAGTCTGCCTTCTGACTTCCTCTACCGTGTCTGCGCCATTGGCGATGGCATTGATAATGTTAATTCTTAACACTTCGTTACAAGTGCATAAATTCCTGTCTAAATCTTTTTTAAGTAATTCTGGAATTTTATCCAGTGAGCGTTTAATTTTATTGGTATTCATTGAGTGCTTAAATATAAAAATTTCATTTTCAATCGTAACGTGGTTGGTATTAGAGCATTTTGTATCGGTATCGTAAATGAGAATGTTGTAGATGCTGCGTTAGGGACTATGACCGTCAACATATTTGATGGAAAACATTTTTCAGAAGGATATTTTCCGAGGAAAATATCAGCGAGTTATATGGCATAAGTAGTGTGCCTGACCCTATGTAAAAGGGACGCAATGATAATGGCTATAGGGAAATAAAAGCCACTATTGAAAATAGGCAGGGCATCTGTCAGTACATGGTAGATGTTGAATTAGAGTATAAGCGCCGACAAATAATGCTACTTTACATCCATCTCTTAGGCTTGATTATTAATGAATGCTAATATTTAATTTGAGCGAAGGGTCAGTAGACCATTTTTGATTTACGATGGTCCACCAATAAATGTCTTCCACGCCTCAAGGATTTGCTGAAAATCCACCAACCCACAACTGGCCTGAGACTCTTGGTCGTAGTGCTCCAGCTCCTCCATATCACACTCATTATCGTAAGCGTCCGCTAAACCCCAGTCTATAAACAGGAGCGTTGTTTCGTCACACTGATCACTTTCTCTTGATAAGGAAAGTGGGATGACTAAGCGCTCTAAACAACAATGGTTCGAATTATTTGAAGCTCATGAACAAAGTG
>JBNKQQ010000055.1:0-42077 GCA_050295955.1 Thiohalomonadales bacterium
AGCAACAGCTGGAGTTGAATAGAAGATAGCCCGTAACAGGGGATGGCTTGCGTCAGGTCTCCAGGTGAGGCCTGACGGTGTGCCCCCTTCTAGGGGGCGAAATGCAATACCACGTTCTAAGAACGTGGTTTGTTTACTTTAAACTGGGATTTATATGAAGAAGCTTGTTATCGCATTTTTGGCCGGAGTTGTTGTTGGTTTTGCGTTGGCGCTGTTTATTACTAAGGATGAGATGCCCTTGTACACGGGTTCTGAAATGATGGATGAGGCGAGGGAGCATCTAGATGGCTCTACCCATTCCATTCAGGAGGGGCGTAAAAATCTGTTACCTTGATGGCCTCCCTGCCCATCGAGGTTATGATTTTCTATTCTGAGCAGTTTTCGCGACCCGGACGCACATAGTCGCCTACTTTTACATCGAGAATTTCATGGCGAGGAGGCATCTGCAGGTAGAAGCCTTGCTCTTCGATCTTGGCAATCACCTCTTTGGGGTCGGAGGTGGCGAGTTTGCTCTCCGGTGTGATGTCGATCTCCATCGCAAAGTTGAGGCCGCCCATCAGTCGTATAATCGCATCGGGCACCACATCAAACTTATCGGCCTCTGGCAGATAGATGTAGTGGTCCTCTTTATACTTTCCACGGTAGATTGATACTTTCATTTACTAAGTCCTAATTACATCAAAAAAACTTTGAGAAAATAATGGCTGCACCCTGTTGCGCACCGCTGCGCACTTCCAGATCGACACGTCCTTTTTTGCTGGTGATATAGCCGATAGCCGCATAGGCGCCAGTGGTGTCGCTGGTGCTTTTAAATTGTTGGTGAGTGCTGGTGGTGACGCTGTTTATGGTCTGGCTTGCCGACTCATCCCCCTCCAACGCAGCATAGTAGCCTCCGCCGGCTAGTTGGAAGTTGCCAAGGCGAATGATGGCGCCTAGCTCAGTACGGTAGTCATGCCACTCCATGTCGGAACGGGCGTTGGTTTCTTCTTGGTCGACATTGTTGTAGGTGTAGGAGAGGAACCAGTGAAGATTGAAAAAGCGTTTGTAGTCCCTTGGACTGCGTAGTTGTAGACCGAAAAACTCCCCCGCTGGAGAGAGATCAGTAGTAAAGGCGGCATCATCATGGGAGACTTTCATATAGCCAAAATGGACGCCACCTTGCAGCCATTCATAGGGGGACTCATAGGCAGTAACCTTAAGGCGCTGTACCCTTACATCCGTTTCCGTTTGGCTTCCTTTGGCTAGTATGGTTTGCTCGAAACGATCGATAGTGAGGTGAGCCTCAGAGCCTGGCGACAGGTAGCTGGTTTGATCCAGAGCATAGGCTTGACTGGCAAGGGCCGTGCTGCAAATGACAAGTCCGATTTTAATTAGGCTGCGCAAAGGTTATCTCCTGATAGGTTTCGAGCATTATAGGGTAGTGACCACTAGGCCGCCAACTCTGATAGTAGGGCGTCAAGGGTGTTGATCCGTTTCTCTATCTCTTCCAGTGGCTGGATGATCTTGAGCCGCTGCTGCGGGTCCAGTTGGAAGCGTTGTGCCTGGGTCTGAATCAGTTGAATAATCTTAATAGGCTCAATGTTGGGCTTTTCATCAAAGGTGATTCGTCCGCCACCTGGACCCATTTCGATCTTCTGGATACCTAGCGGGGTGGCTTTTAGCTTTAGTTCTGTAATACGGAACAGATTTTTTAATTGATCTGGTAGTAGGCCAAAGCGGTCGATCATCTCTACCTGAAGTTCGCGGAGTTCGTGCATATCGGCTGCGCTGGCTATCCGCTTGTACATCATCAAGCGGGTATGCACATCTGGCAAGTAGTCATCGGGGATCAGGGTTGGGGCGCCCAGTTCGATCTCGGTGCCGTGGTCCAGAGGACGTTCCAGGTCGGGTTGGCGACCCTCCTTAAGATCTTTGACCGCTTTATCCAGCATCTCCATATACATACTGAAACCGATCTCCTGCATCTGGCCGCTTTGCTCTTCACCTAACAGCTCTCCAGCGCCACGGATCTCTAAGTCATGGGTGGCCAGGGTGAAGCCAGTGCCAAGCTCTTCAATGGATTCCAGTGCTTCGATACGTTTTAGGGCATCTGCAGTCATACTGCGTTTAGGTGGCGTGATTAGATAGCAGTAGGCTCTGTGGTGTGAGCGTCCCACGCGGCCGCGTAGTTGATAGAGCTGGGCCAGGCCGAAGTTGTCAGCACGGTCGATGATGATGGTATTGGCTGTCGGGATGTCGATGCCAGTCTCAATGATAGTGGTACATACCAGGATATTAAAGCGCTGATGGTAGAAGTCTGACATGATGCGCTCCAGCTCGCGCTCGCGCATCTGGCCATGGGCAATTTCCACTTTGGCTTCTGGAATCAGCTCTGCCAGCTCTCGCGCAGTCTTTTCGATAGTTTCCACCTTGTTGTGTAGTAGATAGACCTGACCACCGCGCTTGATTTCCCGTAGGCATGCCTCCTGAATGGTGGGCTTGTGCCATTGGGTAACAAAAGTTTTCACCGAGAGGCGCCGTGCTGGAGGGGTTGCGATAATGGAGAGGTCGCGCATCCCCGACATGGACATGTTAAGGGTGCGGGGAATAGGGGTGGCAGTGAGGGTGAGGATGTCTACTTCGCTACGCATCGCCTTGAATTTCTCTTTCTGACGAACACCAAATCGATGTTCTTCATCGATAATCAGTAGTCCCAGGCGTTTGAAGTTGATGTTGCCCTGCAGCAGCTTGTGGGTACCGATAACGATGTCGACAGTGCCATTTTCCAAACCGGCAATCGCTGTGTCACTCTCTTTTTTGGAGCGAAAGCGAGAAAGAGACTCCACTTTTACGGGCCAATCGGCAAAGCGATCCTTGAAATTTTCGTAGTGCTGCTGGGCTAGTAGGGTGGTTGGGACAAGTACCGCCACCTGTTTTCCTGCCTGGGTAGCAAGGAAGGCGGCGCGCATTGCCACTTCAGTTTTGCCGAATCCAACGTCACCACATACCAGGCGATCCATAGGCTTGCGGGAACTCATGTCGGCGACGACGTCCAGAATGGCTTGCTCCTGGTCTGGAGTCTCCTCGAAGGGGAATTGTCCAGAAAAGGCTTGGTATTGAGCCAAGTCGTACTCGTATTTGAATCCTTCACGGGCTTCGCGCTTGGCGTAGATGGCCAATAGTTCGGCGGCGACATCGCGGATCTTTTCTTTGGCTTTGTGTTTGGCCTTTTCCCACTGACCACTACCGAGTTTATGGAGTGGGGCATGCTCGGGGTCAGAGCCGCTGTAGCGGCTAATCAGATGAAGTGAGGCGACAGGAACATAGAGTTTGTCACCACCTGCATATTCTAGTGATAGGAATTCATTTTCCATTCCGCCGGCATTAATTTTTTGCAGGCCAAGGTAGCGACCTACACCGTGGTCGATGTGTACTACAGGGGAGCTAATGCGCAGCTCTGCCAAGTCGCGGATAATATTTTCGGTTTCTGTGCCGCCACGGCGTTTGCGTCGACGACGTTGCATGACTTGATGGCCAAACAGTTGTGGTTCGGCAATAACGGCTATCTTGGCCTCTTCCAGTAGCAGCCCGTGTTCCAGCGGCGCGACAGTGATGGCCAACTTGGTATCGCTCTCTGCAAAACTTTGCCAGTTATCACACCCTTGAGGACGGATATCATAGCCTTTTAGTAGCTCAAGAAGTGCTTCGCGACGCCCGGCGGACTCTGCTGCAAACAGGACCCGCCCTTTAAATTGATTGAGAAACTCCAGTAACGCTTTGGCGGGTTGTTGACTCCGCACATCCAGGGAGAGCGGAGGTGGTGGTGAGCAGGCGAAGTTATGATGGCCTGTCATCGCTTGATGTTCAAAGTGCTGTAGTTGAATCCGTGGGAAGGATTTCAGATGGCTGAACAGTTCGTTAGTGGCGAGGAATAGTCGGCTGGGCGCTAAAATCGGCCGCTCAACATCATGGCTACGCTGTTCATGGCGTTCGGCCACCTCATGGGAAAATTTCTCGCTGGCTTCGTGTACCGCTCCCTCGATACAAACGAGTGTTTCATCGGGTAGGTAATCGAACAGGGTAGAGGTTTGCTCGAAAAAGAGTGGTAGATAGTACTCAATACCTGCTGGAGCGTGTCCGTTGCTTACTTCCCGGTAGATGACTGATTTCTGTGGATCCCCTTCGAACTGCTCACGATACCGTTCACGGAATCGACTGATGGCCTCTGGGGTGAGAGGAAACTCCTTGCCGGGTAGCAGATGGATATTCTCCACTTTGTCGATAGAACGCTGAGTCTCGGGGTCAAAGGTGCGAATGGATTCTACCTCATCATCAAATAGATCGATGCGGTAGGGCAGCGTACTGCCCATTGGGTAGATGTCCAGTACACTGCCACGGACGGCAAACTCACCATGCTCAACAACCTGAGAGACGCAGCGGTAGCTGCAGGCATCCAAATTGCGGCGGAATGTCTCTAGTTCAAGTGTGTCACCGACCTTTAGTGAGAGGGTGTTGCCCTGTAAATAGCTTTTGTCAGGTAGTCGGTGAAGCAGTGTGGAGACCGGAACGATCAGAATTCCTTTGCGTAACTGAGGCAGGCGGCTTAGGGTGAGTAGTCGTTCAGATATGATGTCTTGATGGGGTGAAAACTGATCGTATGGCAGGGTCTCCCAATCCGGGAAATGAATCACCGGCTGGTCGCTATCATCGCCAGCATAAAATCGTAGCGCACTTTCCAGTCTGACGGCACTGGGGGTATCTTCAGTTACCAATAGTACCAGTTGTTGACGACTACGTAGTGCTGTACTGATTGCCAGGGCATCGGCACTGCCATAGAGGCGCCCCCAGTGAATGTTATCGCTGGATGATTGGGGGAGTGGTGGTGCAAGAGGCGAGCAATAAGCCATAACTTCTCAGTGTTTGTCTATTTAAAGGCGCATAGTTTAAAGGTTTGAGGGTAAGGGTGCCAGTTTAGCGGGGAGCGTAAAGGGTTTTGAGTTGCTGTAATAGTGGCATGAAATTTACGCTCAGTTGCTGGGTCATCTTTTGGGCTCTTTCGTTTAGGGGCTGGTTTAGCACTTGTTGTAGGTCGCCATTGTAAGCAATGGCGACCACGTTGTTTTTATTGGCAACGGTGAAGTGGACCAGCTGTCCGGAAAATGAGCCACTAATACCTTCCAGCAGCTCCTTGCTGCTGATAAAACTGCCAGACCAGAGATTCATGGCGAATAAGCCATGTTTTGTTAGCCGCTGATGGCAGACATCGCTGAAGCCCTGGCCGCACACTTGGCGGGCGATGCTGTTACCGATAAAGGCATCTACCAGGATTATATCGTAGTGACCATACTGCGACGGGTCAGCGCTAAAGCAGAAACGCCCACCATCCTCTACAACAATATTAAGGCGAGGGTTGTCGGAGAGCAGAAAGTAGTCGCGGGCAATATCGGCAACTGCCTGGCGGCACTCAATGGCATCAATCTGGCATTCTGGGTAGTGATGAAGGAGAAAGCGTGCCATGCTGCCACCGCCTAGGCCAATCATCAGAATTCGTTTGGGATTTTCCATTAAAAGCAGGGCATTGAGCATCGTATGCATGTAGCCTAGCGTGAGTTGATGAGGTGCGCGTAGATCAATATCACTCTGGATATCGGGCGTGCCGAAATGTAAGGTGCGCTTATTACCTCTTTCCATGACTTCGATGGGGCCGAATGGGTCTTCGGTCTGAAAGATGAGTTTACCTTGGTCTAGATCCATAGTGGTTCCATAAATGAAAAGCCCCCGCCTTAATTTGAGTGGCAGGGGCTTTCAGGTATTGGAGGGGGTTAAACCCCGAACTTTTTGTAGGTGATGCGGTGTGGCTGCGATACGGCTTCATCACCCAGGCGACGTTTTTTATCCTCTTCGTAATCAGCAAAGTTCCCCTCAAACCACTCAACATGGCTATCGCCTTCAAAGGCCAGCATGTGGGTGGCAATACGGTCCAGGAACCAGCGATCATGCGAGATGACCACAGCGCAGCCGCCAAACTCCAGTAGTGCATGCTCCAGAGCGCGGAGGGTCTCTACGTCCAAATCGTTGGTAGGTTCGTCCAATAGCAGCACGTTGCCGCCACTTTGCAGTAGTTTGGCCAGGTGCAGGCGGTTGCGTTCACCTCCGGAGAGTTCGCCTACCTTCTTCTGTTGATCGGTGCCTTTGAAGTTGAAGCGGCTTAGGTAGGCGCGAGAGTTGATCTGAACGTTGCCAACAGTGATGATGTCTTGGCCATCAGAGACTTCTTGCCATACGGTTTTATTCTCATCCAGTGCATCACGGCTTTGGTCTACATAGGCCAGTTGGACGGTTTCACCGATATTCAGCTCACCTGAATCAGGCTTTTCGATACCCATCAGCATCTTGAATAGGGTGGATTTACCTGCGCCGTTTGGACCAATAACACCGACGATGCCCCCGCGGGGTAGGTTGAAGTTAAGGTTGTCGATCAGCAGGCGGTCACCGAAGCCCTTGTTCAGGTTTACAGCTTCGATGACGTTTTCGCCTAGACGAGGGCCAGGCGGGATAAACAGTTCGTTGGTTTCGTTACGCTTTTCAACGTTTTGATTGGCCAGTTCTTCATAGCGGCTCAGGCGGGCCTTGCTCTTGGCGTGCCGGCCTTTGGGGTTGGAGCGTACCCACTCCAGCTCTTCTTTCATCGCCTTCATGCGTGCGTGCTCGGATTTTTCTTCTTGCTCCAAGCGCTTCTCTTTCTGTTCCAGCCAAGAGGAGTAGTTGCCTTCCCAAGGGATGCCGTGACCACGATCTAGCTCCAGAATCCAGCCAGCGACATTATCCAGGAAATAACGATCATGGGTTACCGCTACCACAGTCCCTTCAAATTCCCGTAGGAAGTGTTCCAGCCAAGCGACAGATTCCGCATCCAGGTGGTTGGTGGGCTCATCCAGTAACAGCATGTCTGGTGCAGAGAGAATCAGTTTGCACAGGGCAACACGGCGACGCTCACCGCCAGAGAGTTTGGTGACATCGGCATCCCATGGAGGGAGGCGCAGCGCGTCGGCGGCAATCTCTAGTTTTCGCTCAAGGTTATGGGCATCAGAAGCTTGGATAATATTTTCCAGCTTGGCTTGTTCGGCGGCCAGTGCATCGAAATCGGCATCTGGTTCTGCGTAGGCTGCGTATACCTCATCAAGACGGGTCATCGCTTCTTTAATATGGCCCAGAGCCTCTTCCACATTGCCGCGTACATCTTTGGTAGGGTCCAGGTCTGGTTCTTGGGGAAGGTAGCCGATATTGATGCCTGATTGTGGGCGGGCTTCACCTTCGTACTCCTGATCCACGCCCGCCATGATGCGTAGAACGGTTGATTTACCGGCGCCGTTTAGGCCGAGTACGCCGATTTTGGCGCCAGGGAAGAAGGAAAGAGAGATGTCCTTAATGATGGTGCGCTTCGGGGGAACGACTTTGCTCACCCGGTTCATGGTATAGATATATTGTGCCATAACCTTATTTCTATTTAAGTTTTATAGATGGGAATAATGGTGGCGATTATAACAACAGATCCGCTGTCTGATAGCAATATCCACTGTATATTTGGTTCGATCTGCCTATAATGCCCACTTTCCACCAGATAGCGGCGACATTAGAGATGAAAGAAGAAGCAGTTCGTGACCTGAGTACCATTCGTGATTTTATCCGTTGGGGGGTAAGTCGTATGATCGAGCATAGGCTCTTTTTTGGTCACGGCACTGATAATGCTCTGGATGAGTCACTGACTTTAGTGCTACACGGCCTAAACCTGCCATTTGGTCTGCCTGACTCGCTGCTGGAGAGCCAGCTAACTCAAACTGAGAAGGAGAGGGTGGCCGAATTGATTGCGCAACGCATTGAAAAGCGCATTCCAGCCGCCTATTTGACCCATGAGGCAACATTCTGTGGCATCCCTTTCTATGTTGACGAGCGAGTGCTTGTTCCACGCTCTCCGATAGGGGAGCTAATAGATGAGCAGTTCTCTCCATGGGTGGTGCCTGAAGATGTGGAGGATATTCTGGATCTTTGTACCGGTAGTGGTTGTATCGCTATCGCCTGTGCCGATATGTTCCCCTATGCTGAGGTGGATGCGGTGGATATATCCACCGAGGCGCTAGAGGTGGCTAATATCAACATTGAACGGCACCAGCTTCAGCACAGAGTTAATGCGATCCAATCGGACCTGTTTGCTGCCATCGGTGAGAAAAAATACCAAATTATCGTCAGTAATCCCCCTTATGTGGATGCAGAGGATATCGCTAATATGCCGGAGGAGTTCCGTAAGGAGCCTGAGATTGGCCTGGGATCTGGTGAAGATGGTTTGGATATCACTCGTCGTATTTTGAGTGAAGCTGCAGCTCATCTGACCGATGAGGGTATATTGGTCGTTGAAGTGGGTAATAGTCAGGAAGCATTAGAAGAACAGCTGCCAGAGATCCCCTTTGCCTGGTTGGAGTTTGAGCGGGGTGGACATGGTGTATTTATGCTGACTCGCGAACAATTGATCGAGTATGGGGAACTTATCAATTCGTGGGCGACCCAATAGCGTGGTTGTTAACGCACCTCAGACTGTCTTATACTAGTCGCTCCATTTTTCCGGGATTCTCCGGGAGTGTAGAGAAAGTAGAGGAATTATTAGATGGATCAATCCATTATCTTTGACCCGGAACTGATTAAGCGCTACGACAAATCCGGCCCACGTTACACGTCTTACCCTACCGCTGTGCAGTTTGATGAGAGCTTCACGGTCGATACCTATAAGAACTGGATTGATAGCAGCAATCAGTTAAGCCGTAGCCTGGATGCGCCGAAGCCCCTTTCCCTCTATTTTCACATCCCTTTCTGTGACACCGTATGTTTCTACTGTGGTTGTAATAAAGTGGTCACCAAAGATCGCAGCCGCTCGACGCCTTATCTAGATCGTTTGATTAAAGAGATCGAGATGCAGGCAGCGCTGTTTGATGATGATCGCAAGGTTACTCAGCTGCACTGGGGTGGTGGGACCCCCACTTTCCTAAATAATGATGAAATGCGTCGTCTAATGGATGCCACCCGTAAACACTTTACTCTGGTGGATGATGATCATGGCGAGTACTCCATAGAGATTGACCCTCGTGAAGCGGATGCCGAAAAGGTGGCTGTGTTACGTGAGTTGGGCTTTAACCGTATGAGTCTCGGTGTGCAGGACTTTGATGAGCGGGTGCAGAAGGCGGTCAACCGAATTCAAAGTGAAGAGCAGACCCTGACTGTGTTGAATGCTGCCCGTGCAGAGGGCTTCCGCTCAGTAAGCGTTGATTTGATCTATGGTTTGCCTTTCCAGTCGGTAGAGAGCTTTCGCCGCACTTTGGATCGTATTATTGAAGTTGATCCCGATCGTATCTCTGTTTTCAACTATGCCCACCTGCCGGAGCTATTCAAGCCCCAGCGTCGAATTAATGAGGAAGACCTGCCAGCACCGGAAGAAAAGCTGAAAATTCTACAACTTACCATCGAGCATCTGCAGCAGGCTGGGTATGTCTATATTGGGATGGACCACTTTGCAAAGCCTGATGATGAGCTGTGCGTTGCCCAAAATGACGATACCCTGTATCGCAACTTCCAGGGTTATTCTACTCATGCAGATTGTGATCTGGTCGGGCTTGGGATTACCTCCATCAGTATGGTGGGTGACAGCTACAGCCAGAATGTGAAGAGTCTGGAAGAGTATTATGAGAGAATTGATGCTGGACAGTTGCCGGTATACCGAGGCGTGGACTTGAGTGCAGATGATGTGCTGCGCCGCGAGGTAATCACCCGACTTATCTGCCATTTCCACCTCAATATGCCTCGTATTGAGAAAGAGTTTAATATTAAGTTTGATGAATATTTTGCGGCTGAGATGGAGGATCTCAAGCAATTTTTGGCGGACGAGCTGATTTCCTTGGATGAGGAGGAGATCACAGTTCACCCAAAAGGTCGTCTGCTAATACGCAATATATGCATGGTATTTGATCGATATTTACGGGAAAAGCAGAATAAACAGCGCTTTTCCAAGGTAATCTAGAGCTGTTTTTGGAAAAGGGCGCGTGAAGCGCCCTTTTTTGTATAAAAAATCCCCTAACAATCACTCCAAGCCTTCATTCTTCTTAAAGTTTTTCTCTTCAATGTCGACCATTGATGAATAGGAATAACTCCCTGAAATATGGGTTGAGATTCACCCTCTTTTTTCACATTTTTCATTATGAGGAGCGTGGCAAGTGGCAAATTCACTTGAAGCGAATAATAGACCGCAATCCAAGGCCTTCCTGGGTAATTTAACATTAAGAACGAAGATCAATCTTTCGGTAGCCCTCATCTTCGGATTGGTGATTATCGCTGTAACAGCTTTGAATGTTACCCGCGAGCAAGATCGAATGATGACCATGTTTGAAGAGCAGGCTAAGGATTTGACCACGCTCTATTTCGACAGTCTTAATACGATGATGCTGACTGGCACCATGGACCAGCGCACCATCTTTCGAAAAAAAATGCTCTCCCGTGAAGACGTAATAGAAGCCAGAGTCATCCGGGGTGAGGCAGTTAGTGCTCAGTTCGGCAGTGGTGATGATAATGAAACCATTATTGATGATTATGATATGCGGGCATTGAAGGGAGAGGATATTACCGTTATTCGCAGAGAAAATGGTGGGCGCATGCTCACAGTGATAACCCCTTTTCGTGCCACCAAAGATACCCGTGGCGTGAACTGTCTGCAGTGTCACTCGGTTGAGGAGGGGACTGTAAACGGTGCGGTGCGTATCTCCCTGTCGCTATCAAAAATGGAAAATGCCGTATCTGATGCCTTTTGGATCTCTGTTTTTGCCAATGTTGTCGCTGCATTATTCGGGCTTTTTGTACTGAACTGGGTGTTGAAAAGCTGGGTGATCAACCCCTTGGGTGGATTGATACAGGTAATTAAGCAGCGGGCAGAGGGAAATCTTGATATTCGTGCATCGGTCACCACTGAGGATGAAGTGGGGCAGTTATCCAATGTATTCAATACCATGTCTGACAGTATGGATGAGGCAGCTGCACGAGAGCACGAGCGTGCTGAAAAAGAGCATGCAGCGGCAGTTGAGCTGCGCAGTAAGGTTGATCATTTGCTTGCGGTGATGAATGAAGTATCCAAGGGAAATCTGGAAGTTGAAATCGGTATTAGCGGTGATGATGCGATCGGAGAGTTGGCATTTCAGTTACAGCATATGATTGGCCAAATTCGTGATTCCATTGATGAGAAGCATCAGGCTATGGAGCAGCTGCAGAACCGTGTCGATATGATGCTGGCCGTGGTGAGTAAGGCAGCAGATGGTGATATGACAGGTCGTCTTGATATCCAAGGCGATGATGCGATGGCTAAGTTGGCAGCTGGTTTCCAAAGCATGATTGAGCGTCTAAATGATCTGGTAACCCAGGTGCAGCGATCAGGTATACAGGTTGCCTCATCCTCAACTGCTATCGCAGCTACCGCAAAAGAGCAGGAAGCAACGGTGGCAGAGCAGGCTGCAACAACCAACGAAATTGTGACCACCGCCACAGAGATTTCAGCAACTGCCAAAGAGCTTCTTAATACGATGGAAGAGGTGGCCAAAGTTTCTGAAAATACAGCTGTTTCTGCAGAAAGTGGTCGCTCGGGTCTGGTGAGGATGGAGCAGACTATGAATCAGGTTGTTGAAGCAGTTCAAACAATTAGTGGCAAATTTGAGGTATTAAATGAGAAGGCAGCCAACATCAACACGGTTGTTACCACAATTACTAAGGTGGCAGATCAGACTAACTTACTGTCGTTAAATGCGGCAATTGAGGCAGAAAAGGCTGGGGAATATGGATACGGCTTCTCTGTCGTTGCTAAAGAGATTCGCCGCTTGGCAGATCAAACTGCCGTCGCGACGCTGGATATTGAGCTGATGATCAAGGAGATGCAGGGGGCCGTTTCTGCTGGTGTAATGAGTATGGACAAATTCTCAGAACAAGTTCGCCAAAGTGTTGAAGATGTGGATGAGATGAGCGCGCAATTGACGCAAATCATCGGGCAGGTTCAGGCACTTTCTCCCAGATTTGAAACCGTGCATCAGGGTATGCAATTTCAGGCAGAGGGGGCGGATCAGATCAATCAGTCGATGATACAGCTAAATGAAGCTGCTCAGCAGACAGTAGAGTCATTGCGAGAATCCAATAGTGAAATTGAAAAGCTCAATGATGCAGCTCGACGTCTGCAGATGGGTGTGAATAAATTCAAGGTATAGCGCCGTGGGGCTTTATCTACAGTCAGTTCATGAAGGGGAACGGTATCTAATACCGACGGACAATGTCATAGAGGTGGTTCCCTACGTTAAACCACGCATGGTTCCCCATGCGCCCGAGTATGTGGTGGGTATGATTGACTATCGTGGCGATACACTTCCTCTTGTCGATATGTGTGTATTGCTCAGCAATAAATCTTGTAAAGTCGCACTTTGTTCGCGGATTTTAATTGGTGAAAGTTGGTCAAAGAAAGGGAAAGCATACCGTATCGGATGGCTGCTGGATGGTGTGACCGAGACCGTGCGTGTTGATGATGATGAGTTTAAGAGTGATCCTGTAAATTTGAAGGATACTCCTTATTTGGGGGATGTAGCAACAGATGACAAAGGAATTATGCAGCGAATCAAGTTGCAAAATGTCTTGCCGGAAGAGGCTTATGAAATTTTATTTTCGCATGACTGATATGTTGGTGATTACAGATCGATGAAGGTTGAAGATATTGTTATGCTTTTAAAAGAGAAGATCGGTGTAAATCCCGACTCGATAGGGCATGATGCAATTAAAAAAGTGATCTGTAATTCTATGGAAGAGCATGGCGTTGAGTCTGTTGCGTTATATTACAGCACACTTACTCAGGATGATGCTGCCTTGCAAGATTTGATTGAGTCTGTGGTTATTCCTGAGACTTTGTTTTTTAGGGATAAACAGCCATTTGAGGCAATTAAAGAGAATGTGGCGCTTCTACGAAGGGTGTTATGTGACGATGGAGAGCCAATTAGAATATTAAGTATTCCCAGTTCGACAGGTGAAGAGCCTTATTCTATCGCTATTTCATGTGTGGAAGCGGGGCTGAATGCAGAGGAATTCGAAATATATGCTTTCGATATTTCTAATAGAGCGCTACGTATTGCTGAAGAGGCAAGATATGGTGATTATTCCTTTAGAGGATGTGAGCCATCTTATAAGGAACGCTACTTCCAATATAAAGATGGATACTATCATGTCAACAGGGAGATTCGAGATCCTGTTAGGTTTTTTCATGGAAACCTAATTGAGGAGACATTTTTAAACTCTCTTGAGAAATCAAATTTCCATATTATTTTTTGCCGGAATCTTCTGATCTATTTTGATCGCACAACAAAAATAAAAGCGATGAATATTATATCGGAACTTTTGCATGATGATGGCCTGTTAGTGGTGGGTCATGCTGATACCGCAATGTTACCATCCCTTGGATATAAGCGATTTTCGCAGAAATATTCATTCACCTATATTAGAGGCGATAGTTGCTTAAAGCCTTACGAGGATGTAAATCAACGGTTAAAGATAAGGGGTAAAGAGCTCATTCAAACACTTTCTGAATCCAGAAGACTTCATGCAGAAAAAAATAGAAAGAGTGAAAAAAAATCATGTGAAAAAACCAGACTTACCAAGAAAGCATGTTATCAACAAATTGAAATCTTAATTGACAGTAATAATTTTGTTGATGCAGAGGATTTGTGCAAAGAATATATAGCTGATTTTTCTGATGATGGTGAAATATATCATTACCTTGGTGTCGTTTTGTATGTGCAAGATAAATATGACGTGGCAGAGGAGGCCTTTAAAAAAGCAGTCTACCTACATCCCGGGGATGAAAGTGCCTTGCTTTATCTTGCAGAAATCGCAAGAAATCGTGGGGAAACGGCTGTCGCAGAGCGCTATGAGCAAAGGGCTGCCAGGATAAAGTCTCGAACTATGTCGAAGTAATAGAAATATGTCCACCATGAAAAATGATATCAATAACTGCTGGAGTACGATAGGCATCTGGAGTCAGGAGCATAGCTGCCCAAGGCTCAAGGAAGTGATACATTGCCACAACTGTGACGTGTATCACCAGGCCACTTCTTATGTTTATGATGCTCCAATGGTGGAAGAGTACCGTGATGAGTGTACTCGAGTGCTTCGTGAGCATAAAAAAACGGAAAAGATAAAAAGCAACTCAGTTCTAACATTCGAAGTTTATGGTGAATGGTTGGCAATACCAACGCGCTTTATAAAGGAAATTACATCGCACCGGCCTTTTCAGCGTATACCGCATAATAAAAATAAATTTGTAAATGGTATCGTAAATATCGCAGGAGAAATAAAGCTCTGTTTTTCTCTGGAAAAAATACTTGGACTAACACTCGATAAAAACGATAGGCGACATAAATTTCGACATGTGGTGATTGCGGAATTTGAGGCAAACCACTATGTATTTCCCGTGACTCAACTTGGTGAGGTTCATCGGTATCATGATGATGATTTTTTAGAGACGCCAAGCACAAGGAATGAAAGTTCTGGTTCATTCATGCATGGCATTGTCAGATGGAAACATCAGCAGGTTGGCGTGATTGATGCTGAATTGTTGTTTTCAACTGTTACGAGGAGTATGTAAGTAATGGGTGATGATAACTTTTCCATGCTGGGCTTGTTGAGAGGGGAGGTGGAGACTCAGGGAGGTATGCTCCAAAAAGCGCTGGATTGCCTAAAGGCTGGTGAGGAAAGTAAGGATTCATATGAAGAAGCCTATAGGGCGGTGCATTCATTAAAGGGAGCGGCTAAGCTCGTCGGCATTTCATCTATATATACTCTCTCCGATAAAATGTCTTCACTATTTCAGACATTGATGAATGATGGGGGAGATCTATCAAAAGATGTTATTGATTTACTTGAAAACACTCTCAAAAAGATACGTGAAATTGCCAATCTTGATGATGACACAATAAAAACATTTGATGTTAATCAGGATGACTTTCGTGAATTGCAGACGAAAATTGACGAAATATCAATTGCACCATCTAATCTAGAGAATGGTAACTTATCGCAGTTAAAGCAGCCAGCAAAAGCTATTGATAGCTCAATGCTAACAATGTTTCGTGAGGAGGTGGAGAATCATGGGGGGGGGATCTCCGATTGTCTTCTCAAACTTGAGGATGACCCAGCTAACGATATTATTCTGGAAAAGTTGATGAGAGCCGCCCACTCAATAAAAGGGGCGGCCAAGCTGGTTGGTGTTGAAGCGGTAGTTAGGCTGTCCCATGTTATGGAAGATCTTTTTGTCGCATCACAAAATAAACAGATCACACTCTCCAATAATGCTATTGATAAACTCCTTGAAACTAATGATCTTATTGGCGAGATAGCAGCGCTTGATGATGACGTCATCTCTCAGTGGGAGAGTGATAATGAATCGTTATTGTCAAATTACTTAAAGGAGTTGGATAGCATATTAAAAGGTGAGCCTAAGGTAGAAGGATCACCCGAGAATTCAAAGCCATCTGGTGAGGTGAAAAAGTCACAGGTTGATGCCAGCATGCTGGAGATGTTTCGTGACGAAGTTGCTAATCACGGTGGTGTCATGGCCGATTGCTTGATTAAACTTGAAGAGAATCCCGCTGACAGTGTCATTCAAGAAAAGCTAATGAGAGCTGCACATTCAGTAAAAGGCGCTGCAAAGCTTGTTGGTGTTGATGCAATCGTTAGTCTTGCTCATCTGATGGAAGATGTATTCGTTGCTGCGCAAAAAGGGTTATTGGTTTTAGAACCAAAATCGGTAGATGTGCTTTTAACAACTAATGATGAAATTTGTAAGATAGCGTTGCTTGATGAAGAGGCTATGTCAGCATGGTCTATTGAGCATCAAATGTTTCTCCAAGGCCAACTTGCCACGCTATCAGCCATTTTGCATGGTGAAAGTATTGCAGATAATAAGCCTGTAATTATGCCAGAAGTAGACATTAAGCCTGTTGTAAGAAAGGTTGATGTAGAGAATGAAGCAAATAAATCTCAGCGAAAGAGCGCAGGGTCAAAAGGGGATAAACGAGTCTTAAAGGTTACCGCTGATCGTTGGGATAGCATGATGGGCTTGGCTGGTGAAATTAAGGTTGAGGCAGGCTGGTTAGTGCCATATTTGCAAAATATGGTGTTGATGAGAAAGAAGCAGCATGAGATGTCGAGTCTGGTTAATAGTATTAGAGATTATGTATCTACTGAATTTGGCGATCGCTCACTTCAGGAGAGAATTATTGAGGTTCATAATAAACTGACCGAGTTTCATAGTGCGATCAATGATCAAATGAGCAATCTTGATCAATACGAAAGGCGTATTACTCATTTGACAGATCGCTTGCATCGTGAAGCGCTGTCAACCCGTATGCGACCATTCTCTGATGGCGTTCATGGATTTCAACGGATGGTGCGAGATATCTCTCGCTCTATTAATAAAAGGGTTAAATTGGAGATTCGAGGTGAAGCCACTCAGGTAGATAGGGAAGTGCTTGAGAAAATGGAAGCTCCTCTAAATCACATTATCCGCAATGGCCTTGATCACGGCATTGAAACTCCAGAAGAACGGGCTGCTCTTGGTAAATCTGAAATTGCCACAATTACACTCTCAGCAATGCATAACGAAGGTATGTTAATGATAACTGTTGAGGATGATGGGCGTGGTATTGATGTTGAGATGATTCGGGAAAAAATTGTCAGAAAAGGCTTGTCGACAGAAGCGATGGCAGAAAATCTAAGCAGGGAAGAGCTGCTTGAATTTTTATTTCTACCCAGCTTTTCAACGCGTGATCAAGTAACCGATCTGTCAGGTCGAGGTGTTGGCTTGGATGTGGTCATGGATGCTATTCAGTCTATGCGCGGAAGAGTGAAAATTGAGACCGAGCTAAATGTCGGTACAAAGTTCTTAATGAGATTGCCCCTGACACTCTCTGTGGTGCCCGGACTGCTGGTGAAAATTTCTCATGATTATTACGCTTTTCCATTATCCCGTATTGTTTGCACTGCAAAGGTAGATATTGCAGAGGTTGAAGTTGTTGAAGGTCACCAATATGCCATTATCAATGGTGAAAATGTTGGCTTGGTTGCTGCCAGTCACATTTTAGAGCTTGAGCAAGGTTCTCAGATACATAATGATTATTTATCGATTATTGTTATCACCAACTATGATCATACCTATGGTGTGGTGGTGGATGAGTTCGTTGATCAACGTGAATTAGCCGTTCAGTCAATTGATTCTAGGCTTGAAAAAGTACAGGATATTAGTTCCTGTGCGCTGCTTGAAGATGGGTCGACAGTCATGATCATTGATGTGGAGGATATGGTTCGCACTATTGATCAGTTTGTAAAGGGCGGAAGGATCAGTAATCTCGAAGTGGTTGGCAATGAGGATGCTAATGGTTCTGGTAAGCGGGTCTTAGTGGTAGATGATTCACCTACTGTGCGTGAGGTCGAGAAAAAGCTTTTAGAGGATGCTGGATACAAGGTTGATATCGCTGTTGATGGCATGGATGGCTGGAATGCCGTGCGAGCCAAAAATTATGATTTGGTTATTACTGATATTGATATGCCTAGAATGAATGGCATAGAACTGGTCAGTATGATTAAGGACAATAGTCAATATCATCATTTGCCTGTGATAATTGTCTCCTATAAAGATAGAGTGGAGGATCGCCAACAAGGAATGGATGTCGGAGCAGACTATTACTTAACCAAAGGTAGTTTTCATGATGACTCATTCATTTGTGCTGTACACGATTTGATTGGAGAGGCAACCCTGTGAGAATAGCTATAGTAAATGATATGTCGATGGCTATCGATGTATTGCGACATGTTATTGAAGGATCCTCTCATCAAGTGGCATGGGTTGCCATGAGTGGCGATGAAGCTATAGACAAGTGTAAAGAAAATCTACCAGACCTAATTCTTATGGATATGGTAATGCCTGGTATGAATGGCGTTGAGACGACGAGACGTATTATGGAAGATACCCCTTGCGCCATTCTTGTTGTGACGGTATCGGTTAGTGAAAATGCTTCTTTGGTATTTGATGCGATGGGGGCGGGGGCAATTGATGCTGTCAGCACGCCAGAGGTTGGTGTGGATGGTAAAGCTAAGGGGACGGATGAATTTCTCACTAAGTTAAAGCGGATTGAAAAACTGTTAAACCTTGGTGGGGCTACTCAGTTTGAAAGCAAAAAGAGCGTTTGTCAGGCTAAAGGCACCATGTTGGCAATTGGGTCATCAACAGGCGGCCCGAATGCGGTGGCACAGGTGCTAAGGCCACTTCCTGATGATTTTCCCGCTTCGATTGTTGTTGTCCAGCATGTGGATAAGGTTTTTGCCGAAGGGTTTGCGCAATGGCTTGGTACGCAAACGCATTTAAAGGTTAAGGTGGCAGAGGATGGTGATGTTTTAGAGCCAAGTGTCATTTACGTAGCGTGTACGAATAATCACTTAATTTATGACACTAATGGCCGATTGAAGTACACAGATGGTTATCAAGAAATTGTATATCGGCCTTCGGTTGATGTTTTTTTCAATAGCCTAGTTGATAACTGGCGGGGAAATCTGTTAGCTGTTCTTCTTACCGGGATGGGCAGAGATGGTGCTGAAGGGTTGTTGAGGTTGCGTAAAAAGGGGGTATATACTATTGCGCAAGATAAGGATACATGTGCTGTCTATGGTATGCCCAAAGCCGCAGCTGAGTTGGATGCAGCCGTTACCATTCTGCCATTGGATGAGATTCCTCGGGTAATTTTGAATCAAATGCGTAATTTTAAATAAGGCCATTTGTATGACAGACGATTTGGATAATGGAGCTAGCGCTTCCCAGAAAATACCGCTCAATGATGTGGTGGTGTTGCTGGTTGACGACCAAAAAATGGTTGCCGAAGCAATTAAGCGAATGCTGGAGGAAGAGGGAGATATCGCATTTCATTTTTGCGATGATCCGTCCCAAGCTGTCCAGATAGCCAGCGAATTACAGCCGACAGTTATATTGCAAGACCTTATTATGCCGGATGTAGACGGCTATACTCTCCTGCGTTTTTATCGTGCAAATCCAATGACAGCAACCATTCCGGTTATTGTTCTCTCTAGCAAAGAGGATCCCAGAGATAAGAGTCAGGCATTTACCAATGGCGCTAATGACTATTTAGTTAAGCTGCCCGATAAAATTGAGTTGATTGCTCGTGTACGAGCCCAGTCAAAAAGTTACCTAGCCCAAAAGCAGCGGGATGAAGCATTTGCTGAAATGCAGCGGCTTCAGGCAGAGCTTGAAGAAAGCAACAAAAAACTTGAGGAAAGTAATGCTGTTTTACAGCGCCTCTCGGTATTGGATGGCCTTACAGGCTTGGCCAATCGCCGTCATTTTGATGAGGTGCTACGTGATGAATGGAAACGTGCTATCCGTGAAAAGCACAAACTTGCAATTATTTTGCTAGATATCGATTCATTCAAAAAATATAACGATAATTACGGGCACCAAGGCGGTGATGATTGCCTTCGTACAGTTGCTTCTGCATTGAATCGCGCCATTCGCCGACATGGAGATTTTATCGCTCGATATGGCGGTGAAGAGTTTGTTGCCATTCTCCCCAATACTGATTGTGATGGGGCTGCATTAATTGCAGAAGAGATGCGCTGTAATGTGGAGGAAGAGAATCTTCCTCATGAGTACTCGGATGCGGCAGATCATGTAACCATCAGCTTGGGTGTGGCTGCAGAGGTGCCAACGGCAGCAATGACGCCGGAAGAGCTGGTTGAGAAGGCGGATCAAGCGCTGTACAAGGCAAAGGAAAGTGGGAGAAATCAGTTTGTTATTAGTTGTTAACTAATATTTAATGTAAAAAGCCGGCAAGCATTGTTTTTGCCGGTTTTTTTATGTGAAAAACCTATGATCTGGCGGCTAGATTGCGTATTATCTCTAGTCACTAACGAGTCTTTTAAGAGTAAAGCTACATAATTATGGATAACCAAAGTGTTGAAGCTATGCTTAAGCAACAGCTTAATGCCGAGCCTGAAAATTCTGCTGCTGCTGTTGCATTGGGAAATCACTATTTTGACCAGCAGCAACCTATCGCGGCCATTGCTTATTACCAATTGGCGTTAGCTAATAATCCAGATCAGCCCAATGTAATGACGGATATGGCAACAATGTATTGGAGGAATAATGATGTTGGGCTTGCGGAGCGCTATTTCAGGATGGTTGTCGATAAATTTCCTGAAGCAGCTAATGCTTACATAAATCTTGGGTTGCTATATCTACACGCGAAGGGCGATCAGGCAGGAGCTAAGGCTGTTTGGCAGCAACTTTTGGCGGTATGCCCGGAACATAATGCTGCTGCAAAAGCTCGAGAGCTGTTGCAGGGGATAGAATAGTTGGGGAAAGGGGCTTTAGTCATTGATGGCTATGCCGACAAACAAAAGACCTAGATAATTTATAAGTCTGTAGGTGAGATATGAATAACAAACGAATCTATTCTGGGGTTTTGCTGGGTTCAACCCTCGCACTGCTTAGTGCCTGTGGTGGTGAATCAGCAGTAAAGCAAAGTGAAGAGCCTAAAGAGGAAATCAGCAAAGCTGAAGCGGTGGTCAAGCCGGAAGAAAAAGCTGTTGAGCCCGTATCCACTAAATCCACGGTTGTGGATGAGGTGCCAAAAGTGGCTTCTAAAGCTGAGGAGAAGCCTAAATCTACCTCTCAGCCTGCATCTGAGCCCAAAAAGGTTGTAGAGGCACCGACTGTGAAGCCTGCTACGGCTTCAGCGCCAAAACTTGATGCACCGAACCCTACAGCTAATCGTGTTGCTTCGGAAAAAGAGCTCAAGCAAAAAATCTCTTATGCTCGAATGATGTTCATGTCTAAATCCAGCAAGCGCGTGGCAGCAAGTAATAATGCTGAGGCAAAGGCGATGTTGGAGGAATCCAAAAGCAAGATGGAGCAAGCCAAGAAAGCTTTAGATGGGGGGGATGCTGCTACAGCCCAAACGTTAATCGATGATTCAATGCGCATGTTCAATGCCGCATCTATTATGGTGCCGAGTGAGGCAGTGATTGCTGAGCAGCGTAATCGTTATGAAGCGTTACTGAAAGAGTTAGAGCAGAGTAAGGTTACCCACAAAGAGAACTACGATAGGGTGGTGGCAAAAGAAGGCAAAGAGGCTGCCATTGAATACGATGCTGAGCAAGTTGAGGTGCTTATCCGTGAGGCCGCCAAGTTGGCAGCGGCAAAGGATTATGATAGTGCCGCAGCCACTATAGATAGCGCCAATCGCATGGTAAATGAGGCGACTTCTGACATGCTTAAAGGCAAGCAATTGACCTATGAGCTGAACATCGATACGCCAGAGGGTGAGTGGGCCTATGAGTTGGACCGTTACCTGGGGTATGAGGAGTTGATTCCCGTGGCCATTGAGAACAAAAAGCCCAATAAAGGGCAGCTTTTCTTGATTAATCGCTCTGTTGATAAGGCCAAGCAAATGGCTGATACCGCACGTAAAACAGCTGGTTCGGGCGACTATCCACGTGCAATTGCACAGATTCTGGATGCGACTAAAGAGGTTCGAAAGGCATTACGCTTAATGGGCGTGAAGCAGTAAGATTACAATGCTAGAGTCAATAAGAGGCCGGGCAATGCTCGGCCTTTTGCTATTGTCTCCAGGCATTTCTCGCCGTAAAATTGCCCGCTGTGGCAATTTTCTATCTTTCTTCAATATGATTATCTACGACTTAATTTGTGAGAATGACCATCGCTTTGAGGGGTGGTTTAAGAATCGTGATGATTTTCTCCGTCAACAGCAGCAGTTTTTGCTCTGTTGTCCAGTGTGTGAGTCTGGGGGGATACGTAGCCTTCCATCTGCTAGTCAGGTGCAGGATTCGAAGAAGCGTATGGAGATTCGTGCTATTGAACAAGTAGAGGCGCGCACCCTATTAAATCAACTACATGATTACGTCGATAGTCAGTGTGAAAATGTTGGGCGAGGCTTTGCTGATGAAGTGCGTAAAATTCACTATGGTGAAACCCCGCAGCGTGCAATCAAGGGTGAGGTTAGTATCAGTGAAGCTAACGAGCTTAAGGAAGAGGGCGTGCCGATTATGACTTTGCCACCTCGTCCTATCGATAAAGATAAACTTAATTAATGGCCATGAGCTGAATAAAGGATAATAAATGTCTCAATATGATGTATTTAATGGCGATGCGGATGGTATCTGCGCTGTACAGCAGTGGCGATTGGCAACGCCAGCTCAAGCCACTCAGATTACCGGGGTTAAGCGAGACATCAGTCTATTGAAGCATGTGGCGGCCGGTGAAGGTGACACTATTGCTGTTTTTGATATCTCTCTGGATAAAAATCGAGATGCCGTCATATCTTGCCTTGAGGCTGGCGCTGAGATTATCTACTTTGATCACCACTATCCAGGAGAAATTCCTGAGCATCAGAATTTTTCTACCAACATCGATACTTCGGCAGAAGTATGCACCTCTTTGCTGGTAAATGACTATTTGGAAAATGCTTATGCTCGCTGGGCTGTGGTAGGTGCATTTGGTGACAACTTGGCAAATAGTGCTCGTCAACTGGCTGAGCAGATAGGTTTAAATGATGAAGAGATCGAAAGCTTCAAATTGTTGGGTGAGTGTATTAACTATAATGGATATGGCTCCTCCCTGGATGATTTGCACTTTTCCCCTCAGGTGCTAAGCCAGGAGATTCGCCCCTATTCTGATCCTATGGACTTCATTCAGCAATCTCCCAGTTACCAGAAGTTGGTAGCAGGGTATCAGCAGGATATGGCGCAAGCTGCCGCTTTGCAGGCGAGCGAAGAGGATAGCTCGATTGCTGTTTTCATGCTACCTAATGAAGCTTGGGCGCGACGTGTCAGCGGTGTTTATGCCAATTTGCTGGCTACAGAAAATTCCGATCGGGCTCATGCCATGCTGACGCTGAAGGATAATGGCAACTATTTAGTGAGCGTGCGAGCACCACTGAATCGCAAAGAGGGGGCTGATGAGTTATGTTTACAGTTCTCGACGGGTGGTGGTCGTAAGGCGGCTGCAGGCATTAATGATCTTCCGGTGGATCAAGTATCTCTTTTTATTGAGAAGTTTCGTCTCAGCTATAGCTAGCCTACCTTTCTCTAACTTATTGTTGCACTTGCATCATTTTAGCGAGTGCAACAAAATGATCGCTTGTTGGACTAACTTTAAAATTCGAATTCAATATAGAGTCCCTTATGATCAAATTCTCTCACTTGGTGTCATTATTGGCGCTCTCCTTAATTTCTACTTCTCTTTCGGCTGCCGCGCCTGGTCACGCCTCACCCGTTGAAGTGACAGAGGTGCAGCTACGCATGATGGCTCCGCACATTTGGGTTAATGGAGAGGTTATCAGTCGCTCAAATTCTCAGGTGGCCACTGAGGTGTCTGGTCGCTTGGTATGGGTTGCTGAGGTTGGCGCAAGAGTTAAAGAAGGGGCGGTTGTTGCTCGTATTGACGCTACTTTACTTCGACAGCAATTGGATGAGCAGTTGGCAATTGTTGATCGGGAGCAAGCTCGCCTGGATTTTCTCGAAGAGGAGGTCATACGTCTTAACTCATTAGTGAAACAACGTAACGTCTCCCAGAGTAATTTGGATCAAACTATTGCTGACAAGGCGGTTGCAAGAGGTGACCTAGCCGTCGCGAAGGCCAAGGCCGCGCAAGTTTCGGAAAAGTTAAAGCGTAGTGAAATCAAAGCACCATTTGATGGCGTAGTGACAGAAAGGCTTCTGCAACTAGGCGAGTGGGCAGATAGTGGCAAGGCCGTAATACGCTTGGTAGATGTTGAGGCCAAAGAGTTGCGCGCCTGGGTGACCGATCAGGCTTTACCTTTTGTCAAGGTCGGCGACCTGCTGTCAGTAAAAGTGGGGGATGAGAACGGCAAGGGCGTAGTGAATACCATCGTTCCAGTAGGTGAACAGCGCTCCAGGCTTTATGAATTACGTCTTTCTACCCAACAGCCATGGGTGGTAGGGCAGGCGCTTCAGTTGTCTGTGCCTACAGCCAAGCCTATAGAGCAATTAAGCGTTCCCAGGGATGCACTGGTACTGCGTCGCGATGGTACTTTTGTTTTTCGTGTGGCCGAGGATGGTATGGCGCAACGGATTACGGTTAATACCGGTGTGACGACGGGGGAATTCATTGCGGTGCAAGGTGAACTGCGTGAAGGAGATAAGGTGGTCACCAATGGTGGTGAGCGACTTCGTCCAGGTCAGTCGGTACAGGTGATACATGTATCGGGAGTGGCTCAGTGAATTTGATTCGTGCTGCGCTGAGTAACCCTGTTGCAACATTGGTAGCGGTGTTGCTGGCATTGCTATTCGGCTTGCTTAGTCTCAATCGGCTACCCATTCAGCTAACGCCGGAAGTTGAGGTGCCGGAGATCACTATTTCCACCAATTGGCGGGCTGCTGCTCCTCAAGAGGTGGAAGCCAATATTATTGAGCCGCAGGAGAAGGTGTTGCGAGGCATGCCTGGCATGACCGAAATGCTCTCCAGTGCGGAGCGCGGGCAGGGAAAAATCACTATCAAGCTGTCGGTGGGTACTAATTTGGACCGTAGCTTGATCGAGATACTTAATCGATTAAATAGGGTATCCAGTTATCCAGAAGATGCCGATGAGCCTGTTCTGAGTACGGTGGGGGGAAGTAGTCGACCTATCGCTTGGTTTATCCTTAAGGCGGGTGAGGGGAATGATCGTCCTATCGCCAGCTATCAAAATTTTGTCGAAGAGGTGATACAGACCCGTTTTGAGCGGGTTAATGGCATTGCCCTTTCTGAAGTGCGAGGTGGTCGTGAGCAGGAGCTGCGTATCACCTTTGATCCATACAAAGCAGCAAGTTTAGGGGTTCAACTCCCCGTGGTGGCCGGACTGGCTAGGGGGAATGATGATGTAACTGCCGGTATTGCCGATGTGGGCAAACGTCGCTATACCATTCGTTTTAATGGTGGCATGACCCCCTCTCAGCTTAGTGATATGGTGTTGGAGTGGCGTGATGGTGCACCGATTCGCCTACGGGATGTGGCAACAGTTGAGTTGCGCCCAGTGGATAGGCAAAGCTTCGTTATTAATAGTGGTGAAGATGCTATTGCAGTTAATGCTCATCGTGAGGTGGGGGTCAACGTTCTGCAGGTAATGGAAGAGCTGAAGCTGGCTGCTGATGAGCTGCGCGAGGGTCCACTGAAGGGTGCTAATCTCACTCTGACCCAGGTCTATGATGAGACCATGTATATTGATCGTTCCATCCAAATGTTGGCCAGCAACATGTTGATGGGAGTGTTGCTGGCTGTGGGTGTGCTGTGGTGGTTTTTGCGCCGTTTTCGCGCCACAATGATTGTTGGTGTAGCGATTCCCCTCTGTTTAACCATCTCTTTTATTGTGGTGGATGGTAGTGGTCATACTTTGAATGTGATCTCCCTGGCGGGTCTTGCCTTTGCCGTGGGTATGGTATTGGATGCCGCTATCGTAGTGCTGGAAAATATTGTACGGCTGCGGGAAAAAGGTTTACCGATTGAGCAGGCGGCCAGTCAGGGAGCGGCACAGGTTGGAGGCGCGCTGTTTGCTTCTACTGCAACGACAGTTGCCATCTTCTTGCCAGTGGTATTTCTAAAGGACGAAGCTGGACAGTTGTTTGCGGACTTGGCTTTGACTATTGCTGCAGCGGTATCTGTCTCTCTGATTGTTGCATTAACCGTTATCCCTGCTGCGGCTGATCGCTGGTTTAAGCATCTTGAGATGAAGGATCTCCATAGTGGTTGGTGGGATAACACGACGGCTTTTCTGATGCGTCTGACCGACGGTGGCAAGCGTAGGGTGATCTGGATCGTTGGCTTGATAACCATCCCACTTCTATTGACGCTTTGGTTAAAGCCTGCTGCTGACTATCTTCCCGAAGGGAATCGTAATTTGGTGTTTGCCTTTATCATGCCTCCGCCTGGCAGTAATATTGATTTCCTTAAGACTGAAATGGGTGATGTTATTGCCGAGCGCATGGAGCCTTATCTGAGTGGAGAAAAACAGCCTAAGGTCAGCGACTACTTTTTCGTTGCTTTTCCATCGGGCGCTTTCATGGGGGCACGCACTGTCGATGAGAGTCAGGTGGGTGCACTGGTGCCAGTGCTTAACGGTGCAATTCAGGGCTTTCCAGATACACTTGCTTTTGCCAAGCGAATGTCGTTATTTGGTGGTTTTGGCGAAGGTAATACAGTAGATCTGAATATTCAGGGTCGAGATATCGAGGCATTGCTGACTACTGCGGGTATGGGATATGGCATGATATCTCAAGCCCTTCCTGGTGCTAGAATCCGACCGTTTCCAGGGCTGACACTGGGTGAGCCAGAGCTGCGTTTGGTGCCGGATGAGGCTCGCCTTGCTGAGGCAGGTTGGAGTCGTGAGACGCTTTCTCGGGTGTTGATGGCAATGGGAAGTGGTTTCTATGTGGGAGATTACTTTGATGGTGAGCAGCGCTTGGATGTGATCTTGCGTGCCGCTGACTGGGAGTATCCAGAGCAGCTAATGGCTATGCCCGTGATGACACCGCAGGGCGGTATTCTTCCCTTAAGTGAGTTGGTAAATCTGGAGCGTACTGCGGGTCCGGATAAGATCCGGCGATTGGATCGTCGTCGTACTGTTACATTACAAATTACACCGCCAGAAGGGATGTCACTGGAAGAAACTGTGGTGTTACTGAAGCAGAATGTAGAGCCACAGTTACGACAGATGTTTCCGGAAGATGGCGAGATTCGTTATAGCGGAAGTGCTGATAAGCTGGAAGTGGCCCTGAAAAATATGGGTGGAACCTTCCTTTTAGCGGTAGTCATTCTTTATCTATTGATATCTGCTTTGTTCCGATCTTTCAAAGATAGTTTCTTGGTTATTATGGCGTTGCCGCTAGCAACTGTTGGGGGTGTGGCAGCACTCAAATTGTTCCCACTATTTGGTATCTTCCAACCTATGGACCTTCTGACGATGATCGGCTTTATCATTCTGTTGGGGTTGGTAGTAAATAACGCCATATTACTAGTACATCAAACCCGTTCTGCCGAGAGGGAGGGAAGTCCTCGTCGTGAGGCTGTGGAGCAGGCAGTGAGAATGCGTTTACGTCCTATATTGATGAGCACATTAACCAGTATTTTTGGTATGCTACCACTGCTGCTGATCCCTGGTGCCGGAACAGAGCTCTATCGTGGCATGGCTGCGGTGATTGTCGGCGGTATGCTGGTCAGTACGATTTTCACCCTTATCCTTCTTCCTAGCCTACTGCGTTGGGGGGAGGGAAAGGGTGCATCAACCATTCCCGGTATACGCTAGTCTTGGAAGTACCATGTATTTGATTCGCAGTAATTACAGCAATAATTCGTTAGCGTTGATTCAATGGGCTTATGAAAGTGGGCTGCAAAACGTCACGGTATGCTACGTTGATACTGGCTGGGCGGCTGAGGGATGGCTGGATTACGTGGCTCAATGCGAGGCTTATGTGAAGAGCCTGGGGTTTGCTGTTAAGCATCTTAAGTCTCGGATGAGTTTTGATGAATTGATCAGTGTCAAAAATGGCTTTCCAACTGCGCGATCTCAGTGGTGTAGCCTGCACCTGAAAGGGATATCACTACTTACCTGGCTGGAGGGGGAGGACCCCGAAGAGCAGGCTACAGTTATGATCGCTAAGCGTCGAGCTGAGCATGGTGAGGTGCCTGAATATATCGATTGCTGTGAATTTCATGGTGACCGAAAGGTGTGGCATCCGTTGACTGAATGCAGTGATGATGAGCGTGATGCTTTGCTCTCCCGAGCCGGATTTGCAAAACTGCAGACACCAAGCCTTGAGTGTGCCCCCTGTATCAATAGTCGCATTATCGATATTCGACGTCTTAGTGAGGCGGATATTGAAAAGTGCGATGAGCTTGAAGAGGATGTGGAAGCACCCTTCTTTAATCCGGAGCTGTGTGATGGCAAGAAGGGGATTGTCGATGTTTTTGCCTGGGCTAAGACTGTCGATGAAAACAAACTTAATCCAAAATTTGGCTGCAGCTTTTCATTTGGCTGCGGTGTATAAACAGAAAGAGAATCAGTTATGCCGAGTTTAGATCTTCATCCCCATCTAGAGGTTAAAGAAAGTCCCATTCATGGCAAAGGCCTATTTGCCAGCAAGGCGATAAAAAAAGGTGAGCTACTGGGTCGTATCGAAGGCCCAAAAGCCCGCAAAGATGGTCCCTATGTGTTGTGGATTGAAGAGGATCATGGAGTGCGAGTGAGTGGTGCGTTGAAGTATATCAACCATAGTAGCAAGCCAAACTCCTGTTACTACAATGATCTCACTGTGATGACTATTAAAAATGTCAAGGCAGGCGAGGAGATTACTCACTATTATGGTGAGGGTTGGGAGTAAGCTCTCTACAGTAGTTCCAGCACTTTCGCTATTTTATATATCAATGATTCCATAATGCCTGGCTCATCAATATAGTAACTCTCGATATGGTTTAGCCACCCACTGTCGTAGATATTTTTTCTGGCTAATTCATATATTTTGCGCTGTTGGAAATAGGAGCCTCCCCAACGAGCCGCGCTGTAGCGTAGCGCATTTTCATAAGCCCTACGGTTTTGTGGGTCTAACTCAATGGCCTGATAAAAGCTACTAAGCATTTCTCGACTGTAACCGTCTGCAATCGACAATTTTTGTACCCATAAATCTGCATTTTCCGGGTTCATCATGATGGCCGTGTCTGCAGCTTCCTGAGCAAGTTGCATTAGCGCTGGAAATAGCTGCTTTGCCCTAGGGGAGAGTTCATCCCAGTAGGCCGGGCCGCGGATTAGCCAGGCATGTTGAGACAGTGTCCATGAGAAACTCCACCAGGTGCGATAATTGTCAGGCCAGCGCTGTAGCGATTCGATGCTAATAGATAATGCCTCGTGGGTGAATTGTATATCTGCCAGCATATCATTTAAGGCCAGCATCATGGTAGGGTCTGCTGGATTGTCACGAATAAGCTGTTTGAGGCGACTAAGCTTTTCTGTTCGAAATGTATCGTTGTTGTAACCCATGTAGCGAGCAACAGCAAAATCAATACCTGAATTTTGTGGGAATTTATCGCTAACCTCATCCAGCTGTTGATGGTAGTGGGGTAGGTTGTTTTCAACTGGTAAGTAGTACAAGTAGCTTGCTGTTAGTGGCAGAATTCGGCTTCCTTGTTGCCATAGCTGTTTTACCTGCTGTATACCCTCATCTTTGTTTGTCCAATATTGATCAGAGTAGAGCCACGCAGCTTGTCTGAGCTCGTTGAGAGATAATGGGCTGTATCGATTGTTATAGGTGGGCTCGGAGATATTCAGGTCATCTAAAATTGCTCGGGTAAGTGTGCTAAGTGCATCAGGAAGTTCATCAAGATTGCCAGAGTAGTGGTAATGGTTTGACGTGCTATCTTCTTGAGCCTGAGTCATGCTTGCCTGGAGGGAGAAGTCGCTTTGTTCAATATGAATCTCTCCCTCTACCAGGGTAGATATCCCTAGTCGGTTCGCTGCAAGAAGTAGGCTCTCTCTCGATCTTCCTATCTCGGTTGAGGAAAGCGTTTTACTGAAAGCATCTTGGTAGAAGGTGTTGTAATCAGGCATGCGCAATTGAATTGTGGGCATGAAGTGTAAATCCCAGCGAATCACTCTACCGATAGCTCTACCCCAGTCATAACCATCGTCACTGTTGGTGGTAAAGTCACCAACTAAAAGGGTCTGAGGTGGAGTGCGCGGCTTTTGATATCCTGGAATAATCGTTTCAATTTGGGGGAGTGGTGCCTGTATGGCGGCTTCGACTTTGGATATAAAGGCTTCCGAATTTTGGGCATATCCGTTTATATGGAAAAGCAACAGCGCTAGCCAGGCGCCTGTTTTTAGAATTATTTTATGAAAGTCATTAATGTTATGCATTGCTAATTCAATTAGTGACCCAGAGAGAGGAAGGGTTTAACGGACAGATAAAGGATTGCCGCAATGATCAGCATAAAAACGATAAATTGGAGAGGATCCTCTTTTAGTTTTCGCCATAGAGTGGGTTGTTTTCCCTCTCTTGCCAGGGCTTCATACTCTTCTCTAACCTGTTGTTGAAGTTGTTGTTGGTAGGTGGCTATTAATTGCTTGGCCTGTTCCACCTGCGCATCTTCTTTAATCCAGATTGCTTCCATGGAGACACCCCATATGCTGGGTGGTGTTTCATAGAAGTCGATATTATTCTCCTCAAGCAACTGGCGTATCGCATCCGCCTCTTCTTCAGGCACCCCTTTTAGTTTAAATATTAATGTTGCCATGAATGTTCCGTTGAAAGTATGGGTGGCATTGGGCTATCCAATCCACTGGCTAAAGCGCGCAGCAGTTCAGCCCCCATAACGGTGACTTTTCCATTATGGGTGAGCGTGATAGCGCAGGATTTAAGAAAGCGCTCCTTAAGTAGGGGCTTGAGCATTTCCAGCTCATCCATCGATTGGCTTAGTATGTCTGTGGTGATTTGGTCTTTGGGGACAATCTTTAATGCGCCTGCCTTAATGGCTGTTTTCCCTGTAACAAAAGCCTGTTCTGCTTCGATTTCACTTTTATGCTCCAGATAAGCAATCATGCTCATCATGACTTCCCAGGGGTGTTTCACCGCACCAATAAAGGCGTGGCGGGCAGCAGGGCGTTTGCTTAGGCCAAAGGCTTCATCTAGATGGCGGAAGAGTAATCGCTGCAATAGCCACTCTTTTAGATCAATCTGCTTATCCGCTTTCATCAGTACCAAAGCATTGGCGCGGAATAGCTTGTACTGTTCAAGGCTGAGCTCCCGCAGTGTTGGAATTGCCATATCAATTACAGGTAATCTGAATCGATCTGATAGTTCTGCAGTATATTGGCGTAGCACTGAGACTTTTTCATAGACGCCATCAGCTGCATGTTGGTTGAGATGGAAAAGCTGTTTGGTTTTGATTTCCTCATCGCTGTCCAACAGTATGGCGTAGATGACTGCGCGCACACCATAAGGATCTTTTAGTTCAGAGTGTAACTGCTCCGGCATCTCCTCTAATAGGGTGCTCGCGTAGGCAATCTCTTTTTCACCCGCACTTTTGCCAATTCCATCGATAGCATCACGGCCCTCCAATACGCCAACTGCTATACCTGCAGCGATAGCTGCTTTTTGCGCCTGGCTCAGTGGCGGCTCTTGATCGGCCTGTGGAGCTGCCTGGGGTTTGGGAGGGAATATGTACTGCCCATCCCAGCTTGGTTCAATGCGTTCAATGCGTTCATCCAGTGGAGGGTGTGTGTCAAAGCCACTAAACCAGCGCTGAGTAAAGCCTTTGGAGAAATAGAGGTGACTGTACTCTTCCACATGCGTGGAGTCCAGGATAGAGCCATAGCTATCACCTCCAATCTTTTTTAGGGCGTTAGCGATACTTTGAGGGTTACGGGTAAATTGAACCGCTGAGGCATCTGCTAGATATTCCCGGTGACGGCTGATGGCTGCTTTGATGAGATTGCCAAAAAAAAGGCCAATGTAGCCAATGATCACCAAGCCAACCGCAAAGAGGAGTAGGGCAGGTATACCACCTGTGTTGCGATCATTGTTGTGGCGTCGGCTACCGGCATGACTGAGGAAATGTAAGATAGAACGGCCTATTGCACTGATAATTTCAATGCCAGAAATTGCGCCCGTGAGTTGTATGTTTAGGCGCATGTCACCGTTTAAAATGTGGCTGAATTCGTGTGCGATGACGCCTTGTAGCTCATTGCGAGTTAGTTTCTCTACTGCGCCACGGGTAATGCCAATGACCGCATCGCTGCTATTCCAGCCAGCAGCAAAGGCATTGATGCTTGGTTGTTCAATAAGGTAGACCATAGGGACATGGCTGCCAGAGGCGAGTGCCATCTCTTCGACCACATTAAGAATTTTTTGATGAGTGGGCTCATCACTATTCTGAGGAATAAGTTTTCCACCAAGGCTTTCGGCAACCACTCTGCCGCCCTCAGCAAGCTGTAGAAATTTAATACCGCTGGAAAGTAGGATAATTCCACAAACAGCAATGCTCACCCATATAAAGGTCTCCAAATTAAACCAGCTACCATCCTGATAACCATTTTTGTTGGTGTTCATGAAGAGGTCGAAGTTCGACATTAACACGACAAAAAGGTTGGTGATGAATATTAGACAGATAATAGCCAATGAAAAGAGGATGACCAGGCGCACAGTGCTCTTGCGTGCCTGATCCTGAGCTTTGAAAAAATTCACGGTTTAGAAGCTCACCTTGGGAGCGGATTGAATCTCTGCACTGTCAGCAAATTCCAATAGCGTCGCATCTTTCGTGTGGCCAAATGGACCAGCAAAGAAATTTTGTGGGAAGGATTGCTTGTAGGTGTTGTACTCCATTACCTGATCGTTAAAAGACTGGCGGGCAAAAGCAACACGATTTTCGGTGGTGGTCAGTTCTTCAGTTAGTTGTTGCATATTTTCGCTGGCTTTAAGATCTGGGTATGCCTCCATCACCATATTAAATCGCCCCAAGGCGCTGCTTAGGTGCTGTTCGGCTGTGGCTAATCCATGAATGGCATCGGCATTGCTGGGATCTGCTTTGGCCGCCTTCAGGCCAGCGATAGCTTCGTTGCGGGCTTCGGTAACGGCTTGCAACGTTTCACGCTCATGACTCAGATAGGCCTTGGCTGTCTCGACTAAGTTGGGAATTAAGTCATAACGCC
The DNA here is from genome assembly GCA_050295955.1 of Thiohalomonadales bacterium. Classification (GTDB taxonomy): domain Bacteria; phylum Pseudomonadota; class Gammaproteobacteria; order RBG-16-57-12; family RBG-16-57-12; genus JAFLJP01. The sequence goes on from JBNKQQ010000055.1 coordinate 32,808, forward strand.
GTTTTAATTGCACCTCTATTTGGGCGAAGGCGTTCTGATAGCGATTTTTTAGGCTTACCAGAGTGTTATAGATGCTGATTATATAAAGAACGATAGCCGCGATGATGACCAGGGCGATAATGGTGGAGATTTCCATATTTATCTTTTCCTCAATAGTAGCGGTGATATTGGTAGCCTAATATTACACCTTTAAGCCATTGTTTGGGTGACGCTTCTTTGTGAATTTTATAGATGCCGATAAGTCTGGTTTATATTAATATAGAAAATACTACCTCTAGTTTCACCCATTTCCCCCAATTTGTCAGGTGAGAAAGTCGATCACGGGGTTATAATGAAACAAATTTAATCTTAATGCGTCTCTAATTGTGATAGAGGCAATTTATTCAATGACGGTGCAAGTAGCATGAGTAACCCAGTAGACGATACAACAGTTGATCAGCAGGTGATAGAAGCCCAAATCGCTGAGCTTAATGAGCGTTACCGTTCACTGACGCCTGAAGAGCGTGTGAAGCAACTGTATAATGATTTTTCTGAAGAAGAGGTGATGTTGACCTCCTCTTTTGCCACCAATTCAGCTTTCCTGTTGCATCTGTTTTCACAGACTGCTCCTCACCAAAAGGTGATTTTTATTGATACGGGTTATCACTTTCAGGATACCTTGATCTATAAGGAACAGCTGATGGAGTTGTACAATCTGAAGGTGGAGGATGTGCGTGCAGAAGAGTGGAAATATGATTTCACTCTGAAAGATGAAACCTGGAAGAGTGATCCGGATCTATGCTGTTCGATCAATAAGGTTGAGCCACTGCAGGAAGTGAAAGAGAAGCATAAGGTGTGGGTGTCTGGCTTAATGCACTGGCAGACCGATCACCGTGCTGGTTTGGATGTCTTCGAATATCGTGGTGGCATTATTAAATTCTATCCGCTGATTGATGTAGCCAAACAGCAGCGTGAGGAGTATATCCGTGAGCATAAGCTACCGTTCCATCCGATGGTGGCAAAAGGCTTCTCCTCTGTTGGGTGTACTCACTGCACCCGCCCTGGTGATGATCGTTCAGGTCGCTGGGTGGATACTCCCAAAAGTGAGTGTGGATTGCATCTCTAATCAAGCTGCTTTTGTATATAAAAATGCCCGCTCAATGCGGGTATTTTTTTTGCCCGCGGCTTAACTGTTTTTATACTTTCCTTAGTAACTTCCAAATCCAGCCTTCGGGTCGTGTTTCGCCGCTAACGATGTAACGCATTGCATTGTAATTTTGCAGCGTCCACTCCATTTGCTGCGCACTGCCGTAGCGACCACAAAATAAAATTTGATCGCCAGGCTCTATTAAAAAACTACTATCTGGCTGTAGCGTGTCTGTATGGTTGCGCCGTAACATGAGTGGTAAGCATGGTAGTTGAGCCTTGAAGCGCCTTGGGTCTGCGGTAAGATGGCTTAATCTGATCTCTCTGCCTTGATTGATGCCCTGGATGACTGTGGGGGCTGTATGTGAATCGATCGTGATAGTCCAGATGTCAGGGACCTGATTGTTACATACACCAGAAAGCTGCCCTAAAAGAGCTAGCGCCCATTGATTGCTATTGCGTCGTGCTTTATCGAGGAATTCGCTCAGCAAAGGGGCTGTTAGCAGGGCGAGAATGCGAAGTGTCAGGACTACGCTGTGCTGCATGACCTGATCGACTTTGGCGGCTTTAAAGATCATTCCATTGCGGCGGCGGTTCTGTCGTGCAACGGTGTAGATATCAGGCTTAAGCTGCTTAGCAGTCATTAAAATAGAGAGGTTGTTGGCATCGTCATTAGTGCCGGCAACAACACCGCTGGCAGAGTGGATATCTGCCTCCTCAAGGGTAACGGCTTCAGTGCCGAGTCCAAATATATAGCTACCGGGTTTGCAGCCGGCTTTTTCTGGATGGGGCTCAATAACCGTGGTCTCTATCTGCTCTAGATGGAGATAGTCGATCATTGCTCTGCCAAAACGTCCATAGCCACAAATTATCCAGCGGCCATGGGGGGGGTCTTCGCGCTCTGCTAAAGGGCTGCCTGGCATGTTGGTCAGCCACTCAAATATCAGGTGCATGTCTGGTGAGTGTAGGGCAATGGCCATCTGTTCAGCGAAGGCGTCGAAGGGGTTAATGATGTGGTCAGTGCCGAAAGAGGCCATGTTGTTCTGTGTGTCTTTGCTCTCTGCTCGGCAAATAACTGGTAGTGGTGGGTTGAGTAGTTTGCTGGTGATGGCAACTTTCAGATTAGTGTCATCGTCATCAGTAAGGGAGAGGATGCCTACGCAGTGGGGTGAGTTGAGCCCTGCGGCTTGGAGAATGTATGGTTCGCCTGCATCGGCAGTAATGGCGGGGACGAATAGCCTTAATTCGTCTAGCAAAAGCTCGTTGATGCGCTCCTGTTTTATATCGATTGCGACGACCCTAAAATTCCGCTGAGTCAATGCCTTAATGACTAAACTTCCAGTATCACCGTAACCGCAGACAATATAAAAAGGCTCCCGTAATTGTCTGACTTGGGCGCTAAAACGATTTTCGATGACTGCCCGCTTTAGGGCGGGATCTTGAATCAGGGTGAGGATTTTTCCCACGGCATAGAGCCAGCCAATGACCGTTAGGTAGATGGTAAAGACAGCCCACAGACGCTGCGCTTCGGTAAAGGCGTATGGGATTTCACCGAAACCAATGGTGGTGGCCATGTAGCTGACAAAGTAAAACGAATGAAAAAAACTCATGTGCCAGGTATCACCCTGATCATCCTGGCCGGGAATGAGTACAAAGCCCAAGATGGCAATGGCGTAAATGGAAATCAGTAAAATTAGCGGTGCACGCATGCGCCGTAATACCAAAGAAAAAATGCGGTGGCCCGCTTGGTGGCTGGTAGTGTTGTGCATTAGCGGCGAAGGTTGACGGTTTCGACAATGAGTAGGATGACGGAAGTAATATTGGCCAGTAGTGCGCCACCAGATAGTGAGACAATGGAGCTCATTACAGTAGGTGTCAGGCCGGATTCGGTCACATAAACGGCAGATCCCCAAAGGATGGCTGCTGCAATTAGCTGCAGGTCTGCAACAAGGCTGGTGGCCAGGAGCACAGCGCCCATCTGTGTTCGATCACCAAACTTCAGAACAGTTGCTATCAGGCTGACGACAATGGCGGCAAATAACTCATAAACATTGTGGTGATCCGGGTTGTCGATATCGCCAAGGAAAAATCCGAAGTTGAGGGTTAATGCTAGGACAATAAAAAAACCAAAGACCACTTTTTCGAAATTCATTCAGAAACTCCTCACAAAAACTTGTGTAAGTATAAGAGCTATATGTGTAATTTTCATTATTACGGCTGAGATAGTGGCCAGCTAAAGTGTTTTTTGCTCGCTGAGTGGGATGCATGGGGCTAATTTTTAATTTATAGTTGTGCAAAATTCTCAGGTATTAAATGGAGGAAAGATATGAAGTGGGTTGATGTATATGAGGTGGCTATGGCGCTGGATGAGGCGCATCCTGATGTTGATCCGAAGTTGGTGCGTTTTACTGATCTGCACAACTGGGTCATCGAACTGGAAGAGTTTGATGATGATCCTGCGCACTCTGGCGAGAAGGTGTTGGAGGCAATCCAAATGGCATGGATTGAAGAGCGGGACTGATGTTGGAGCGGATTTTTAAAGGGGAGAGGTGTGGTGCACCTCTCCCTTTTTATTTGTTTTGAATTAGAGTGTCGTTACTGTGCGCATGCGTTGGGCTGCGCGTTCGGCAGCTTTGTCAATGGCGTTAATAATCGACTTGGTCAGAATGCGATTGCTGTCGCGATTAGTGTTACTTTCACTTAGTTTTACATAACTTTCCAGCTCCTGGTCGCTCACTTTGCGAAAGGCGTAAAGATAGGAGAGTTCCACATGCTTCTTAATATCATTGGAGATGCTTTTTCTTACTTCATCTTGCATTTTGCCAAGCTCTTCGTCCCCGATTTTCATGTCCTCATCCATAACAGGGTTTATCGCTTTGAAGACGGTTCGGAAGAAGGCGATCTGCAGATTGACGCTAAAACCGCTGGTGCGATTAGCGTTATCCAGTCGCCGAATCAAGTCCATGCGTGAAGAGGGTGGGGCATGGTTGCTGATGCTGGCAGCGAAGGTTTGCATATCTTCTGCATTGGCTGGATCGCTACTGGCGCGCTCCATTTTGGAGAATTTTTTCCAGGTGGGGTCTGTCAGTAGCCCTAAATAACTTTCGGCCAGCTTTGTGCTCATCTCACTCATGAGTTGATGGCGGATGTCATCGCCAATTTGCTGTTCAGTGAAGGCTGCTTGGAAGGCACCGTTGAGTTGTGAGTTCACCTGAGGCTCATCGACGGCGAAAGCACTTTGCTTCAGCGCAGCCAGGGCCAGCTTAGGGGAGGCCTGGATTAGTTTATCGATGCCTGTGCCAGAGATGATGTTGTCAATGGTCTCTGATTGAGGTTGGGCTTGACTGGAAAAGGGCAGAAGCAGGGATGCTAATACTAAGGTGTAGAGGTGGATTTTAATAGCGTGTTGCATGGGCTTTCCTGTGGGATTTTATGCTTTGCGCCACATTTCATACTGTTTTTCTTGGTGATGCAAGTCATGGCGCGGTTTCTATCTGCGTGCGTATGATGCTATTCATTGAAGAATCGCTGTTTTTCGCCATCTATGACTGGAGAGCGAGGGGGGTTTGTCGTAGAATACCCGGCTCCCGATTTACACTAAAAAGAGATAGATGATGCTGCAATTACGTGGTTGTCCGGCCCTTTCATCCTTCCGTCTGGAAAAGCTTCTTGCTGTCGTGCAGGAACAACTCCCTGAAATTAAAGAGATTGCGACTGAGTTTGTACACTTCGTGTCGGTTGAGCGCAACTTGAGTGAAGTAGAGCAGGATACGCTGGCACAGGTATTGACCTACGGCCCAGAGGCGAGTCAGGATGAGAGAGAAGGCCACATTCTGGTGGTGATTCCACGTATTGGCACTATATCTCCCTGGGCTACCAAAGCCACCGACATTGCTCATAACTGTGGGCTGGATGTGGTTAAGCGTATTGAGCGTGGCACCTGTTACAGCTTTACTAAGGCTGATGGCAGTGCGATGAGTAGCGCTGAGGTGAGTAGCATCAAGCCTTTAATTCATGACCGTATGACCGAAATGGTTATCGAAGAGTTTGCCGATGCTGAAGCGCTCTTCTCTGTCGCTGATCCTGAGCCGATGTCTTCGGTTGATATTTTAGGTGGTGGTCGTGATGCTCTGGTAATTGCCAATAAAGATCTTGGCTTGGCGCTGGCTGAGGATGAGATCGATTATCTGGTCGAGAACTTTGCTGCTCTGGGGCGCAATCCTAACGATATCGAATTAATGATGTTCGCCCAAGCCAACTCTGAGCATTGTCGCCACAAGATCTTTAATGCCGACTGGATTATCGATGGTGAAAAACAGGATAAATCTTTGTTTGGCATGATTCGTAATACCTACGAAAACTACAACGAAAACATCCTTTCTGCCTACAAAGATAATGCATCAGTAATCAGTGGTAGCAAGGCGGGTCGTTTCTATCCTAATTCTGCAGACCAGACCTACCACTATCATGAACAGGATATGCATATCCTGATGAAGGTTGAAACTCACAACCATCCAACCGCTATTTCTCCTTTTCCTGGCGCTGCAACCGGTGCTGGCGGTGAGATTCGAGACGAAGGTGCGACAGGACGAGGTTCCAAGCCGAAAGCAGGGATGACGGGGTTTACCGTATCCAACCTGCGCATTCCTGGTGCTGAGCAACCATGGGAAAGTGATAATGGTAAGCCTGAGCGTATTGTTAGCGCATTGGATATTATGATCGACGGTCCATTGGGTGGCGCGGCTTATAATAACGAGTTTGGACGTCCTAACCTGTGCGGTTATTTCCGTACCTATGAAGAGACTGTCCCGGGTCCAAATGGCGATGAGATCCGTGGTTATCACAAGCCCATTATGCTGGCGGGTGGCTTGGGTAACATTCGTGATGATCATGTTGAGAAGCATGAAATTCCCGCAGGCGCTCAACTGGTCGTACTGGGTGGTCCGGCAATGCTGATTGGCTTGGGTGGGGGGGCGGCTTCCTCCGTGGCCAGTGGTGAGTCATCGGAAGATCTGGACTTCGCCTCAGTACAACGTTCCAACCCTGAAATTGAACGCCGTTGTCAGGAGGTCATTGATCGATGCTGGCAGATGGAAGAGAGCAATCCCATTATCTCTATCCATGACGTAGGGGCTGGGGGGCTTTCTAATGCCATGCCCGAGTTAGTGAATGATGCAGGTCGTGGGGCTAAATTCGAACTGCGCGCGGTGCCTAATGATGAGCCTAGTATGCCGCCGATGGCAATATGGTGTAACGAGTCCCAGGAGCGTTACGTTCTGGCGATTGCCGAAAAGGATATGGCTACCTTTAAAGCGATTTGTGAGCGTGAGCGTGCTCCCTATGCGGTGATTGGTGAGGCCACCGAAGAGCGTCATTTGACCGTTGGCGATGCACACTTTGATAACACGCCTATCGATATGCCAATGGAGGTTCTGCTTGGCAAGCCACCTAAGATGCTGCGGGATGTAAAACATGCTCCTTTCCAGAAAAAGGAATTTGATACCAGCAAGGTGGATATTAAAGATGCGGCTTATCGGGTGTTGCGTCTACCTGCTGTCGCAGATAAAACTTTCCTGATTACCATTGGTGATCGCAGCATTACTGGCTTGGTAGCGCGTGATCAAATGGTGGGCCCATGGCAGGTGCCGGTCGCGGATGTGGCGGTTACTGCCGCCAGTTATGATGTCTATGCCGGTGAAGCGATGGCGATGGGTGAGCGCACACCATCGGCAATTTTGCACCATGCTGCTTCTGCGCGAATGGCAGTGGGTGAGGCCATTACCAATATTGCCGCCGCTAAGATCGATAAGCTTAATGATATTAAATTGTCTGCTAACTGGATGGCGGCAGCGGGCCACCCAGGTGAGGATGCAGGCCTGTATGAGGCGGTAAAAGCAGTAGGTATGGAGCTATGCCCTGAACTGGAGCTGACTATTCCTGTTGGCAAAGACTCCATGTCAATGAAGACCGTTTGGGAGCAGGATGGTGAGACTAAGGCAGTTACATCTCCATTGTCGCTGATCATCTCTAGTTTCGCCCCAGTGTCTGACGTGCGTAAGACACTGACTCCGCAGTTGTGTACCGATGCTGGAGATAGTGACTTGATCCTAGTCGACTTGGGTAAGGGCAAAAATCGCCTGGGAGCTACCGCGCTAACTCAGGTTTATAAAGAGATCGGCCATCATCCTGCAGACTTGGATGATGCGCAATCATTGAAAGCCTTCTTTGATACTATTCAAGCCCTGAATGGTGCTAATAAGCTGCTGGCCTATCACGATCGTTCAGATGGTGGTTTGTTTGCCACAATCACAGAAATGGCATTTGCCGGTCACACGGGTGTTCAAGTTCTACTTAATGATCTGGGTGATGATGCCGTTGCTGCTTTGTTTAACGAAGAGCTGGGTGCTGTGATTCAGGTGCGCCACGGTGATACCGATGAAGTGCTAAAAGTGCTTCATGATGCTGGACTGGGTAAGCATAGCGTTGTCATCGGCAGTGTTGCGGATAATGATAAGATTGAGTTTTTCCATAATGGTAAAGCCGTTTTGAGTGAAAGTCGTGCAGACCTGCACCGCGCTTGGTCTGAGACCACTTACCAAATGCAGTCACTGCGTGATAATCCTGGATGTGCTCAGCAGGAGTATGATCGCTTGCTGGATGTTAAAGACCCCGGTTTGCATGCGGTATTGAGCTATGATATTGGTGAGAATATCGCTGCGCCTTATATCTCAACCGGTATCAGGCCACGTGTGGCAGTACTGCGCGAGCAAGGGGTGAATGGCCAAATTGAGATGGCGGCGGCATTTGATCGCGCAGGCTTTTCGTCGGTGGACGTGCACATGAGCGACATCATTGAAGGTCGCGTCTCGCTGGAAGATTTTAAAGGTCTGGTTGCTTGTGGGGGCTTCTCTTATGGGGATGTGCTGGGTGCAGGCGGTGGCTGGGCAAAATCAATTCTACATAATAACCGAGCTCGCGATCAGTTTGCAGCCTTCTTTATGCGTGATGATAGCTTTGGTCTAGGGGTTTGTAACGGATGCCAGATGATGTCTAATTTGCACTCCATGATACATGGTGCTGCGCTATGGCCTCACTTGGTACGAAATGAGTCAGAGCAGTTTGAAGCTCGCTTAGCCATGGTCGAGGTGCTAAAAACCAACTCGGTTTTCTTGCAGGGAATGGAAGGGTCGCGGATGCCGATTGCCGTAGCGCACGGTGAAGGCCGGGCCCAGTTCCGCCCAGGCAATAGTGCAGAGCAAGCAATGGAGGCCGGTATTGTTGGCTTACGTTATGTTGACAACTACGGCCAACCAACTGAAACCTATCCCATGAATCCTAATGGCTCACCCCTGGGTATCGCAGGTGTTACCTCGACGGATGGGCGCTTCACTATTATGATGCCTCATCCTGAGCGCGTGTTCCGTACAGCTCAATATTCCTGGCATCCTGAAGAGTGGGGCGAGGATGGGCCATGGATGAGGATGTTCCGTAATGCCCGTGTTTGGGTGGGTTAACCTGTTGTCTGGGTAAGAGATTTCTCTTACCCTATAACAAGATGAAATAAACTGAATTAAGAGTAAATAAAAGTTTAAGGATGACGATGTATATTGTTAGCTAAAACAGCATAACAATTTATATCGACACAAACTGTGTAGGCGGTAATCAAGACTATAATGAGTGAGCAGGCAAGAAAAATTATTATCAAAGGTGTAACAATAGAGGGTGGTAAGTTCCGCCCCAGCGATTGGGCAACCCGTCTCACCAATGCCGTCTCCAAGCCTGGTCGTGGAGGTCGTTTGATCTATAATCCAAAGGTAAATATGGCAATGATCGAAGGTATTAATTGTGTTGTTGTTGACACAAGCCTGGAGCATGAAGAGCCTATGCTGTATGCCTTTTTGATGAATTTCGCTAATAATAATCATCTTCAAGTGGTGGAGCAGGGGTAGGGCTCGCTATTACAATGACTGCATCTTAAGCTGTTGATGGGGATTCCTGCCAACAGCTTTTTTATTGGTAGCTTGAAAAACCACGTCCTCTGGACGTGGTCATCGCCTGATAGGCTTTGCCTGTCAGAGCGAGATCTACTCATGCAAAATGTTTCCTGAGTTGTCCCCACAACTATAAGGAAGCAATCGCATGAGT
>JBNKQQ010000056.1:0-102411 GCA_050295955.1 Thiohalomonadales bacterium
TGCTGAGGAGTTAAAAATTCTCAGTGAAGCCTATGAGGAGTATCAGCGGGTTTCGGCGTTTCTGCATCATGCCGCGTGCTTGATGAATAATGAGCCGATGGAGATGACACCGCAGATTGCTGAGGGGCATTGGCATTGTTGTCATGCTTTGCAACATCGGGGGAATAAGATCCGGGAGCGTTTGGGCGAGTTGTTTGTGTTAGGGACTCGGGAGGCGTAGTTGGGAGTCAGCCTTTGTGGTTTGCTGGGGTGTGGAAGGCTCCGGCTTTTTTGGCTGGCTTTTTTGGCTGGCTCCTTTGGTATGGATCCCGGATCGAGTCCGGGATGACAAGGCGGATGAGGTCAAGCCTGGATCCCGGATTGAGTCCGGGATGACATGGTGATGAAGCGAGTTGGTGGTGGGTTCGCCTGCAAGCAGGCTCTTACAGGATAATGCTTGGATCCCGGATCGAGTCCGGGATGACATGGTGATGAGGCGAGTTGGTGGTGGGTTCGCCTGCAAGCAGGCTCTTACAGAATAATGCTTGGATCCCGGATCGAGTCCGGGAGGACATGGTGATGAAGTAAGTGGGTGGTGGATTCGCCTGCAAGCAGGCTCTTACAGGATAATGCTTGGATCCCGGATCGAGTCCGGGATGACATGGTGATGGGTTAATAATGCTTGGATTCCGGATTGAGTCCGGGATGACATTGTAGGATGTGTTTTGTAGGAGCGAATCCTGTTCGGCGAAAGCAATAACCCTTTATATAGCGGTTTGTTCGCTTGCAAGGCAAGCTCCCAACTTGAAGAATTCTTTGATCTTTATTCGTGGCCTGCTAAAAATTGCTATGGCATCTATCATTAAGAATCCATGATTGAGTGGGTGTTCGATTAATCTTTCACTACAAGGAGAGTTGTATGAATATGAATGAAGTGGGATTTTGTAAACGGGCGAGATGCCTAAAAGCTTGGTTAACCGTATTCGTCGTTTTATTGTTTTCATTGATAGCCACAAATTTATATGCTGAAGGCTCAGTCAAGATAACCAATTGCGGTGTGGACGATGTTTATGTTGAGTCATTTGATTGGGATGATGCCGTAACGTTGGTTGCCTACGACAGCGATACACTAAAAGTCGGGGATACCATTACCTTTAGCTGTGTTAAGAGCCTGTTTGATTCTGATGCACCCGGCTGCAAACTCATCGTCAAAGCGGGTACGTCAGGGGGCTTTTGGTTGGGTGATTGGTCTGTGGAGAATGGTACGTACACGGCTACCACGACAGAGACTACCTCTTCTGATGGTTGTGCTGGCACAATCACACTGTGTTTAAAAGAGCAGGATTCCTGTAGTTCGGATGATTCCGATAACACCAGTGACTGCACGCAAACCGGATCGGCGTATGATGCTAGTCTCACTTGTGAGGAAGATCAGATGTTGGACTAGTGCCCGTTTCTTTCGCTCTATCAGTTTTGAGGGCGCTTGAGTTATTGCCTGTAAGTTGGGTTTACAAGAATTGGGTATTTCTCGGTTAGGAGTGGCAATTTGTTCGCTTGCAGGGCAAGCTACTACAAGAACGTTGTGTCTTTTATTGGGGGATATCCGTTTTTATCGCCTGCAAGCAGGCTCCTACAATAACGTGGTATTTCTTTGTTGGGGGATACCCGTTTTTATCGCTTGCAGGGCAAGCTACTACAAGAACGTTGTATCTTTTGTTGGGGATATCCGTTTTTATCGCCTGCAAGCAGGCTCCTACTCGTAGGATGTATTTTGTAGGAGCGAACCCTGCATTTACAAACAGGGTTCGCTCCTATAGAGCTTAGTGGTCTGCCGGTGCGCGCTGGCGCTCGTAGAGGAATTTGAGTACTTCTGCACGGTAGTGGTTATACTCTGGGTTGTCTGCCAGTTCCAAGCGGTTGCGTGGGCGTGGCAGGTCTACGTGGAGGATTTCTCCTACTGTCGCAGCCGGGCCATTGGTCATCATGACAATTTTGTCGGATAGCAATACCGCTTCATCTACATCATGGGTGATCATGATGACGGTGTTGTTCAGGTCTGTCTGAATCTCCATTACGGAGTCTTGCAGGTGAGCACGGGTCAATGCATCCAGTGCGCCGAAGGGTTCATCCATCAGCAGTACTTTGGGTTCCATGGCCAGGGCACGGGCGATACCGACACGTTGCTTCATACCGCCTGAAACTTCTGAAGGGTATTTGTGCATGGCGTGGTCCATGTGTACTAGCTTTAGGTTGTGTTCTATCCACTCTTTCATTTCGGCTTTGGTCTTTTTACCTTTGAAGGTGGCTTTTACCGCCAGCTCGACATTTTGGTAACAGGTTAGCCATGGCAACAGGGAGTGGTTTTGGAAGACGATGGCACGATCTGGACCGGGTTCATTCACTTCGTGGCCATTTAGGATAACACCGCCTTCGGTGGCTTTATATAAACCACCAACAATGTTTAGTACGGTGGATTTACCGCAACCTGAGTGACCGATGATGGAGATAAACTCGCCTTTGCCAATCTTCAGGTTTACGTGGTCTAATGCGCGGAACGGTCCTTTCTTGGTGGGAAAGTCGATGCCAACATCGGTCAGTTCCAGATAACGTTCAGTCACTTTGTGCTCCTCTGCCATGCTTGTATTGCCGGCAACTTCTGATTCGGTTTGTGCAAAGGTGTCAAATTTCACTACGGTATTCATCGTTGATTCTCCTTTAGTGCGCACTCTTGTCGTGGGATAGCATCTTCTGAACGGTGGACATCATCCAATCCAGGATGAAACCAATCACACCGATGGTCAGTACTGCTACCATGATGCGGCCCATGGAGTCTGAACTGCCGTTTTGGAATTCGTCCCATACGAACTTACCCAGGCCTGGGTTTTGTGCCAGCATCTCTGCGGCAATCAATACCATCCAACCAATGCCCAACGAAATACGTAGACCGGTAAAGATCATGGGCAGTGATGCAGGAATGGCAATCTTAAATACCTGTTGTGCCCAGTGCAGGCGGATCACACGACCTACGTTGATCAGGTCTTTATCAATAGAGGCCACGGCTACGGCGGTGTTGATGAGTGTTGGCCAGAGTGAGCAGAGCATTACGGTGATCGCAGAGGTGACAAAGGCTTTTTCAAAAATTGGGTCGTCCGAAACGTAAACCGCACTTACTACCATGGTCACAATCGGTAGCCATGCCAGTGGTGATACCGGCTTGAAGACTTGTATTAGGGGACTGACGGCACCGTATAGTGTTTTACTCAAGCCACAGGCGACGCCTAGTGGAATAGCGATTAAGCTGGCCAATATAAAGCCGGTGAATACGGTGATGATGCTGGTCCAGATCTGATCAAAGAAGGTTGGACGGCCGGTATAGTCACGCCATTTCACTTCTGCATCCGGATTTTTTTCCAGTTTCTTGGCATTGCGTTCTTCCTGTCGTTCATAGAAGGCATCCTCTTTGGCCCGCTCTTCTTTGTGCTCTTCCCAGAGTTTTTCGGCTTGTACGTAAACTTGAGATGGGCCTGGTAATTGACCCAAGCTGGTATTGATTTGTGAGGCGACACCGGCCCAAATCATTAAAAAAGCGCCGAAGGCAATGATGGGTAGGCCCACGACATTCATTAATTCATTAGCCTGTTCCTTGGGGTTCTCCCCACTTACCAGACGTACCGCGGGCACCATCCAACCCAGGCCCATGGTTTGCAATGTGTTAATAATTTTGGTTTTCATCTCTTTGGTCTCTTAAAAAAACACCCAACGCAGTAGCGCTAAGGCGCAAAGAATTCATATCAATAAGGCTAAAATTGTATTACTCAGAATAATGCAGAGGCCGGCGCGAACGCCTTATTACTCTTCGCGCCTTTGCGCCTCTGCGTTGGGTGTTGCGCTAAAACTTAGATCTTGTCATCCCCTTTCAGGCCGATTTTGAATTGCTTCAGGTAGTCGTTTGGTTTGGTGCCGTCGTAGACTACGCCATCGATGAACTCTTTCTGTGGTGCTTTAAAGCCGCTTTCGGTTTTGAAGTCTGGGAAGTCGCTGGCTTTCATTACGCCATCGTCAATTAGCTCTTTTGCGGCTTCTGTATAGATGTCAGGACGGTATACTTTCTTGGCAATGTCCATGTACCAGCTGTCAGGCTTGCCTTCTGAAATTTGTCCCCAACGACGCATTTGTGTCAGGTACCAGATGGCATCTGAGTAGTAGGGGTAGGTGGCGTTATGACGGAAGAATACGTTGAAGTCTGGCACGTCACGCTTGTCACCTTTTTCATACTCGAAGGTACCGGTCATGGAGTTGGCGATTACATCGTAGTCCGCACCGACGTAGTAAGGTTTGGAGAGAATCTTCACTGCTTCAGGACGGTTGGCGTTGTTGTTTTCATCCAACCAGTAGGCGGCGCGAATCATCGCTTTGACTACGGCTTTGTGGGTCTCTGGGTATTTGTCTGCCCACGCTTTGCTTACGCCGAAAACTTTCTCTGGGTTGTTTTTCCAGATTTCATAGTCAGTGATAACCGGTACACCAATGCCTTTGAATACCGCTTGCTGGTTCCAGGGTTCACCTACGCAGTAACCGTAGATAGTACCGGCTTCCATCGTGGCGGGCATTTGTGGTGGCGGGGTTACGGAGAGCAGTGCATCGGCACTCACAGTACCCGATGTGTCACCTTTGTGAGGTGCATAGTAACCGGGGTTAATACCACCAGCAGCTAACCAGTAGCGCAATTCATAGTTGTGGGTGGATACGGGGAATACCATGCCCATTTTGAAGGGCTCGCCATTGGCTTTGTATTCATCGACCACTTTCTTTAGTGCATCGGCTTTAATGGGGTGTACTGGCTTGCCGTTTTCGTGAGGCACGTGTTGCTTCATCTGTTCCCAGACTTTATTGGAGACAGTGATGCCGTTACCGTTCAGGTCCATGGAGAAGGCTGTGACGATGTGCGCCTGGGTACCAAAGCCGATGGTCGCACCCAAAGGCTGACCGGCCAGCATGTGTGCTCCGTCTAATTCACCGCTGATTACGCGGTCCAGCAGGACTTTCCAGTTGGCTTGGGCTTCCAGTTCAACATATAGGCCTTCATCTTCGAAGTAGCCCATCTCTTTAGCGATCGCCAAGGGGGCCATATCGGTCAATTTGATGAAGCCGAATTTCAGGTCTTCCTTCTCCGGCTCCGCGGCTTGGGCTTCCGTAGAGATGCCAGGCATCCATGCTGCTGCTGTGAATAGCACCCCCGCGGTCATCAGTGCGGTTGCGCTTTTCTTAATGAATTCACGGCGACCATTATCAAACAGTGCCAATGCCTTTTTCTTAAACGTCATTTCATCTACTCCGAAAATTTTTCAATGCGTTAAAAACAAAAAAGCGCCCACCCCCATTTCAGAACACCCAATGGGGCTGTTGAAAGGGAGTGGACGCCGTTGTCCGGTTGCATTGACCGCCTTTGGTCATGCCATTAGTGTTCATAGTAGTGCAACAGCTATGCCAGAATAAGATTATGCCTAGCTGATCAATTGCTTAGCGATAAATTCGCGTTGTTAAAAAGTGCATGGTGCTGGATTTTGCAACAAACCGGTGCAGCACAACCCACCCAGACGCACTAAGTTGAAGCAAAGTGTATTTTGTTCATGGATCGACAGCACAAGGAAATAACACGGCTGTCATTGAGGGCACCTCTAAAGAGGTCAAGTTGCCGCCAGTGTTTACACTGGCGGCAGAGGCAATTTCTCTTACAGTGGTATACGAATCACCACACCGCCCATGACTTCACCCAGTTTGAAATCCTCCCGCGGTGAATCTTTATGTTCGTTATGGCAGCTGACGCAGGCTTCCACTACCGCGACATCAGGATAAACAGCCGTAAAGTATTTCTGTCCTCCCAGTGTCTCTTCCCCATAGTAGTTTTTACCTGGGTTGGCTGCGATATATTTCAGGCCTTCCGTTTCCATATTGGTTTTTGGTGTGTTTTGGCTATTAATCGGCCACTCTGAAAGTAGCGAGTAACTAAAGTCACTATTACTCTCAGCAACCAGCTCTGCCCCCATACGGAACATTTGGGCAGGCAATGCTAACGCCTTTTCATCTTTCCAGTGCTCACTGGCTTTTATAACTTTATCCTGGTTGACCAGGCGATTTACCGCAACCTTGGTATAAACCGCACGATCAGCCGCCATCACGGCATGCAGTGCATCAGCCATCTGTTGGGGTGCGATGCCTCCACTACTGGCGACGTTCTGCTCATCACCGCCACATCCTGCCAAGGTTACCGCTGCCGCTGCTGCCAATATCAATGCACTTAGTTTCATTGTCCTATCTCCTTGTCCTATTTCTAGATAATTAAGATGGAACCTTTGATGAATAACACTCGCCATGAGTCATCGCAGAAGGCTTTCTCCTTCAGCAACATTAGAGTGTGGTAAATGACATTCATCAAAGGTTCCCTATGTGGCTGCAGGCATTATTTCACCCTGCTCACCGCCCAATCGATGCTTTCAATATGCTGACTTGGTGAACCCTTAAAATTACGATTTATCAACTCAGCATCTGCCAACGCATCAATGGAAAAACCCAATCCATGGCAGTGCATACACACTTCACGAATCATCTTTTCATTAGGTCGTAAATTGTTATTCTGATTATGCTGTACCTGTATAAAGGACTCGCCATAACGTTGCACCTCAACACGTGGAAGATGGCAACTGGCACAGCTTACACCACTATTGGCAATGCCGTCCCCTGATTGCTCTTGTAACCAGCGTTGATAGTGAGGACTCTGCTTATAACGCTGGCTGTGTGTATCATCATGACACTCTAGGCACGCTTCAACGGCAGCATGACGACTATCCACTTGATGTACATCGTGACAACTGTCACAGCTCAATTGCCGTTGTTTCGCGGTATTACGCATCGGCTGACGAGCTTCTTGTGGTGTCATGGCGGGCAAGGCCTGAGCCAGTCGCATTCCATGGTGTCCTTCGCCAAAGCCTTTCGCTTCATTTTGATGACATTCGTCACACACGGCGATTGTCGGCATCTCCTGCCAGGGGGATTGATGACAATCACTGCAGTTAACCCCAGCCGCTGCATGAGTACTGCCTGCCCAAGCGGCAATGAGTAGCGGTTTTCTCGCTTCTGGGGCTGCATCATTTTGTGAGGCACTCAATGGTGCTTCCATTACTTTGCCATTCAATTGATAAACTTTTTTGTAATCCCGCGTAGGTAGTTGAGCAACATCCAATAATGCGGGTTCATTGGCATGTTTTACTAAAAAGTCTTCATAGAGTGCGCGGTTATCGTGATAGTTATGACAGCCTGCGCTGCTACAGCTATCGAAGGTGAGATTTTTGTGAGAAGGCCGATCATCTCCCACTTTTTCATGACATAGCAGGCAGAAGTCATCCGCGATAGTCACTCCCATGCTACGGGTACGCTCCGGCACATGTTCAACATGGCATGTAATACAATAACGGGCATCGAGAATGGCTACGCGATCGGCATTACGTGGATCTTTAAATTTTTTGATAGGGTGGGAATCGTCAGCCAGTTTCAACTCTTCGCCATGACAATCCATGCAGACCTGTTGCATCTCATCCTGACTGGCAAATCCCTCACCGTGACAGCTATTACACGCCATTTCGATTTGATAGTGTCCATGACTACCGGCATCGGGTAGATAGCGTTTGCTGATCTGCGCCTCACCCCATAGGCCATAAGCAAAATATCCTGCCAGCCCGATGCTGACAGTAAGCCAGGCAACAAACAGTAACAGATTCCGTTTTGTTCTCATGTTTAGCGCCTTTTCAGTGAGCGAGTGTATGTCATAACCATCCTGGCTTAGAAGTAATAGGCACTGAAGATATGAAATGCCAGTAATGCGGGAAGCGGCCAGAATAGTAGAATATGGAACCAGTAAAATGTGGCCCGCACTTTACGACCACGATGACCGCCAATCAGATATTCATTAGCGGCAATCAGACCTGCCACGGCACCGAAAACAACAATCAGTAAGTAGTTAGCCATCAACCAGGCGTTATGGTTCTCGCCTAATTGCATTCCGGTATGCAGCACTAACATACCTAATGCCAGTAGTGCCGTTACACCATGCATTAAACGCCACCAGGGATATCCTCCCAATGCGGGTATTTTTAAAAACCGCTTACGTAATGACATGAGTCCAACCAAGGTGGTCAGACCTAATATTGTGTAGCCGGTAACCTGCTTCCAAAAACCATCCTGCCAGAGCTGCTCGATGCTACTTTGGTTGATCGATTCAGCCACCGGTATAGGTCCAAGCAGTACTATCATCAGGCTAATGACAATGGCCAGTACGCCACTGATAGAGAGTGGTGTCGCCGCCTTTTCTCGTACTCGCTCGGCATCACCCACCAGCTCGCCGATGATGGGGCGACATGAACCACAGACAGTACCTGCCCCCGTGCTATTTGATAAGGCCTGTACGCTGTCGCACCCTTGTTTAGTCATCGCCTGGGTCAGCTGCCCACGGTTCACACCGGTACAGTTACACACCACCGCATGGGGTGGCCACTCAGCAACCGATTGCGACTCTATCTCTGGCCAGAGGAGACCAGTCTTAGTAAACCGTTTCAACTGCCAAGCACGGACATGTCTCTCATGGGCAACACCATGCTGGATACGGCCTTGCTCACTCCACTCCCCTAAGCCAATGGCTCCGATGAGGCGCCCCTTCTGCAAGACTAATTTACGATATACACCCTCTTCAGGCTTTTCAAAAACAAGACTTTTAGCGTTGTCACATAGCGCGCTGGCCGTTACAGCCCCCATGCTAAATACACTGCGGCCCACTACCTTTAAGCGCGTTGCGGCGATGGAGCCATTGTATTTTGAATCCCCCCCTAGGATGGTATGGGCGGCCACAGCAGCCTGTTCATAACCTGGTGCAACCAGGCCATATACCTCACCGCGATGTTCTGCACACTCCCCTACTGCCAGTATCTCTGGATAGTTAGTACACATGCTGTCATTAACATCAATACCACGACGCACTTTAAGACCCGCTTGGTGGGCAAGCGCCACATTGGGTTGAATGCCCGCCGCAATGACGACCGTATCGCATGGCACAATTTCGCCACTTTCCAGCTTTATGCCCGTCACCTCTGACTCGCCTAATATTTCCACAACCGAGCTGTTGACGGAGACCTTCAGCCCCATCGTTTCGAGTTGTTGTGTCAGGTAAGCAGCGCCTTGATTATCCAGTTGATTCATCATCAAGTGACTACCGCATTCGATGATCGTCACTTCGGTATTTTCTGAGCTCATGGCTCTGGCGGCTTCAATCCCCAGCAAGCCACCACCCAGGATAATAGTTTTATGGCTGGTATCACGCCGAGCCATAAGCTGCAGCGCGTCGGTCATATCTCGGAAGGAGTAGCAGCCGGGCAGCTCAATCCCTTTTATATTCGGCTTATAGGGTGTTGAGCCAGTTGCCATCACTAGGTAGCTATATGGATGCTTTACACCGTGGACATCCACCGCATATTGACTGATAGGATCAATAGCCGTGATAGGACAGTTTTCAAATTGGCTAAAGTTTGCTTCATCGGGAAGGGTCAGCTGTGAAAACAGCTCTTCATATGCAATTTCCCCCGCCAGCATGCAGGAGAGTTTGACGCGATCGTAAGGGCACCAGGGTTCGTTACCAAACAACTTAATCGATAGTGATGGGCAGCGTTGGTATAGTTCATTGACCATACGCATCCCAACTGGCCCACTCCCCACGATAACGATAGGTGCTGTATGGGCATTGCTCTCCATCACCTTCTCGCGTGAAGAGATGCTATTCCCCCTACTCAAATGAAAAAGCTTCATATCCTTAAATCCGCCCCAAATGTCCTATAATTTATGCTTCTTTATGCCAACATCCTATTTTGCCCCAAGTCATCAACTGGGTAAGGCTGAGCTTTAATTATATATTGCATATCCCTTTTGCCTGTGGCGATCTAACCTTACTCGTCTTTCTGCACTCACGTCTGATGTGGCGCTATTATGTGTTCGGCTTAAAGTTGCATTCCATACACTTTTTTAAATTGCTTGCCCATATTAATACCATAATATCAATAAGGCTATATTTAAAATGGATTTGAGATGTCGTGGAGGGTATATTTTTGTCGTGTTTTTCGCTAACAGATATCGCTAACGGCTCACATTGTAATGAGATATTACATTGATAATATGAATAAAATGAGAAACGATATGAGCTGTGGTAAGTGTAAAAAACAACATGCTATCAAGCATTCTTTTTTAATAAAAAATTAATTCCTATTACGTCAATTAAGCCGCATAAGCATGTAAAAAGGAATTAAGATAGCTCTGAAGAAGCCTAATCACAGCGATGGCTCTGCGCTCGCCAGTCTCCACTCATGTAGGTAAATACCTCTGGTATTGCTAAATATTCATCATGCCGGATAGCAATAGGATTTTTTCAACACCCCCTAAACTCGTTCTAAATTTTCTACACACAAAACAAAAAGCCCTTGCCTTATAAAACAAGGACTTCTTGTAGTGCTTCTCATTATCAACTAACGATTGAGGACATCATCCTTAACAGATTCAGCAATGCTGGCAATCTCTGCAATATCACTCTCTGGCACACCTAACTCAGTTAATGTTGCGGCAAGATTTTCCACCACCGCACCAAAATGGGTTTCATCCAAATTCATATGCTTATGGCCTTCGCGCATATCTTTGCCTGTGTAGTTACTCGGGCCACCAAACACCATGGTTAAAAAGGCTTTTTGTTTGGCGGCTTGTGTCTCCATATCTACCGTATCAAAAAATTGGCTAATGCGATCATCAACCAATACTTTACGATAGAAAATATCAACGGCAGCATTCACTGCTGCTTCACCACCCAGTCGATCATACAATGTCATTACAGATTCCTCCTTCGCGGAAAATAATTTTTTAAGTGCTGATAACATAATGCACTCCTCTTATCAGATTTAACTGCTAATACAGATCAGAAGCAGTGACTCCACCATTCTTCTGAAAATTCATTTTTCCATTGATAACTCAGTTAATGGCTTAGAGTGGGATTCGGATAATGACACCTCCCATAACATCGCCAATATTGAAGTCTGTTTTGGGTGAGTCTTTGTGCTTGTTGTGGCAAGTGACGCAGGCATCAACAACAGCAATGTCAGGATAGAGTGCAGTGAAGTATTTCTTTCCACCTAATGTCTCTTCTCCGTAATAAACATCACCTTTGTTATCTTCAATAAATTTCAGGCCGGCTTTTTCTGCATCGGTTTTTGCCGCGTTTTGCGTGTTAATGGGCCAAGATGAAAGCAGCCCATAACTGAAGTTTGCGCCACCTTCTGCAACATACTCTGAGCCCATTCGAAACATTTGCGCAGGAAGAACAAGTGCTTTTTCATCCTTCCAATGCTCACTGGCTTTGATTACCTTCTCTTCATTGGCCAGGCGCTTAATGATGTATTTGGTATAAACAGTGCGATCAGCTTCCATGACAGCATGCAGGGCATCTGCCATCTCTTTAGGTGCAATACCGCCTGTTTCCGCTTTCTGCTCTTCACCACAACCCACCAATGCAATCGCAACTGCTGCACTTAAAGCTGAGATCTTCAGAGACTTCAATTTCATTTCTTTCACTCCTCTAATTTCAATATCAAAATTTGCATTATTAATCTCTGTCAAAGGTTTATTTCACCCTTGCCACACTGATCCATCACTATTTGTTGATCCTACGAATTGCCCAGTCGATACTTTCAATATGCTGACCAGGCTCTCCATTAAAGTTGTGCTGAATTAATTTTTGATCTGCTAAGGCATCAATACTGAAGGCGAGACCATGACAGTGCATACATACGCTTCGAATCATCTTTTCATTGGGACGTAGGTTGTCATTTTGGTTGTGTTGAACGCGTATCTGTCGATCCACTTCGATACGGGGAAGGTGACAGCTGGCACAGCTCACACCACTTCCCTCTGTGCCTTGACCTCGCTGCTCGGCCTGCCATAGTTGAAAGTGGCGACTCTGTTTATAGGCTTTACTGTGTTGATCATCGTGACATGTTAAACAGGCATCCACTGTAGCGGCTTGGGTATTGACGCTGTGGACGTCATGACAACTATTGCAATTTAAGGTGTTGTTATGGGCTTGCGGATTCATTGCAAGGCGTGCATTTTCGGGGGTCATGGCATCTAGATTTTGCGCCAAGCGCATGCCGTGACGACCGGCATTAAATCCAGCTATCTCACCCTGATGGCACTCTTTACATACCGATATGGCAGGATATTGTTGCCAACTATTGTGATCGCCACTTTGATGGCAGTCACTACAGTTCACTCCCGCTTCCGCATGGGTGCTTTGAGACCAAGCAACAATCAGTTTTCTGTTATTGATAGTTGCTGGAGAGTCTCTCTCTTCAGCAGAAAGTGGAGGTGAAAACGTTTTTCCTTGCTGCAGATAGACCACCTGATAATTACGCGCAGGTAACAGAGCACTCTCTTTGAGTGGCTCATCATCCGCATGCTTAACCAGGAAGTCTTCATAGAGAGCACGATTATCATGATAGTTGTGGCAACCTGCTGCGCTACATCCATCAAAAGGAAGGTCTTTATGACTAGGCCGCTCCACACCCACCTCTCGGTGACACAGTAGACAAAAATCATCTGCCAAAGTGACACCCATCGTACGAGTTTGATCCGGCACATGTTCAACATGACAGGTGATACAGTAGCGGGCATCCAATATTGCAATGCGATCTGCATTACGGGGGTCTTTAAACTTCTTGGCGGGGTGAGAATCATCTGCCTGTTTTAATTCTGCAGCATGGCATTCAGTGCATGCTTGTTGCATTGCCTCTTCACCAGCAAAGCCTTCGACATGACAAGTGTTACAAGCCAGTTCAATTTGATAGTGTCCATGACTACTGCCATCCGGCAAATAAATCGTGTCGGCACTCTCCTGCCCCCAAAGCCCATTGGCAAGATAGCCACCCAGGCTCAGACTCAAAATTAGCCATAGTAGAAACAGGGTAAGGTTCTTTTTCATTCCCATCACCCTCTAGAAGTAGTACGCGCTGACGATGTGGAATCCAAGAAGCACCGGCAATGGCCAAAACAGTAGAAGGTGCAACCCGTTAATTGCGGCACGTAACTTACGCCCGCGTGTACCACCTATCACTCGCTCTTTTGCGGCAATCACACCAGCCATCGCACCCACTAGTGCAATTGCCAGGTAGTTGAGCATCAACCAGCCATTAAAGTTTTCGCCCAATTGCAGGCCGGTATGCAGCATCAGAAAAGAGAGCGCCAACACCGCCGTTGAGGTATGGGCAATTCGCCACCAAGGGAAATCTCCGAGCCTGATTTTTCTGACACGTTTACGGAGTGACATCAAACCGACGACAGCGGTTAACCCCAAAACGATATAGCCTGTCACCTGTTTCCATAAGCCATCGGTCCAAAACTTTTCAAACTGGGTTTGCGTAATTGAGCTGGCGGCTTCAATCGGGCCCAATAGCAGTAATAACATCACACACAATAGCCCCACCAAGCTGCTGGCAAAGAGCGTTTGGCTACCCGCTTCCTTGGAGACTTCATTGCTGCCCGTCAGCTCTGACAACATAGGACGGCAAGCACCACAGACACTCCCTGCACCAGTGCAATTAGAGAGGGCTTGCACAGAGTCACAACCATATTGGGCTAATGCATGACTCAGCTGACCCCGAGTAATCCCAGTGCAGTTACACACCACGGCTTGGGCAGGCCAGTCAGAGACTGAGCCCATTTCACTCTGTGGCCAGATAAAACCACTCTGCTTAAACCGTAATAACTGCCAAGGCCAGAGATAGCGCCCACGACGTATTCCATCCTGAATACGCCCCTGCTCTTTCCATTCGCCCAAGGCAACGGCTCCGACTAATCGGCGATTATTCATCACGATTTTTCGATAGATGCCTTTCCCTGGCATCTCATAGATGACCTGTTCATAGTTGGGACGTATTGCGCTTTCGGTGACGGCCCCCATGCTAAACAAAGCATGATCTACCACTTTCAGACGGGTTGCTGCGATGGATCCTTTGTATTGAGTTTGCCCACCGAGCATGGCATGTGCCGCTACAGCCGCCTGCTCGTAACCGGGTGCTACCAGTCCATACACCTGACCACGATGCTCTGCGCACTCTCCAACGGCATAGATATGGGGGTAGTTACACTGCATCTGGTCATTCACCTCCACCCCTTTGCGCACTCTCAAACCAGCGTCTTTGGCTAGCTGCACGCTGGGACGAATGCCAGTAGCAATCACCAAGGTGTCACAAGCCACTTCACACCCATTGCGCAGGCGCACACCGGTCACGGCATCACGGCCCAATACCTCGCCAACCCCATGACCCAGCAGCACCTGCATGCCCATGCTGAGCAATTTCTCCCGTAACCGCTCCGCGGCTTCATCATCCAACTGGTTCATCATTAAGTGGCGACCATGCTCCACCAGCACCACTTCAGTATTTCCCCGCTGCATGGCTCGGGCAGCTTCAATCCCTAAAAGTCCACCTCCCAAAACCACGGTGCGGCGACTACGGGTGCGTCGCGCTACCAGCTGCTGGGCATCATTCATATCGCGGAAGGTATAGGTGCCTGGGAGGTCGATACCTCGAATAGCAGGCACATGGGGCTTGGATCCTGTGGCGATAACCACCTGACTAAATCGATGTTTTATACCGTAAATATCCACCACATATTTAGCGATAGGGTTCATCTCGATGATGGGGCAGTTGTCGTACTGGCTGAAATTTCCTGCCTCAGGAACTATCAACGCTGAGAACAATTCACTGTAGTGACTCTCCCCTGCCAATAGCGAGGAAAGACGCACTCGGTCATAAGGGCGCCATGGCTCATTACCAAACATCTTTACCGAGAGGTTCGGCTTACGCTGGTACAGCTCGTTCACGACACGTACGCCAACTGGGCCACTACCAATCACAATGATCGGTGCCTCGTCAGGTACTGCGAAATCATCTTGCTTATTGAGGTTTGCCGCCATTTCCCATCTGCCAAAAACAAAAAAGGCATCCAACCGCCGGGCAGGAGGGATTGCCCAGCAGTTAGACGCCTTTGTCTAGTTCACAGACCGCCATTGGCCTGTTTTATGGCTTCAGTAATTGCAGAGAGTATGCCAACACATAAAAAATCGCGTTTTTTAGCGTAACTTCATAAAGTTACATATTTAATACATATTTAGATGGTGAGATATTCAACGCATCGCTGCACCGTGACAAAGCACGGTACAACGACGCACGTTTCAGCTTGGTGCAGGATAGGATTAGATGAGAACCGCCTGCGCTGGAGTGACCGTCATAAGACCGATTAGCAGCAGCACAAACAACAGCTCTAGAAACAACATGACCCATTTGGTAAGACGTGCTTTCATCTTCAACCTCCCAATATCTGGTGGGGGTTGTCTAATTTTAGCAACTAGATATGCTATTCGCTTCTCGATGTTACATTTTTTTACATTTGCGATTAATGCACTAATCCCATGAAAATATGGGATTAGGCTGAGATTTCAAAACAAATCAATCTAATGTAAAGTACTCTTCACAATCATGTTAGAAAGGAATCCGAAACATGTTGCATGTTATTAATGGCGATATGGCAGCACAACGCGTCAAGGAATGCGCCATTGAGGGAGATATTCTGCCATGGCGAGATTCTCTGCACCTAGGGCCAGTCCCCGCCAAACTCACTCTACCGGCGCTTAGCCAGATCCGAGCCGATTATCTAGAGAGCAGCTATCCAAACAGCGGTATGGATATTCATCAGGCGATGCAACAGCGGGATGCTCGATTGCTTGATGCCTGTCGACATAACGAGCCGATCACTCTCTGGTTTGAGCACGATCTCTATGACCAACTGCAGTTACTACAGGTCCTCGACACGTTGGCAGATTTTCCCTCCTCAGCACATCGCCAATTAATCTGTATTAATCACCATCCCGGCATCGACCCCTTCTATGGACTAGGACAGTTATCGGCAACCCAGATGGCTCAACTTTCAACACAAGCGCAAGCCATTACGCCACAACAGCTGAAACTAGGCCAACAAGGGTGGCAAGCCGTTCGCAGTAGTGATCCGACGGTTCTGACAACCCTGCTGGACCAGCCACTATTGGCACTGCCTTTTTTACACAACGCCCTGCTCCGTTTGGTAGAAGAATACCCCTCCCGGCACAACGGGCTGAATCGCACCGAACTGCAGTGCCTGCAAAATATCACTCAACAAGGCATTGACCCCATTGAACTATTTGGCCAATGCCAACAGATGGAAGAGGCCCGTTTTATGGGGGATTGGGGCTTTTGGCAGATCATCAAAACCCTCTGTAGTGGGGAGAATCCACTGATCGAAACTGCAACCAAAGCCCCCTTTATCCATCCGCCCCATTCAAGTGATACGGATCGCTTCCGACAACAACGGCTACATTTAACCAAAACCGGTGAAGCGGTGCTTTGTGGCAACAAAGATAGGGTAGACGAAATAGGTATGGACTACTGGGTGGGTGGCGTACACCTTACCCCAGACAATGACTGGCGCTGGGATGCTGACAACCAACAGCTAGTTCGCCGTCGCTAAGCCATCATTCAACGCCGTTTTATCTCCGGTGGTGATTTCACTGAATCACCTTAAGAAGCCTATACACCGCAGGCTTCTTACAAAAAAATAAATAACTGGAGAGATAATAATGGAAGTACCAGCTCTTGAAACACCCCTGAGAAAGAGCACTCGTAATGGCAATAGTTTGTGTGCCACGCAGCCGCCATCAAACGAAATCAGGACAGAACAGGAATGAGTCATAGCAAATGCTGTCCACCACGCCTGGGCTTGCCCAATTTAGGACTGGGCGTAGGCCTACGCAGTAAACACCTTAACCACATTATGGAGCACGGCCCTGGCGTTGCCTGGTTCGAGATCATCAGTGAAAACTATCTTGATAACCATGGCTACTCCCGCTATGTGCTGGACAAACTGGCGGAGCAGTGTCCCATTGTCATGCATGGTGTCTCCATGTCGCTGGGCAGCTGCGACCCTCTCAATTGGGATTACCTCAAGCAGTTGAAACAGCTGGCGGATGAACTTCAGCCCGCCTGGATTTCTGACCACCTCTGTTGGACCGGTGTTGCCCACATCAACACCCATGATCTGCTACCACTCCCCCTCACCGAGGAGAGTTTCAAACATGTCTCACAGCGTCTTCAGTTGGTGCAGGATTATCTACAGCGCCCCCTCATCATTGAAAACCCCAGCAGCTACCTACAGTATCAACACAGCAACATTGATGAATGGGAGTTCCTCTCTGCCCTCACTGCAGAAACCGACTGTGGCCTGTTGTTAGATGTGAATAACGTTTATGTCTCTGCCTACAATCATGGGTTTGACCCAGAGCACTACATTCGCCAGATCCCCCATGAGCGGGTAGTACAGATCCATCTGGCGGGCCCCACCGACTGTGGGGATTACCTGATCGATACCCACGACCAACCGGTACCCTCACGGGTCTGGCAGCTCTACGCATTGGCTCACCAGCTTACCGGTGGTGTCTCCACGCTACTGGAGTGGGATGCCAATATCCCCGACTATTCAGAGCTACTGGCAGAGTTGCACAAGGTTAATCAAGTGATCGCTGGAGAAATTCCATCAGTAACAGAACAAAGCCAACCACAGGCTCTCTCCACCCCCATCGCCCATCAACTGGAAGATCGCTATGCCAGCCGGTAATCCGCCCACTACACTCCAGGCGCTGCAACAGTGGATGCTCAATATCCTCACCACCCCGAATGGCCAGCATCAGGCCTGCCATCTGGAGAGCACCATAATCCAGCCCCCCAAAGGGCAGTGCAGGGATCGTCTTAACATCTATGCACAAGGCTATCTGCTGCGTTTACAGGAGTGCCTGCGGGCAGATTTCCCTGCCACCCAACAACTGATGGGAGATGAGCTGTTTGATTTCTTCATCAGTGCCTACATCTATACCCACCCTTCACACTCCCCCAGCCTATTTGATATGGGGCGCGGCTTCGCCGACTTCCTGCAACAGAGCCAAGGGGAACAGGCAAAACACAATCCAGCCCTGAAACTCCCTCTGGAGATGGTACAGCTGGAAAGGCTGAGAAGTGAGGTAATTCGCGCCAAAGGCTTAGAAGGCGAGCAATACCAGCCTTGTGACCCCTTTGCTCTACTCAGTGGCGATATCTCTCCCCTGCGCACTAACCCCAGCCTGCGGCTGATTACCTTAAGCTTTCCACTGGCGGAATATATCGAGGCAGTGGAACAGCAGCAGCCACTCCCGTCACTACCTGAAGCAAAACCTTGTCATATTGCTATCTGCCGCCACCACTACCGTGTCACCATGCACTACCTGGCCCCTTGGCAATACGCCCTGCTACAAGCCGGACAACAAGGCCAGACGCTAGCGGCCAGCGCCCAACAAGCCTCCCACCATAGCGGCAAACCGGCAGATGAAATTCTGGCTGAATTAATGGTCTGGCTACCCCTTGCCCAACAGCAAGGATGGCTAATCTAAAACCCGGAATACGTGACCTGTGGCGCGAGATCCAGTATAGTCACGCGCCCAGTTGTATTACCCGGATTTTGCGACATGAACACCCTCTGCGGTATTGACTTCGGTACCTCTAACTCCACCCTTGGCATCATTCATCCACAGGGCGCCCGGCTACTGCCCCTGGAAGGTGAAAACCTCACCATTCCCAGTGCACTCTTCTTCAACTTTGATGAAAATCAGGTCAGCTTTGGCCGTACTGCTATCGAAGACTACATCGAAGGGGAATTTGGCCGCTTTATGCGCTCGCTGAAAAGTATTCTCGGCACCTCATTGATGAACCAGGGTACCCATATCAAACAGCGCCAGGTGAGTTATAGCGAGATCATCGCCCAGTTTATTGGCGAGATAAAACAGCGTGCAGAGAAACAACTCGGCCATGAATTGCTTCAGGTAGTCGCAGGCCGTCCCGTCCACTTCATTGATGGCGATAAAAAAGCTGATGGTGCCGCGCAAAATGCCTTGGAAGCCATTTATCGCCAAGTCGGCTTTAAAGAGGTAGAGTTTCAATTTGAACCCATCGCCGCAGCGATGGATTATGAGCAACAGCTGGATCATGAAGAACTGGCACTGATCATCGACATCGGTGGTGGTACCTCGGACTTCACCCTGATCCGCCTCTCTCCCCAAGGGCAAAACAAAGCAGACCGCCAAGATGACATCCTGGCCACCACCGGTATCCACATCGGCGGTAACGACTTTGACCGTCGCTTTAATCTGGCCAAAGCAATGCCTGCTCTGGGTATGGGCAGCTATATGCAAGGCTCATCACGCCTGGAGCTGCCTAGCGCCCCCTACTTCGATCTTGCTACCTGGCACCTGATCCACAACCAATATGAACGCAGCAACATCCACCGTATCGAAGCCCTTAAACGCCAAGTGGAACAGCCCCAGCTCATCGACCGCCTGCTTACCCTGCTGAAAAACCAGGATGGCCATCGACTGATAGGAAAAATTGAGCAGTGCAAAATTGCCCTAGCCAGTGAACTCACCAGTGAATTGGATCTGCGCTTTATTGAACCCAATCTACAGTTACATACGACACGGGAAGAGTTTGAAGAAGCTACCACTCAAGAGGTGGAGGGTATTGTTCATACCATCAAAGAGAGCCTGCAAAGCGCGCAAATCCAACCAGAGCAACTGAACAGCATCTTCCTGACTGGTGGTACTACCGGATTACCATCGGTTCGTCAGGCGGTTAAGGCACTATTCCCTGAAGGCAAGCTGGTGGAAGGGGATCGCTTTGGTAGTGTGGGCGTGGGTTTGGCGGTGGATGCGGTTAGACGGTTTGGTTGATTCTCAATAACATGTAGCACAGAGGGCGACTAAAGCGTAAAAGACTTGACAAAAAGCCCCCGCCCAACTAAATTTATCTACAACAACGCCCGCTACTCCTATGAAAATGGGAAGTCAGTGGGCTTTTTTTTGCTTTAGAGATAATGGATTATGTCTTATTCACTTTACCAAAAGCCTTATGTAAGCCCTACTGATCTAATTGGGCATATGCAAAGCAAGGGGTTAATTATCAACGACCTCTCCAAAGCTATAGACTTCCTTCAAAATATTAATTACTACCGCTTCAAAATATACTTAACGCCATTTTGGGAGCATACGAATACTCAATATAAACAAGGTTCATCATTCGAGAATGGTGTCGAGCTATACCGATTTGATGATCATTTAAGAAACATACTCTTTTCCATTATTGGCCGCCTTGAAATCAAGCTCCGTTCCCGACTTGACCAAATCGTTACAGAAAAAACCAGTAATCCTTTTTGGTATTTGGATAACCAACTATTCACGACGAATAAAATTGGCCAAATAAATGGATTAAGAACACAATTGGCCACATCATTTCAGAACTCAAGAGATGAATTTTCTCTTCATTTCCAGAAAAACTACTTTAATAACACCAACCATGCGTTCAAACAGCTTCCACCATTTTGGGTAATCGCCGAATTAACTACTTTTGGTAACATCCTCGCATTATATAAAGCAATAGATAAAAACAAATTTAAAGGTCCTGGCAACACCAACCACCTTGACTCACTATCTCACGAATTCGGCGCTAAAAACTTAAAAGAATTAAACAATTGGTTAGACCTCGTGCGTGACGTACGTAATCGGTGTGCTCATCACTCAAGAGTTTGGAACTGTAACTACCGCGAACCTAGTCGAGTATCGACCTTATTAAGCGGCCAACTTCAGCCTGCCCATGCCAACAGACTATACTTATTTGTAGCCCTACTCCATATAATGGATAAAAAGTTAAATTTAGGAATTGATATCAAAAACCCTATTACAATATTGCTTAATCAATACCCCATAGCACGAAGTAAAATTTCATCTGCTGGCTTTCCTCAAGCTTGGGAAACAGACCCTTTTTGGCACTAGTCTCTAACACTCCGTCAAGCTCACGGCCAACCCGCCCAACGAGGTCTCTTTAAACTTCGCGGACATCTCCATCCCGGTCTGTTTCATAGCGGCAATACAGCTATCCAATGGCATCACATGGCTCCCTGTACCTCGCGAGGCTAACGATGCTGCGGCATAGGCCTTAATAGCGCCAAAGGCATTACGTTCAATACAAGGGACCTGCACCAAGCCCATTACCGGATCACAGGTCATTCCCAGATGATGTTCCAGAGCGATCTCTGCCGCATTCTCGATCTGCTCGCTGCTTCCGCCTTTCATGGCACATAACCCTGCGGCGGCCATTGCCGCTGCCGAGCCTACCTCTCCCTGACATCCCACTTCCGCACCAGAGATAGAGCTATTGTGTTTGATAATGCCACCGATAGCCGCTGCCGTGAGAAGGAACTGATACACCTCATCCCTACCCATACCTTCGTGCTGAACCGCATAATAAAGCACTGCGGGTATCACCCCAGCAGCACCATTGGTTGGTGCGGTTACCACAACATGACCAGCGGCATTCTCTTCATTCACGGCCATGGCATATGCACTGAGCCAGTCATTGAGATTAGCCTGCTGCGGTGCAGCTAAAAACTGTTGATAGAGAGACTTGGCCCGCCGCTGCACCCCAAGCCCACCGGGCAGCTCACCTTCACACTGCAAACCTCGCTGTAAACACTGCTGCATTGCAGACCAAATGCGATCCAAACCGTCATTCAAGTCTGCTTCAGAAATGCGCGCTTGCTCATTACAGCGCTTCATCTGCGCGATACTCAAGCCACTCTCTGCCGACATCTGCAACATCTCCTTGGCGTTGCCAAAACCATAAGGAGAGAGATCACTCTCCTCTAACTGTAAAGGGGCTCGCAGCTGTTTGATCTCATACTGAGTATTGATAAAGCCGCCACCGATAGAGAAATAAATTTCACTTAGCAACACCTGGTTCTGCTCATTCAACAACTCGAAGATCATGCCGTTAGGATGCTCCATCAAAGGGGTGCCTTGATCAAAGATAATATCCAGGTCAGGTATAAATTGGATGTGCAATTTCTCATCCAAAACAATCGCATTTTCTGCCGATAAACGTTGACTCAACCGTGACACATGCTCATCAAGTAGATCTGTTGGTAGATATCCATGTAACCCTAGAATCACTGCCCGATCAGTACCATGACCCCGACCGGTAAAAGCCAATGAGCCTTTGAGAGTACAACGAAGGTGGAGTGAAGAAACGTTAGTGTCAAGACGATGTAACTGTGTACGAAAACGGTGAGCTGCCACCATCGGCCCCATGGTGTGGGAACTGGAAGGACCGATACCTACCTTAAAAAGATCCAACGCGCTTATAAACATCGATTAACCCACTGCCTGGAGATGCTTTAAGTTTAGGTGAGAAATTGAGATATCCCCAAATTACAGCGCTATAATTTGAGGATAAAGTATGGATGGATTAGGGATGCGAGTTACCCGCTCTACACCAACTCCTTATAGGTTTCTGCAAAGGCAGTAATCGCCTTATCCAGATCCTCTTTGGTGTGTGCAGCAGAGATCTGTGTACGGATACGCGCCTTACCTTGAGGCACTACAGGGTAGAAGAAGCCGATGGCATAGATGCCTTTTTCCAATAGTCGTTGCGACATCTTTTGTGCTAACACCGCATCCCCTAACATGACCGGTACTATGGGATGTTCCCCCTCCGGGATATTGAAGCCAACCTGTTTCAAACCACTACGGAAGTAGCGGGTGTTCTCTTCCAATCGATCCCGCAGTTCAGTGGATTGGCTAAGCATCTCCAATACCTTGAGTGATGCCGCACAAATAGATGGGGCAACCGTATTGGAAAAGAGATAGGGGCGAGAACGTTGGCGTAATAGATCGATAATCTCTTGTCGACCAGACGTATAACCACCAGAGCCACCGCCCAGCGCCTTGCCGAAGGTACCAGTGATGATATCTACCCGATCCATTACATTGTGGTATTCGTGTACACCACGGCCAGTTTTCCCCATAAAGCCTACCGCATGGCAATCGTCATGGTGCACCATGGCATCGTATTGGTCTGCCAGATCACAGATTTTATCCAGTTTGGCAATGGTGCCATCCATGGAGAAAACCCCATCGGTGGTGATCAGCATGCGTCTCGCGCCCGCCGCCTTGGCCTCCTTAAGTTTGGCTTCCAGGTCTTCCATATCATTATTCTTGTAGCGATAACGTGCCGCTTTACAAAGGCGCACACCATCGATGATGGAGGCATGGTTTAGCTCATCAGAGATCACGGCATCTTCAGGGCTCAGGATAGTCTCAAACAGTCCAGCGTTGGCATCAAAGCAGGCAGCATAGAGTATGGTGTCTTCCATACTGAGGAATTCACTTACCTTCTGCTCAAGCTGTTTATGAATTGATTGGGTACCACAGATAAAACGCACGGAAGCCAGACCGAAGCCCCACTGCTCGTAGCTCTCCTTGGCCGCCTTAATCACTTCTGGATGATTCGCCAATCCTAGATAATTGTTGGCGCACATGTTGACCACCTCAGCACCATCTGCCAGGGTAATATCATTCTGCTGCTGCGAGGCGATAATGCGCTCACTCTTCCATAACCCTGCAGCCTTAATCGCTTCCAGCTCTTGAGTCAGGCTGACTTTTGCAGTTTTAAAACTCATTATGCTTCTCCCTCCAACCAGTTGAGGATCACTTTCCCTGAATTACCAGAACGCATGACATCAAAGCCTTTTTGGAAATCGGTGTAGTGGTAACGATGGGTGATAATCTCCTGTAGTGGCAGGCCACTCTGAACCATCATTGTCCCTTTGTACCAAGTTTCAAAAATCTCACGCCCATAGATCCCTTTAATAAATAGCCCTTTAAACACCACCTTTGTCCAATCGATGCCGGTACCATCGGGCATGATGCCCAGCATGGCGATATGACCACCGTTGATCATCAGCTCCAGGGCATCTTTAAAAGCCTGGGGTGAACCGGACATCTCCAGGCAGACATCAAACCCTTCCAAAATACCCAGGTCGTGCATCATCTCGCGGCTGATATTCTCTTTCTGCACATTGATAGGAATCACACCGGGGGCCACCTTGGCGGCTAGGTCGAGACGGTATTGATTGATATCGGTGATGACGATATTGCGCGCCCCACAGTGAGAGGCCACCATCGCCGCCATGATGCCAATAGGCCCTGCACCGGTGATCAATACATCCTCTCCCACCATGTTGTAAGAGAGCGCTGTATGTACGGCATTGCCATAAGGATCAAAGCAAGCCAACACTTCAGTAGGAATGTGAATCTTGGGGTTGGGGCGAAAGACATTCTTAGCAGGAATCGCCAGGTATTCAGCAAAACACCCCGTGCGGTTCACCCCAACGCCGATGGTATTGGGGCAGAGGTGGCGTCTTCCCGCCAGACAATTGCGGCAACGCTCACAGACGATATGTCCTTCACCAGAGACAATATCACCAATATTCAGCCCGGTAACATTGGCCCCCATCTCGACGATCTCGCCGGCAAACTCATGGCCGATAGTCATCGGTACTGGGATGGTCTTTTGAGACCATTCATCCCAGTTATAGATATGGATATCAGTACCACAAATTGCAGTTTTGTGGATTTTGATCAGTACATCGTTATTACCCACTTCAGGCAATGGCACTTGTTCCAGCCAGAGGCCCTCTTCCGGGTAGCGTTTCACCAGCGCATTCATCATCGTCATACATCTCTCCCATTATTAGGAAGCTGCCTCTCCCTACTGCATGCAGCGGCTTATTATCTGATGATGAAAACATAGTTATCGGGAAAGGTAAATGTGGAATTGGAAGGCCATCCGAATGGAAAAAAGGGTCTCTAGACTGGCGGCAGCTCCTCACCACCATGCAGCTCTTTTAAGAGTTTTAATCCCTTCTCTCTTTGATGATGAATAATATCAATCTCATTTTTGATACGCCTGAGCTTCTCCTCATCATGCTCATGCTCCAACTTCTCCTTAAGATGCTTCTCCCGCTCTTTCAAAAGGGTAATTACCTCTTTTAGATCATGGGCCTCTTTGGGGATTTTGCGGGTCTTTTTCTTCAGCCCCTTAAATGCCGCCTTGAGGGATTCAATAAAATCACTTTGTAGGCTCATGGGTGTGGCTCCGGTGAATCAGCAAGTTCCATAATCTTGTCATCCCCCAACGCAACACTTCGCTGTGCTGCACTGAAGTTGGGATTATGGATCACATAAAGGGTTTCACATACCTGAATCAATTGATCACAGATATTATAGGTATAGGCACTGTCATTAATGAGTGAAGTGCCCATATTAGGGCTGATCACTTCGCTACGAATCATCTGTTCAATCTCAGCGTTGATCTCTCTGTCATGATGCAACAGTTCTAATTTAAGTTTATCCAATAAGATGACGCTACCCTGATCCTGCTGTGCACGGATCATCTCAATAGCTGAAACCGTTTCCGCAACCTGCTTGCGCAGCATATCGTAACCACGGCGTATTTCTGGATTATGGCTATTGGCATAGCGCTGGATATTTTTGTGCATATGCTTCATATCCTTTACCGCATCCACAATCTGCTTATTGGCCACTCGCAACCAGTGAAAATCCCCAAACTGCTCATCCTGAGAGCTCACCACTGACTGGCTCATAAAGGCAACAATTGCACTGAATATGGGCTTGATATGGCGTTCATACTGCTGATCAATATCCACATTATCCAGTTGACGGCTTCTGGTGATCCCCTTGCGAATCGCCTCAGAATCTTTGAGGTCACTTAATGCCAGACCAATCCCTTTAGTGACAATTTTCAAACCTTTGATAAAGAGTCGGTTGGTTTCGTTACGGGCTGCATTCACCGCAGTATCCGGGTAGTGACCTGCCGCCGCATCCAGATATTTGGGTGCATCCATTGAGGTTTTTCCCTCACGAATGACGCGCATCAACAATGCAACCAACAAACTAGTGAAGGGAATCATCACCAAGATCCCCAGTAGGTTAAATACCGTGTGGAAGACTGCCAGTTTAAGAGCATAATCCTCTCTCGCAATCCCAAAGGCATGACTTAAACCATCCACCACCCAGACCAATTGGTAAATAAAGATGATAGCAATCAATCCGGTGACGACATTAAAGATGAAGTGTGCCGCAGCCAGCCGTTTACCCTGGGCATTAGCACTCATGGAGCTGATGATGGCCGTGACCGTGGTACCAATATTGGCACCGATCGCCAATGCCAACGCATTCTCATAGGTCACCTGACTTGCGGCCAAAGCAGTAATAATCAAGAGCATGGTAGCGTGACTGGATTGCATAATAACCGTCGCAGCCCCACCGATTAATACATAAAGAAATACCCCAAGGTAACCAGAGACAGCATACTGAGCCAGATCAATGGTCTCCTTATAGGTCTCGAAGCCCTCTTTCATATAGTGGATACCGAGGAAGAGAAAGCCCAAGCCTGCGAGAATCGAACCGATCCCCTTTAGCTTTTTGGATTTCTGGAAGGAGAGCACTACGCCGAATACCAGCATGGGCATCGCGTAGGCAGAGATTTTGACCTTGAGCCCCAGCCCCGCGATTAACCAGGCACCGGTTGTCGTACCCAGATTAGCGCCAAAGATAATGCCAATTCCGGCCGCCAACCCAAGCAGGCCAGCGCTGAGAAAGGAGATGGTGATCACCGACACCAGAGTACTGGATTGCATCAAGGTGGTAGTCACAATGCCAAACAGCAAACTCTTTGGCATATTGTCGGTAGAGCGCTGTAGGATGCGCTCCAGCAATCCGCCAGAGAAAGTCTGAAAACCACTCTCCAGCGTGAACATACCAAACAGGAAGATGGCCCCTCCGGCAGCGATATCCTTAAACTCCGGACTGACCCAAAATCCGTAGCCTAGCATCAAGAATATGGCGACCAGAAACAACCGCTGTGACATAAACTCCCCCCAATTAACTGGCTTTTTTCAACCCCTTATGGAGAGTTTATCGGTTTGTCGCCCTATTTAATAAATGAGCAACTTTTACCCCTGGGCAACAGCCAATTCATCCAGAGAGATCCGCATATGCTTGATCTGCTGCTGTTGCAAGTACTCAATAGGTTGCTGAGGATTAAATACTTTATCATCACAGAAACGGTCAGGCCCCATCACAATAGTGCCTTTATCACCCTCCAACTGCCAGGGGGCACCATGCACACCTTCGCACTTATTATCTTCCCGTGGCAGGTTGATGTCCATCTCCTGTAGAGCATGCCGCAGCACTTCAGGTTGATACACCTGCTCCACCAACTGTTGGAGATTGATTGCACGATCCAATTGCCCCCAGCGGTACATTTGGGTCAGCATCCACATAGCATGAGAGCGCCAGGGGTAAATGGCGGCATAACGATAAAAGACATTGAAATCCCGCATCTCAATGGATGATTCTCCATCGCCGTAACGGAATTTCCCACTGAGGGCCATACGTACCACTTCAAGTGGTGCATTCAAATAGTGATCTGCCGCAAGAATAATGGCCATCTCTTCACGGTTATCCGGCTCATCCAGCCATTGTGATGCTTCACTTAATGCGCGTAGCAGAGCCGCATGGGTATTAGGATATTGCTCAGCCCACTCTGCTGTCAGCCCTAACACCTTTTCTGGCTTGTTATTCCAGAGCTCATAACCTGTGATCACGGTATGGCCGATACCCAGCTCCACTGCCCGCGAATTCCACGGCTCACCGACACAATAGCCATCCAACTCACCCTGCAGTAAATAATCTACCATCATGGGAGGAGGAACGACCCGCAACTGCACATCATTGTCAGGGTCGATCCCCGCTGCGGCCAACCAATAACGCAGCTCATAGTTGTGACTGGAGACGGGATAAACCATACCGAAATTGAGAGGTGGCTTACCCGCAGCCTTATCAGCTTCAATCACCTTCTTCAATGCACAAGCCTTGATAGGACGCTCGCTCATCGCTTTCGGGTCCGCCGCTAACATCCGTTGATAAAGTGAATTGGAGAGGGTAATCGCATTACCATTAAGATCCAGACTATAAGCAGTGATCATCGGCTTGGGTAATGAACCAAACCCCAATGTTGCGGCCAATGGCATCGCTGCCAGCATCTGAGCACCATCCAATATTCCCAACATCACCTTATCGCGAATGCTGGCCCAAGAAGCTTCACGGGAGAGCTTTACCTCCAATCCATGCTGGCGAAAAAAGCCTTTCTCCAGCGCTGCCACTAACGGGGCACAATCCGTCAAGGGAATAAAACCCAGTATCAGTTCGTTCTTTTCTGGTGCACCGCCGCCCAAAAATGGACGATAGCTTTCATTTGATGTCATTTTTCACCTTAATAAACAATATCTTAGATATGGATAAAAACAATTTCTATGAGACTGATACTATTTTCTGCAAAGGATGCGCCATTTATCCTTTTTCCCGCTTAATTTTCGCCCTCACACGGATTGCTAAATCAGAGCAAAACCAATACAGCATTGCATGGATAGTCTATACTTTAGGCGTTTCTGATTAACAAAGGATTGTAGCGATGAGCGATCAAAGCCGAGATAAATCACATCAGTGGTATAAAGAGCATTGCACTCAAATGCCATCGGATATCTCACCCGCTGACCGCTCACTTACGTTGGAACTGGATTACTATCGCCAAGTCATTGAGCGAACCAGCTACGTAATGAAGATCAACTTAAATGGCTCCATTCTTTCGGTCAACGAAAAGCTCAGCCGTTTAATGGCGCTATACAATATAGATTCAAGCCAGCTCAGTGATATCTATCACCTACTTCCTGACAAGCAAATAGACAGTATTTTTCAGCACTGCAAAAGTCGAGAGGTGTATATTCAACCCTCCTCACTCATTCTGGATCAAGAGCACTTCTCAGTCATCCTGACGGCTTTCTCTACCAATATCCAATCCAATGAACTGAGTGAGATTACGCTAATCTTCAACAAATTTGATTCCCTTCCCCAACCTTCAGGAGGGAGTTTCAGGCACTTTTATTATGATGAACTCACCGGCCTGGCCAACCGCCAGCAACTCTTCAAAGATTTAGAAAAACAAGAGTCCAATAGCGCTCTGATGTTTATTGATATCGAAAATTTCTCTGACATTAACCATCTATATGGTTTTGCCTCGGGAGATACCATCCTTAAACAGATGGCAGAATTACTAAATCACTTTTCACTCGATCAGCATCCAACAAAGATGTATCGCATCGACATGGATCACTTTGCGCTACTTATCGACAAGTCAAATGGATTGACCAACGAGATGCTCAAATGCATTGCCGATGGATTGATTATTGTTATCGAAAATCATCTGTTCTCCATTGATGATTCCTTACAGCTGGATATTGGCGTCACGATTGGGGCAAGTACTGAAGGAAAACTTGATCTATTCAGTGAAACTAATATGGCCTTAACGACAGCGAAAGCCAAACGCCGACCATTTTTACTATACAATCATCTGGATAACAGTGAGAAAAATTTTAAAAACAACTTAGAAATTCAGCGTAAATTAAAAACAGCAATTAGCAATGACCTATTGATCAACCATTACCAGCCTATCGTGGATAAACAAGGCAATGTCGTAAAATATGAAGCACTGGTCAGGATGCATGACCCTGACAATCCACATCGAATACTCAAGCCCGTCCATTTCCTTGAGATAGCTAAACAATCTAAAAACTACCCGCTACTCACAAATCGGGTGATCGCTAACGCCTTTCGTGACTTTGGTGATGGCCATTGCGGCTTTAGCCTTAATCTCTCATTCGAAGATATCAATAACCCCGAAGTTGTCAGCCATCTTACTACGCTGTTGGAATACTATCCTGATGCCCGTCTCACTATCGAGCTATTAGAGAGTGAAGGGATGATTGACCTTCAGCGTACAGTCAATTTTTGCAATGAGTTAAAAAGTCATGGGGTAGAGATTGCTATTGATGATTTTGGCTCTGGCTATTCCAACTTCACTCACTTTTTTGATATTCCCATTGATATCCTTAAGATCGATGGTTCGCTGGTCAGGCGTATCCATGACTATCGTGGTTACCTGATACTAAAATCCATCATTCAATTTGCCAATAGTCTTGGTGTAAAGACCGTTGCGGAATTCGTAGAGAGTGAGTCTATTTTCTACAAGCTAAAGGACCTTGGCGTGGACTATTTTCAGGGTTATCACTTTTCTGCACCCACCACTCAAACACGAGTGAATAATAAATAAAAAAAGGGTGATGTATCACATCACCCCAAACCAAAGAGACCGTGTTAACGTTTATTATTATTTTAAAATGACATCTGCCCCATTACCCATAGTTTCTGAATGTCGCTCCCCTTATCATCGGCTGAGTAGTCAGCATATTTGATCAGCGCAGTGTAATTATCACCAAACTTTTTCGCAGCTAATAGATTAATTTCACTACCGTAGTTGGCACTGCCTTCATCAGCGGAATAATCATGGTATACCGCCATTAACTTAGTACCGGCAACCTTGGTTGTTGCGCCAATATACCTATCCTGAATACCCTCTTTAGGCGTTGATAGCAGGGTATCTGCCCAACCATTAAAGGCATGCTTGGTAGCAAGAGGAGTTTGGAAACCATAGGCATCATCGGCACCTAACACTTCATACCCCAACTTCAAATCCACACTACCCGCTTTCATCATTCCTTCCAACAGCATATAGGTCGCATCAATATCATCGTTACCGTCCTTATAGCTGCTCTGCTTAGCAAATTCGACGTTGTACTTAAACAGCTCACCTGCAGCACCGGCGTAGCGCAAACCGATCGTTGAAGAAGATTTAGCCACGGCATCTTCATCCTCAATCAAATACGCATAACCTGTTACTTTACCGGGAATGCCACTGTAAGAAGCATTCAGTAAATGCGCAGCAATATCTCCCTGCTTACCCAAAATATTATTCACCTTTGTCACATAGTGATAACTCAATTCACTCTCTGCCAGCACCTTGCTCTTTAAGCTCAATGCATCATAGGTCTGCTCATTTTGACGCCACCCCACATTACCGACAAAGCGGGCGTTATCCAAAATAATGCGCTGGCGTCCAGCAATCACCGTGCTCTCCCCCATGCTGTATTTCAGAAAGACTTGATTGACTTCAGAGCCCTCTGGATCCGCAACGACCGGATAGTTGCTAGTGGCTCCTGGCATGCTGTACTCATCTTCAAGCGCTGTGATATTTTCAAATTCCAAATAGCCACTCAATCCTTTATAGGGTGCTGTCATATACCCCAGACGGCTACGCAAGGTTAATGCTGTCGCATCTTCCGCTTTGCCTTCCTGGCTGACACTCTCCAGGCGCAAGCGGAAGTCCGCTTTTACCTCGCCCCCTTTAATAGCCTCTGTTATACCGCTGGCAACTGCACTATTACTCATTGCTGATGCGCTAAGAGCAGTTAATACACAAGCACTGATCAGGGATTTTTTAGCTACTGGTTTCATCTGATTACCTCATTGTTTAGTACCAAAAAAGCAAAAAAAACGCCTAACCCTAATACCGGAACCAGTCCGGAGAGGGTTAGACGCCTTTGTCTGTGAGCGGACGCCGTTGTCCGCACTCTATGTCATCTTCCAGGCAATGCCTGGAAGGTATTATTTGTCCGAGAACAACTCGGAAGCGGCGATCATCGCTTCTGCGATATCCACCAAGCGTTTGTTACTCTTCATCGCCAGCTTACGCAAACTGTGGTACGCCTCCTGCTCGTTGCAACCACGTTGTTGCATGACGATACCTTTGGCCCGATCCACTAACTTGCGTTCTGCCAGGGTGTTTTTGGTTTTTTCCAATTCATTACGTAGCGCCTGGAACTGCTTGAAACGCTCAACCGCTGTCTCCAGAATTGGCCTAACACGATGTCCTTGCAAACCATCTACCACATAAGCACTGACCCCTGCTCTTACTGCCTGTTTTGCCGTCTCGGGATCATCCTGATCAGCAAACATCACAATGGGTTTGGGCTGATCGCGACTGATCTCCTGAATATACTCCAAGCAATCACGACTGGGAGACTCCATATCAATAATGATCACATCAGGCTCCTCCTGCTGAACCTGATGATAGAGATCTTTGATCTCGCCAATCAACGACACCACCTGATAACCCGCCGACTGCAAAGCATCCGCCACTGTCTCCACTCGCTTAGGATTGCTATCGACGACCAATACCCGCAATGCCATGAATTTTCCCACCAATAGAACTTGTTCGCTTAAAGCTAATTATGTGCCAGATATACATCAAATAGCATAACCGCATGTTAATTAATAATTTTTTAATATCCATTTAAAATATATGTTACTAGGCTTGCACCAAAACAAGCAGATCCATAGAAATATTGGCCCAATATTGGGCAATGCTCACTGCCATAAAAAATTCATACCCCTTTAATCTATAGGTCATATTCAAGCGCTTTAATGGAACACTCAATAATTGACCCAAAAGGAACAAAACATGTTGAATGTCGATAGTAAAGAGTGGTGGATGTGGCAGATGTACCGGGCTACCGCAGAATTTATGCATAACCCAAGCAATGACCGTGAGGCACGTTTGAAGTTTTTTATGACCTCTTACCGCTACTTCCATCTGCAGCAAGACAACCCTGAAGCCGTAATAAATCAACCTGCTGTCAATGCAACCCTAGTCGAGGCGTAGGCAACTACGCCTCATTTACTTCCCCCCTCCCCCTATCTCACCATATTAACCTCACATTATTTCCGCCGTTTTACACGTCTCCCATAAAAGAGGTGGGACTTTACCGCCCACTTTCCGTAAAATAGCGCCCATTTGAAACATTAAGGCGAGAAAGAGTCATGAAGGTATTGGTAATCGGTAGTGGTGGACGTGAACATGCCCTGGCATGGAAAGCAGCACAATCCAGCAAAGTAGAGCAGGTCTTTGTTGCCCCAGGCAACGCTGGCACAGCTCTGGAGCCCAAGCTGGAAAACGTCGCCATCGGCGTTGAAGATATCACCGCTCTGGTTGCCTTTGCCCAAGAGAACAATATCGCCCTGACCATTGTTGGTCCCGAGGCCCCATTGGTCATCGGTGTGGTAGATGCCTTCCGTGAAGCCGGCCTACGCTGCTTCGGCCCTACCAAAGGCGCTGCACAGCTAGAAGGTTCCAAAGCCTTCACTAAAGATTTCCTGGCGCGCCACAACATTCCTACCGCTGACTACCAAAACTTCACCGAGATCGATCCTGCCATCGCCTATGTGCGCGAAAAGGGTGCACCTATCGTTATCAAGGCAGATGGCCTGGCGGCAGGTAAAGGGGTTATCGTCGCGATGACGCTGGAAGAGGCAGAAGATGCCATCAAAGACATGCTGGCAGGCAATGCCTTTGGTGAGGCGGGATCCCGCGTAGTCGTAGAAGAGTTTCTAGAAGGGGAAGAGGCCAGCTTTATCTGTATGGTGGATGGCAAAAATATCCTGCCCATGGCCACCAGCCAAGATCACAAGCGTGTCGGTGACAAAGACACCGGTCCTAATACCGGCGGTATGGGAGCTTACTCTCCCGCACCTGTCGTCACCCCTGAAATTCACGACCGCATCATGCAAGAGGTGATCATCCCCACCGTTGAAGGCATGGCAGCCGAAGGCAATCCCTACACCGGATTCCTTTATGCTGGCCTGATGATCTCTGCTGATGGTGCACCAAAGGTGATCGAATACAACTGCCGCTTTGGTGACCCTGAAACCCAACCTATCATGATGCGCCTGAAATCTGACTTGGTTGAGCTGTGTGACATTGCGCTGAATGGCAAACTAGACAGTGCCAGTGCCGAGTGGGATGCCCGCGCTTCACTGGGTGTCGTACTGGCTGCTGGTGGCTATCCTGGTGATTATCGCAAAGGGGATGTGATTAGCGGACTGCCAGACAGCGATAGCGAAGACGGCAAAGTATTCCATGCAGGTACAGCAGAGAAAGATGGCCAGGTAGTAACGGCTGGCGGAC
This sequence comes from Thiohalomonadales bacterium, assembly GCA_050295955.1. Classification (GTDB taxonomy): domain Bacteria; phylum Pseudomonadota; class Gammaproteobacteria; order RBG-16-57-12; family RBG-16-57-12; genus JAFLJP01. Next base: position 34,002 of record JBNKQQ010000056.1, read on the forward strand.
GTGTTCTGTGTGCCGTTGGTCTGGGCAATAGCGTCTCCGAGGCCCAAGCCAAGGCCTATGAGCTAACCAAGCAGATCAGTTGGGATGGCTGCTTCACCCGTTCCGACATTGGCTATCGTGCTATCGCCCGCGAACAGCAGTAATGGGCTACCTACAGCGCCAGCTGTTCAAAAATGCCGCTCAGGTAATCCACCAGGGCGGCGTTATTGCTTACCCTACCGAAGCGGTCTTCGGCCTGGGGTGTGATCCCCGTAATGGTGCAGCGGTACATCGCATTCTCCAAATGAAGCGACGGCCCGCAGACAAGGGGCTAATCCTAATCGCGGCATCTATCGAGCAGCTTGAGCCCTATGTGGATTTCAGCCGTTTGGATAGAGCGACTCTGGAAACCATCCACGCCAGCTGGCCCGGCCCCAATACCTGGCTGATTCCCGCCAAACATCAGACCCCCACCTGGCTGCGGGGCAAACACAACACCCTGGCAGTACGCGTGACTGCACACCCTATCGCTAAAGGGCTGTGCGAAGCCGCGAAAAGCGCTCTGGTCTCCACCAGCGCCAATATCAGTAGCCATCCACCAGCGACCAGTGTCAAACAGTGTCGTTTTATCTTCCGCCAACAGTTGGACCACATCGTCGCCGGTGAGGTAGATACTAACGCCAAGCCCTCCACCATCCGCGATGCCCTGACGGGCGAGATTATCCGCGCCTGACAACGCTCCAGATCAGCCAAGCCAAGCCCAACAGCAACGCCAGTAGACTCACCATATCCGCTATCTGCTGTTGGCGACTCTTCACAAATGCCAATGGCTGGTAACGCAGTAACTGATCCAGCGACTGGCGCTCTCGGGTAGAAAAGCGCTCTCCCGGGGAACAGCTATTCTCTTCAGGAAAGAGGAAACAGCTTGGATTATGGAAGTTAAACTGACGTTCTGCACCAACCGTCCAAACGCTCCCCGGCTCAACCCTTGAAGCGGGAAACCACTCTAGCTCGTAACCAAACATCGGCTCATAGCAGTTAAGAATAGAACCACCACGGGCAAGCAAATCATTGCGATTCAGCACCCGCATCATGCGCCCCAGCCCATCCCGATAGCCCCCCACAAAACTTATCCAGGGTACTTGCTGCTGTTGTTTGGCCTCAAGATAAGCCTGCTCCACCCCATCCGGCGTGTAGTGGGCAGGTGTCGCCTGTTGCTGGTAATTCCAATGCAGTTGGCCACAGGCCAAGACAAACAAACTGAGTGCCAAGCCGCCGCTCTGCCATGGTTTAAGGCTGATGCGACTCAGCAGCCACATAGCCAACATCAGCACCGGCAGCAGATAGAGAATCATCCAGCGCAGATTATTACTACTCTGGCCAATCAACGGCAGGGATTTCAGCCACTGATTCCAGACAGGCTGATAAAGATTAAGCAGCAGCGGTACCAGCAACAAGGCCAAAATCAGCAGGTAACGTACCGGTTCAGCCAGCAAGATTGACTTCACGCCCGCCCCCTGCCTCACCGCTCGTAAACCCAATAAGACAATGATCAGCAACGGCACTAGGCTGAGACCATAGTTGAAGCTGGCAGGCGTCATATCCCAACGCAGATTCACCAGCTGTTGAGAGAGATCCTGTGGTGAGATAAACAGCGTCTTGATAGGCAACAGCAGTAGGTCAACAAGCTGGCTAAAACCCGGCAGTGGATAACCATTGCGGGGAGAAACCTGCATATAGGTGATCACCGCCAATAGTTTGGAGCCCCCCACCAACATGCCCAACAGCACCGCCAGCATCAATACAACGCTGAAATACCACAACTCACGATGACCTCGCGCTAGCAACAACAACAGCAACCAGACCGCGACGATCATTTGCAACAGCAGCGCCACCATCCCGGCATAGATCAGGTAGGCGAACAACAGACCTGATAGCACCACTGCCGCACCCTTGATTCGCAATGTTACATAGCGCCCACTCAAAAGCAGCGCAAACCACGGCAGTAACATCACTCCGTGAAAGGTGAGATGCCCCATGGCCATACGAGAGGCGAAAAAGCCATTGAACATAAACAGCGCCGCCCCCAGTAGGGCATAAGGGAGTATGATGCCACAACGTCGCAACAGCAGCAGATAGCAGCCAATGAACCCCAGCCCAGCCACTAACAATTGAGTAGCCTGAATCGCCGTGAGCGGCCCAAGAAACAAGGTCAAAAGCTGCGGCAGGGAATAATAAAAATTCTGCGGATTGGCATAGGCGGGCAACCCCGCACAAAAGGCGGGACTAAACCAGGGAATCTCTCCCAGGCCGTTATTCAGATACCAGTAGTAGCCATCTAACAAGTGGGGGAGAAAGTAGCTGTAGTCATCACCGATCACCCCACTGCCAGGGATACCGAAAAGCCACTGATAGAGGGGCAGCAACAGTAATAATGCAGCGGCGGGATAATACCACCTGGGGCGATAGAGGCCTGCTCGCTCATCCATCATGAGACGGCATCATCCTCTTTCTCTTTGCCTCCGATCACCTGATTGACAAAATAGAGCGGGCGCTGTTTGGTCTCATTAAACATGCGCCCAATATACTCACCGATAATACCCAGGCTCAGCAGCTGCACCCCGCCCAGAAATAGAATCACCACCATGGTGGAAGGATAGCCCGCCACCGGATCACCAAAAACCAAAGTACGATAGATAATGAACAGGCCAAACAGGAAAGCGGCGAAAGCGGTACATAATCCCAGCAGGGTCGCGAGCCGAAGGGGGGCGGTGGAGAAAGAGGTAATCCCTTCAATGGCAAAATTGAACAGACTCCAATAGCGCCACTTACTCTCCCCTGCAGCACGCGCCTCCCGCTCGAAAGGAATCGCCGTCTGCTTAAAACCCACCCAGGTAAACAGCCCTTTCATAAAGCGGTGGCGCTCCCGCAGCTGGCAGAGTGCATCCACCACCCGCCGATCCAATAAGCGGAAATCACCGGTATCTTCCGGGATATGGACATCGTTACTGAGACGGTTAATCACCCGGTAAAAAAAGTATGCACTGAGCTTTTTCAATAAGCTATCGCTCTCCCGGGAGATGCGTTTGGCGTACACCACCTCGCTACCCTGCTGCCACTCAATCACCATCTGCTGAATCAGTTCGGGTGGATCCTGCAGATCCACATCGATCATCACCACCGCATCGCCTCTGGCATGATCCAAACCAGCACTCATGGCAATCTCCTTGCCGAAATTACGGCTCAGATCTATCACCACAATCCGCTCATCCTGCTGCTGTAATCCTGCCAGTTGCAGCAAGGTATCATCACTACTGCCATCATTCACAAACAGAAGCTCACAGCGTAGTGGCAACAGTTCCAGCACTGGATTCAACCGTTCAAGAAAGCTCTCCAGTACCTCACTCTCGTTATAGACCGGTACCACAATGCTCAATAATTTATCTGACAAGGCGTTATGCTCCATTACCAAAGACCCAATGCCTATTCATCAAATAGCTTAACAGCGGCACCACTGTGACAACCAGTAGCAATGCTAATAGATAAGAGTAGTGGCCAACATCCACCACCAGATAGACAATGCCCATATTCAACAGCAAGCCACCAATCCCTACCAGGGCAAAGCGTGGCAAATGAAAGTGGTGGCGTCCCGATGCTTCAAAGGTCCAACGGTGATTTAACAGGTAAGAGACCATGAAGGCGCCACTGAATGCCACAACCGAGGCACTCAGCGCCGTCATCCCCAACCACTCAATCAGCGCCACAAAAAGCACGCTATGCAGCAGGGTCGCCAAGGCTCCTACGCTGAAAAAACGCCCTATCTGCCACCGTTGCAACAGGCTAAGCATCACCACATCGCAATACAGCTATCAAAGAGACACCGATGGGAAAGCCCCCTTTTGTTATGCGTGAGGCCTCGCTGGCAAAGATGAAATGTAATAACTTGTTCAAGGCAGTGGGGGGAATCGAAAGGCCGGTAGAAGTCTCTCCCTTGCTGGGTAACAGCCGCTCCAGCAAACGGGTCATCGCCACCAAGGGAAACAGCCAACTATTGCAATAGCTGATTTTCTCCACAGAAAGCCCCGCACTTTCTGCCAGCTGCTGCAAGCTTTGTCGGGTATAGCGACGATGGTGATGGTGAATCTCATCATGATGCCCCCACAACCACGGCAATGCCGGCACTGTGACGATCAAAGCGCCATCGGGTTTAAGCAGTGTGGCCAATCGACGCAATGCAGCCAGATCCTCCTCAACATGCTCCAACACATCCAACAGTACAATGCCATCAAAAGGTGCTAAGGGTGGCAATTCATCAGGCAGTGAACCGGCATATACCGGGGCAATATGACGGCCTTCGGCCAATGCTCTGGCCGCAGGCTCCAGCTCAATCGCGGTCACCTCACCAAAGCGGCTTAACATCTGCAGATTACCCCCAGTGCCACACCCCATGTCCAACAAACGCGCATCCGCAGGCAACGACAAACTTTGTAGTAGCCGTTGCACAATCTGGCGCCGGGCGGTAAACCACCAATGGCACTCTTCTACCTGGTGCATCGCTTTGTAGAGGGATGGGTCCATATTCTTGTTTTTTATCTTTATAATTACTTAGATACTACACGGTTTGACGAAACGATTCTAACAACCCGCTGGTTTAAAACACTACTGACAACCGCTTTGCTACACTTGTGGAAAACCCTTTTTAAGGACACAGCATAATGGGATCACACGGGCAGTGGCACCACCTGGAATCACAACAGGTTTTCGATGAGCTAAAAAGCAGTACACAGGGGATCAGTCAGGAAGAAGCGACTGCCCGCTTACACCAGCATGGCGCCAACCGTCTCACCCCGCCCAAGCAACGTAGCACCCTGCAACGACTGCTCAGCCAGTTCAATAATGTGCTGATTTATATCCTGCTACTAGCGGCAGTGATGACGGCAATCCTGCAGCATTGGGTGGATTGCGGGGTAATTATCGCCGTTGTCTTTCTCAACGCATTGATTGGGTTTATCCAGGAAGGCAAAGCCGAGCGTGCCCTGGATGCTATTCGTCAGATGCTCTCCCAACAGGCAGCCGTACGTCGCGATGGCAAGGTTCAGGAGATCTCAGCAGAGCAGTTGGTGCCCGGCGATGTGGTGCTACTCCAATCCGGTGACAAAGTGCCAGCAGATCTACGCCTGTTCCATAGCCATGAGCTGCGTATCGATGAGGCGATTCTGACTGGCGAGTCCCAACCAGCGGAGAAACAGACAGCCTCCCTCCCTCTCGACACCACTCTGGGAGACCGCAGTTGTCTGGCCTACTCCGGTACCTTGGTGAGTTATGGCCAGGGGCAGGGAGTAGTGATTGCCACAGGCGACCATACCGAGATCGGCCGCATCAGCCGTCTGTTACGTCGGGTACAGCAACTTACCACACCACTTCTGGTACAGATGTCCCGTTTTGGCCGCTGGCTCAGCTTCGCGATTCTGTTGATCGCCTTCATCACCTCCCTGGTCGGTATTTTCATCCACCACTCCAGTATTGCCGAGATGTTCCTCGCCGCCGTTGGCTTGGCGGTTGCCGCCATCCCCGAAGGGCTACCGGCCATTATGACCATCACCCTGGCCATAGGTGTTCAACGCATGGCACGGCGCAACGCCATCATCCGTCGCCTACCTGCCGTGGAAACTCTAGGCTCCCTGAGCGTCATCTGCTCCGACAAAACCGGCACACTGACTCGCAATGAGATGACCGTACAGAGCATCCTGACCAGTGAAGGAATGTTCAGTGTCAGTGGTGTCGGCTATGACCCCCATGGGGATTTTTGCCAAGACCAACAACCCGTTGAACCACTCAACCTGCCGGTGCTACACGAACTCAGCCGCGCTGCGGTGCTATGTAATGATGCCCAGGTGTTCCAATTTAGTGATCAGTGGCTGATGCAGGGGGACCCCACAGAGGGAGCGTTGATCACCCTGGGGTTGAAAGCCGGCCTGAACCTGGAGCTGGAATACAACGAGTGGCCACGCAGTGATGTGATCCCCTTCGAGTCACAACACCGCTTTATGGCCACACTGCATCACGACCATGCCGGACATGGCTTCATCTACATCAAAGGCGCGCCTGAGCGGATTTTGGATATGTGTCGCTATCAGCGTATGCGAGGGGAAGCCTGTGAGCTGGATCGGCAATATTGGCATAAAGAGATGGAACAGCTGGCACAACAGGGACTACGTTTACTGGCCATCGCCTTTAAGAGCACCGATGCAAACCAGCAGCAGCTGGCCTTTCAACATATCGATGGCGACCTAACCTTACTGGGCATGGTAGGGATGATCGACCCACCACGTGACGAGGTGATTACCGCCATCGACAATTGCCGCCAAGCGGGAATACAGGTCAAGATGATCACTGGCGATCACGCCACTACGGCAAGTGCCATCGCACAGCGTATCGGCCTTTCCGATAATGGCCGGGTACTCACCGGGCAACAGCTCGATCAACTGGATAAGGCAGAGCTGAATCAGCAGATCGATGATATTCAAGTATTCGCCCGCACCAGCCCAGAACACAAGTTGCGCCTGGTGGAGGTATTGCAAGCCAAGGGACATGTGGTAGGCATGACCGGTGACGGGGTCAATGATGCCCCAGCCCTGAAACGGGCCGATGTGGGTATCGCTATGGGCCGCAAAGGAACCGAAGTCTCCAAAGAAGCGGCGGAAATGGTGCTGACGGATGATAACTTTGCCTCCATCAGTAACGCTATTGAGGAAGGCCGTACCGTCTATGACAACCTGAAAAAGGCGATCCTGTTTATTCTACCTACCAACGGAGGTGAAGCCTTCACGGTGATGGCCGCCATCCTGCTGGGGATTTCACTACCCATTACCCCAGCTCAAATTCTCTGGGTCAATATGATTACGGCGGTCACCCTGGCACTGGCACTGGCCTTTGAGCCCACTGAAAGTAATGTAATGCTGCGTCCCCCTCGCCATCGTGATCAACCACTGCTCTCGCCTCACTTGATGTGGCGTATCTTGTTTGTTTCGCTTCTGATGGTGGGGGCCACTTTCGGCCTATTTGTCTGGGAACAGATGCAAGGTGCCAGCCTAGAGTATGCCCGCACGGTAGCGGTCAATACTCTGGTGGTGTGTGAAATTGCCTACTTATTCAGCTCTCGCTATCTCATTCATAACGCCTGCAGCTGGCAGGGGCTGACTGGTAATCCCTATGCACTGTGGGCAGTCGCCATATTGGTATTGATGCAGTTGGGCTTTACTTATCTTCCGGTATCTCAACAGCTGTTCTCATCAGCACCACTGCTTCCTTATAGCTGGGGCTTAATCTTGATCGCAGCGATCCTGTTATTCTTACTAGTAGAATTAGAGAAGTGGGTGATGCGACGCATCCATCACCCCAATTAGCCTAATGGGGAATAGATCACACCTTTAGCCCTTCATGACTTCAGCATTATCTTCATAAAATTCCAGTGCCAGAAGCTCTGTCACAACTTCTGGCGCAAAACGCTTACCGGAAAGTGCCACTAGCTCTGCCAACGCCTGATCCCGCTCCAAAGCTGGCCGATAGGGGCGATCCGTCAGCATGGCACTATAAGCATCCGTAACCGCCAGAATTTTCGCCTCCAGCAAAATCTCCCTTTCCGTCAATCCTCTGGGGTAACCACTGCCATCCACCGACTCATGGTGCTGTGCCACAATACGCTGCAGGTCTGCCAGATCTTTGCGGTCCGGCGTCACCAACATGCCGAGAATCTCCTCACCAATAGTGGTATGTAACTTAATCTGCTGCCACTCACTCTCATTCAACTTACCGCGCTTTTGCAACAGCTCATTAGGAAGATGAATAGTACCAATATCGTGTAACATCGCGGCCTGCTCAAAGATCTGCAAGCGCTGCGTGGGGAGTCCAAGACGTCGTCCGATCTCCACCCCCAGAGAGCGCATCTCCTGAGAGTGACCAATCCCCTCCACCGAGGAAAACCCCCGGCTCTTCTCCATCATCTGTACCAGTGATGTGAGTGATTGCAACAGATGATCCACCTCATTATTGGAGTGCATCAAACCGTCATAAGCATTGATACGATTGCCACCACTCTCCTTGGCTTGATACATGCGGCGGTCCGCCACCCCCACCAACCCCTTCGCATCATGACCATCTTCAGGATGACTGGCAACACCAACACTCAAAGAGAGCTTGATACGCCGAGAGCGTTCACAACAGCGCCGAGCAAAGCAATCTCTAAGCCGTTCAGCTACCTCAATTGCCCCCTCTTTTGTGGTTTCAGGGAGAATCATCGCAAACTCATCGCCACCATAACGATAGAGGGTGTCCTCATCCCGGAAAGTCTCCTTAAAAATCTCCGTGGCTAGTCTCAACATTTGGTCCCCATAACCATGACCATAGAGATCATTGGCCTGTTTAAAACCATCGATATCCAAAATAATGACGGAAAATAGGCGCCGGTAGCGGCTGGCTCGCCCAAACTCCTGAGCTAATCGCTCATCAAAATATCGTCGGTTAAATAAACCGGTTAACTGATCAGTAATACTTTGCTGATAGAGACGACGCTGGCTGTTCACCAGCTCAGAAATATCATCCAGCATGAAAAAGCCCATATGGCGCTGTCCATCCTGAATCTGTGAGTAACTCACTTCAACCGCGGTTCTTCGATGACCGGTAGCGACCAACGAACTTTTAAAGCTAAAGCCATGATGGCGCTCGCCATTCAGACAGTGAATGGGTAGCGCATCACTAAAGACATGCTGTATTGGACACCCTTTGAGCTGATTAGATTCCAACCCCAGCATTAATTCTGCCGCATGATTGAGATATTGGATATGATTTGAAGTATCGGTAAACACCACCCCTTTCGGGAAGGTATCAAAAAATTGATTCAACGATGCCGGTTCAAATAAATTCCCTGTCTGATGTATGCTATTCCATGTCCCCATAAAGCCCCCTCTCACACATTGATGCTCCATCACAATTGTGGCTCCCTTTATCCACGACTATCACAACTCAAATACTTCGGCAGTACTAAAAAATATAGCAACCAGTGCAAACTGGTTGATTGTATTGAACCAAAGAAGTTCCTGATCCCCATTACTTGAAGCAGAAAACCTGATTTCGTCTTACCGATAATTCTACAATAAAGATGAAATCGCTAATAACGATATATAGAAGCGATGGAAAAATAAAGGGAAAAAAGAGGAAGGTAGTATTGTGCCCTCCTCCTGGCAAGACCGGCCAGGAGGAGGTAGCCGATTGGCTTAGCTCAGGGTTTTCACGCCATTCGCCGTTCCTAGCAACAGTACATCTGCTGGGCGCTTGGCAAATAGACCATTGGTCACCACACCGGTAATCATATTCAGCTGGGTCTCCAGCTCAACCGGATTCATAATCTCCAGCCCATGCACATCCAGAATGACGTTTCCATTATCGGTCACACACCCTTCACGATAGACTGGCTGACCACCCAACTTCACCAGCTCACGAGCGACATAGCTGCGCGCCATAGGAATCACTTCTACTGGCAGTGGGAATTTACCCAACATCAGAACCAGTTTAGTATCGTCACAAATACAGACAAATTTCTTAGCCACTGCAGCCACGATTTTTTCGCGGGTCAGTGCACCACCCCCCCCCTTAATCAGATGCAAGTGCTCAGTGGTCTCATCCGCACCATCAACGTATACCGAGATTTCGCTGACCATATTCAGGTCTTCAACAGGAATACCGTGGCTGCGCAAACGCTCTGCACTGGCTTCAGAGCTGGCAACCGTTGCGTCGATCTTGTGTTTGATATCCGCCAGAAAATCAATAAAGTAGTTGGCGGTACTACCGGTACCGATACCAATGATAGTGCCGGGCTCAACGTGTTCCAGGGCCGCTTTAGCGACCGCTTTTTTCAGTTCGTCCTGGGTCATGCTCTCTCCCCTAGTCTTTTTCTAATAATTGGCTTAACACGCCATTATATTCAAGATTTTGCACAGCAATCCAGCAAACTTATGTCTAAACGCTGACTTTTCGCCATTTAACTGATAATTTAGGGGCCAATATCACTAATTATTCCTGCGTTACTCCATGCCCAGCAAATACATCCAGAAAATCCTCAAGGCCCGTGTCTACGACGTCGCAATAGAAACCCCATTACAGCCGGCGAAACGCCTCAGCCTACGCCTCGACAATCAGGTGCTGTTAAAGCGTGAGGACCTACAGCCGGTATTCTCTTTCAAGTTGCGCGGTGCCTATAACAAAATCAGCTCCTTGACGGAAGAGGAGCGCAACCGTGGGGTTATCTGCGCCTCCGCCGGTAACCATGCTCAGGGGCTCGCCCTCTCCGCCCAACGCCTGGGTATTAAAGCAACCATTGTCATGCCCGAAACCACACCCGATATCAAGGTCAGCTCGGTACGTAACTTTGGTGGTAACGCCGTATTATTCGGCAACACCTATGACGAGGCCTCTGCACACGCTTACGAATTGGCAGAGCAGCAAGGACTCACCTATATCCACCCCTATGACGACCCAGAAGTCATCGCAGGCCAGGGAACCATCGCCATGGAGATTCTGCGCCAATGTGAATCCCCCATCGACGCCATCTTCATCCCCATTGGCGGTGGCGGTCTGGTAGCGGGTGTCGGTGCTTATATCAAATACCTCTATCCCGAAACAAAGGTGATTGGTGTTGAGCCGGAAGATGCCCCCTGCATGCACCACGCCCTCAAGGCCAATAAGCGGGTCATTCTGGATCAAGTAGGTATCTTTGCTGATGGTGTAGCCGTCAGACAAGCAGGACAAGAGACCTTCCGGGTAGCCAAATCGGTTGTGGATGAAGTCATTCTGGTCTCTACCGATGAGATCTGTGCCGCCATCAAAGATATTTTTGATGATACTCGCGCTATTACTGAACCAGCCGGAGCGCTGGCAGTCGCCGGCATCAAAAAATATGTGGAGCGTGAGCAGTGCCAGGGACAAAAACTGGTAGGTATCAATAGTGGTGCTAACCTCAACTTTGACAGACTGCGCCATGTTTCGGAACGGGCCGAGCTGGGTGAAAAGCGCGAGACTCTCCTGGCCGTCACCATCCCGGAACAACCTGGCAGCTTCAAACAGTTCTGTGAAACCATTGGTCCCCGAGGTATCACCGAATTCAACTACCGTTACGCCGATAAAACCGAGGCCCACATCTTTGTAGGTGTTCGGCTACAAGGTGGTAAAACGGAGAAGCACGAACTGCTCAGTGAGTTGGCAAGGCGTGGATACCCGGTCACCGACCTCAGTGATAACGAGATGGCCAAATTACACATTCGTCACATGGTCGGCGGTCGTGCAGAAGCCAGTAATGAACTGCTCTATCGTTTCGAGTTCCCCGAACAGCCGGGGGCGCTGCTACGCTTCCTGACTCATATGGGCGCCAACTGGAATATCAGCATGTTCCACTACCGTAATCATGGCGCTGCCTATGGACGAGTCTTAGTCGGTATACAGGTACCCGACGAAGAAAAGATACAATTCCAAACCTTCCTGGATGAGTTGGGATATCACTATGTGAGTGAAGAGGATAATCCTGCTTACCAGCTGTTTTTACGGCAGTAGCAAATCCCTCATTATGGTGCATACCCTCTGTAGTCAACGACAAAGCCCCCGCTTAACACGGGGGCGATAAGTGCTGCTACGCTGTGATTATGAAGCCGTCCATTTTGCTCATCATATGAACAAAACGGGTTGGTGTATGGCCATCCATCAAATTTCACAGTTAATTTCAGATATACCACCGCGCCACCTTTGAGATAACCGAGATAGCCAGATCCTGCAATAAAAACCAGCGAATAGTCACTACCCACTTATTTGAAGTATCAATCATTTATTGAAGAAAAATATAAAAAGAAAAGATCACTCCCCAACACCTTCTGTATTGGGAAGTGAAAAGAGAAAAACTAAGGCATGGGTTGAAGCAAATAAAGCGTGGGTGCTGCTTTGCTGAAATGCCAAACCGGTGCAATCACATCACCTGACTGACTCAGCAACACATCTAACGTCATACTCACATCAGAGACTGTCCATTCCGCCGTCTCTTTTCCATCAAACAGAAAGAGTGATTGAGAGGCCATATTGGCATACCCCCACCAAGCAGCTTGACCATTTTCATTATATATACCTCCACTGGTCCATAAGCTTCCCATATCACTTATATCTGCCTCAGGGGCTACTGTGTAAAATACCCCATCAACCAAACGACCACTTATATGAGGCTGCATGTTCAGCATATTTAGCAGTGAAAGCATCATGGAACCATCATTCAATACATCCATATAAAGAACAAGCGATTGCCCATCCACAATGGAATACATTCCGCCTTGATAGAAATAGTTAATGGTAGAAAAATCACCTTCCGTCACATAAGCTAACTCACCCTTTGCATTGAGGTCAGCGTAGCTGTATACCGCCCCACTAGCCAATTGATGAACCTGAGAACCATCGAAAGTAAATAGGTCATTGCCTATTTCATTTCCACTATGCACAGACCAGAATGCCTCACCATGGTCACCCAGCAGATAACTATAATGAGATGGCTCTATACCATTAGAGCTTGCAACAGTAATTAATGAGCCATCCATATAGGCCATTAAGCGACTGCTTGCATTTGTGACATCGGCACTGGTCCACATAAGCGTCCCTACGGCATTCATCTCAATACGCGCATCATCACGGTCATCATTAGTTATCTGTGTTACCTGATTTCCGTCAAACCACATTACCTCTTGATTGGCAATCCAGGCAATCTGCCCTTGCTCATTGACGCTATATTCCGTTCTTTGAGGTGCCACTCCCAAAGCGTGAATTTGGCCATTATGGAAGACAAATAGCTGATTTATCCCAACATCATCTTGAGCAATCCAAAATATGCTGCCACTATCGGTAAATGCAAGAACCCGTTCCCCAATATTAAGCTGAGAAATCTGGCTGACCGTTGTCCCATCATAGAACATTAGTGCATGTGCAGTAGCATCTAAACTAATCCCCTCCTGCCATATCGCTTGACCTGCACCATTTACCTTGAGCAGTGATTTGTACAGATCACTACCTGTTATCTGTACAGTCTCCCCCTGAGAATAGCGGTAAATCTGATCAGGTATTAATGGGCTCACATCACCGCCATCAACTCCTCCTCCACACCAGAACACAGCACCCTTATCACTCACGCCATACTCCAATGTAGCAGAGGGAAATGGACTCATTGGGACTGGCAATGCTATTGCGTTATATGACGTAGCGTATCCCCCCCCTGAAAACAGTGAGCCCACCAAAATGCCCCCAAAAATCATTGCTCTTAATTTCATTATTATTGCTTCCTTTTCTTATCGCAAAACCCTATGCTTTTATTCACACTGATTGCTGGCAGTGTGTACCAGTACACTAAGGCCACCCTAATTAACGAAAGACATTCAATGCACCTTCACCTAATCAAAAGCGAGCAATAAATGGTTCAATTACCCTTTAAGGCACACTTTTTCAAACTAAGACTGGTCCATTCATTCAGTACATTTTGATAACACTAAAAATTAACCACCCAATATATGGAGCAATGAATGTACGCGGTTATTTTCAAAGCTGAGATTCGGGAATTAGATCAAGCCTATGCAGATACAGCAGCCAAAATGCGCCAGCTTGCTCTTGAAAAATATGGCTGCCTTGAATTTATTGTGACAACAGAAGGCTCCAAAGAAATCGCTATATCTTATTGGAACAATCTGGACAACATAGCTCAGTGGAAAGAGGATAAGGAGCATCAACAGGCGCAAATGCTTGGTAAGCAAAAGTGGTATAAATCATATCAGGTGCAAGTGGTCGAAGTAATTCGCGAATATGGTCATGCCAGCTAATACAGCCCGATGGAAACCGTCAACTGATGCCTTCCCCCGTTGAATCAAAACGCCTCTAACTTTTCACTGTCAGGGTGACTTCATCCCCCACCCGGATGATTTCATTCGCCACAGGTGATTGGCTTTCAATCACCTCTTCACCTGTTGGAGTCGCAATCACCTTACCCTTATTATCTCGCACCACCAAATCAAACTGATCACCCAGCAATGTCACTACCTCTGAAACAGTTTTTCCCGTTAGATCTGCAAGGCGACGCAACTCATCCGCCCCTTCTGGTGGTGGAACCGGCACTATTTTGAAGGTCAACTTAGCGCTTACGTCCGCCTGATAGCTATAGCGATTGGCATAACCGCCATCCACCAGCGAAGCATAGATACGCGGTTTAGGGCTGACATTCATCCCCAAGCGTGAAAGCTTGGCACTGACCTCTGGGCGTAACGACTTATTGGTAGCCGCCTGAGTGGTGTTTGCTTGGCTGGCATTCCCCAATTGCAGAGAAACCTTCACCTCACCAGTAGTCTCAGGCAGGGTATAAAAGGTGGGACGGTAGCCGATTTCTCTCAGCACCTTAAGCGCCTCATCCCCACCTTCGGTATAGATCTCCAGAGTTTTGGAGAGTGAGGCTTCATCTAAGGCTTGTTGTGCTGCCGCCACACCTTCGCCAACCGAAGCAATCACATCACCCAGTGGTGATGCCACCACATCCTTAACCAGATCTTTAATATTTTTACTCATGCCTATCTTCTCCGATTAAGGGGCTGCGAAAACAACCAGAACGGTTCCGTTACGTGCAGCATTAGCGCCAGCTTTGGGAGATTGCTGGATGGATTGTCCAACAGGTATACCACTCTTCTCACCCAACGACTTGCTAACCACCTCCAATTTGAGGCCAACACTATTCAGTAATCGACGCACTACCGTTTCGGTCAGGCCACTCACATCAGGTACCGTCACCGCATCCCGCAGATCTGCTTGTCCTTTAGTAGGTAGTAGCTCCAGCTTAACGTTAGAGAGTGCTTTCTCTTTTGCCGCATCACTCAACCTTGCCAACGCAATCGATTGACCATCCTCGGCTACCGCCCCAGCCAAGCTCAAATTAATGCGACCAAACTGGTATGGCAGATTACGGCTCTGCAAGGTCTTATTGGCATTATCCACCTCGCTACCGATATTGGTGGCAATGGTGCTCAATGGAGTTGCAGGCGCTTCTCCGGTGGCAGCTTCTCGCTGTTTCTTAAGGCGCTCCATCTCTTTAAGACGCTCTTGCAGAGTCTTGTTGAGATCGGTGATCTGCAGCTTTGCTTGTTTCAGCTCTTGATCTCTGGTTGAAATCAGCTGCTCTTTGGTGGTGAGGGTACGCTTTAACTCAGTCTCTGAGGTGCGAACTTGGGAGAGTTCTGCCTCTTTCGCCGAGATTAGCTGATCTTTAGTAGTAATGGTGCGCTTTAATTCGGTCTCAGATGTGCGGACTTTTGACAACTCCAAATCTCTGGCAGAGATCAATGCCTCTTTCGAAGCAATGGCATCTTTCAATTGCGTCTCTGAAGTGCGAAGTTTGATAAGCTCTGCTTCGTTGGCTTTCACCGGACTCGCGGTGGTAGAGACACGTGGCACTGTTGCCCCTGCAATATTCAGACGTGCAGCGACCCTAGTTCTGACCTCTGGTGGCTGATCAGCCTGTGCTGCAACATAGAGAGTACTACGTGCAAACTGCGAGGTTGTCGCTGTCAGCTTATAGGTCTCATTCTCCAAGCGCTCCACTACACCAAAATCGGCAGCGAGTATGCCTTTGGCCGCGTCATACTTAAGGTAGGCATGCTGCGCTAAAACCTTGGGAGATGGATTACCTGGCTCTATCAGGCGAAGCATGGGCGCATACACCTCATTCGGTGTATTGCGCGCCACACTGACATTCCAGTTTCCCTTTACATCGGTTTTTCCAGTTCCCACCCGTAACCAGCGGTTACTTTTCAATACATACATTTCCAAATTGACAGTTATCCCGCTGGCGGGCTTATTACCATCATTTAGGATCCGGACACTGGCAGTAATGGTCTTCATGCACTAGCTCCTGCCGGTAAAGTCAAATGAGCCGCTTGCGTTCCCAGCTCCGCAGTCAAAACCAAAGACGCCTTGGCAGGCAAACCTGAATCAATGCTAAATACCGTCTCTGCCGTACCACTTTCATCTGTAATCAGGATCGCATCCTGTACATTGGTACCTGCACGCTTACTGGTAAGGTTTATCCCATCCACGGCGGAAAGCTGCTTAGAGGCCTCCATATTGATATTCAATTCGACAGCCTGTCCAACCAGCACCTCACCCGCGGAGTTGGTAGCGGTAACAATTATCTTGTGCTGACGGGCTGAAAGGCGTTCAGAGAGCATGTGCAGTGTCGGTATCGGCACCCCCTCTCCAGGCGGTATCGCAACCAAGCGTCCAGAAATAGTACTACTCATCTCTTTGGTCTGGGTACTGTTGGTCTTACCCCCCAAAGGATTAATACGCAGGCGGATACCTCCTGATTCCGTGGTTACCGTCTCCATCTCCACCTGAACCTCGAAGTCCAGATAGGGAATGTGGTAGGTAGGCACAGGACGACCATAGGCATCAATAGGTGGTGCACTGCTCAGTGAGTCCTGCGCTTCGCGCACACCATCAGCAATGGAAACCAACAGTGCTTGCAGGGATTCTGATATGTATTGACTATCGTTGCTCATGAATTGGGTACTCTATTCACACACCTTACCATCGTGTTTCATCTCTATCGCGACGACGACGCAACGCCCTTTCCCGACGCGCTTCATCCCGCTGTTCTTGTTCTCTGCGCTCCTGCCGGCGGGTCAATGCCTGCTCGCGGTTTCGCGCCATCCTCTCAAAGAGATCACCGGAACCACCGGTCTCGGTAGATAGCCGTCGCCTTGAGCGCTCTACATAGGGACCAAAACGATCCATAGCACCACTAATCTGCTGCTGGCGCCCCTGCCACTTCTGGTCGATCTTCTCTACTGCCCGCTTGGGGGCTTCAACCATCTTGCTGTATTTTTCCAGCTGCTTGTTGGTCTCTTTAAGCTTATCTGCTGCCAACGCACGACGAATCTCATCCCGCTCGCTGTCACTCACCCCTTCCTGGGCCAGGCGTTGATCCATCTGGTCAAGCTGGCTGGACATATTACTCATGGGTTGGCGGAGCTGACGCCCCACATCTGCCACACGGTCAAGGGGTGCCAAACGATCCCGTGCTTGATCCCGCAATGCCTGACGACCTTGATCTCGCTGCGCTAACCAGCGACTGACCCCATCCTGAGGCTGTTGCGCATCCCGTTGCGCGACCCATTGACCCACTTCGCTAGTTGGCGAGGGGATACGGCGCTCTTCTGCACGTCCCTGCCGCAACGCCGCCATATTACGTTGCTGGTTAATCTCCCGCTGGTGCTCCCACTCCCGCTGCTGTGCCTGACGCTGGGCAAACGTGGGAACATTAAAGCGTGCCGCATCCCTGGGATCCATATTCTCTTCACCAGATACCAGTGAATTGATACGGCTCTCAAGCGCTTTGCGTTGATCCAGCAACCGCCCCAATTGGGGGGAGTCACGCCCTGCCTGCTCCAGCACCTGCCCTTGATTCAATTGAGGAGGCTGTGGTGCAGTTGAAGCAGATGGTGTGCGCGGCTTTAGATCTTTCCAGCTACGCCCCGCCATAGCAAACCACTACGATCCCTCAGGCGTTGTCATAGCTTTGGTCAACATAGCGCGGATACGCTCCTCCAAAATAGCCGGTGCAGGCACCGGTACCAATTTGGTACGCATCAACGAGCTACCTTCTGCCGAGTACTGGTACTTGGAAGAGAAGCTAGCGCTCACATGGGAAGCCCGCATCGTTGCAGAGGCGCTAAAGAAGCCTACCTTCCCTGTTACCCCTACCACCGTTTGACTACTTTTACGAGAGTAGTTGGTTTCACGGCTCATGGAAATCGACAGCTTCAACTCGATCATCGTATCCACGAATTGGTAAAAATTAGGCGTAAAGCCCAGCTCCAATAAGCTGTACTCTTTACCATCCCCTAATGGAACCAGCATGGTGCGCTTTGGTCCTTCTGCAGGAGGAGGTAGCATGCTGCCATCCTCCTTCTCCTCGTCGGGCTCATAACCCGCCATCATGCGGGCAATTTTCATGGAAACCAAATCCAACTCGTATTGCGCTTCGGCAATACCCACCCCCAAAGATTTAACCATCTCGGGGAAGGGGGCATTTAACAGATCAGTTCCGACACTCATCTCAACTCTCCGTTATTTCACCCTTGCTATTAAGGTGTCTTTTTAAGCTCGGCTTCCAGGCTGGCCTGGCGACGGGCCTCTTCATTTTCCATTAAGCCACGGATGCGCTCTTCCAAAATAGGTGGTGGTGGTACAGGGCTCAACTTAGTACGCAGCAAACTGGCACCTTCTGCCGAGTAGGAATATTTAGCAGAGTAAGTGGCATCTACTTGTGAGGTTGCAACCGAGCTGCTGCTACCAGAAGACTTGCTGGTACCCCAGAAGCTACGCTTACGACGGTATGAATTGCTCTTGTCCGTTCTCTTGTTTGAGGTAGTACGACTGTACTCTCGAGTACGGGTGATCTTAATCGCAATCTTCACCTCAATGATAGTATCAACGAACTGATAAAAGGTTGGGGTAAAACCCAGCTCCATCATGGAAAGACGGGTCGGTACACGAATCTCACCGTCGTTAGCGGGAATGTTCTTCAGCATATCGCTAAGCTTGACCACGTCACCACCGCTCATCGCATCATCGACCAGTGCGTAGGCGTTAGCCTCTTCTACCGTCATATACTCGTAACCGAAGAAAACACGGCTGTCATCAAAGGTAACATTGCCCTCTTCGTCATAGACCGTAGTCAAACCACCCATCATCTCTGCCACGTTGATGGAGTTTTCATCCAGCTTGTACTGACCTTCAGCGATTGCCATCGCCATTTGGTGAATCATATCCCCCATAGGGACATTTAGCAGCTCTTGTCCGATTGCAGCCATTGTCTCTTCTCCCTGCTAGGTAGTAGTAAAATTAGGAAATCTCTTGTTCGTAATGACGCTTTAATAACTGACTGAAAATCTCGGGGGGCGGCAGCGATACAATCCGTGCGGCGATAGAGCTAGCCCCTTCAGTAGAAACCGAAAACTTGCGCGCATAAGAGACATCAATCGATGCCGCCGCCATAAACACGCCATAGTTCACTTCAGCCTCCACCCCGACCGCCACCGAAGTCTCCGTCGATTCCGTCATGGTAAAGCTTAACTTCGCCTCTACAGTTGCCTCGGTAAAGGCATAAAAGCTAGGTTGAAAACCAAGGCTCAGCAGGTTGTAGGTTTCATCTCCCACCTGCACCTCGGTTTCTGACATTTTTTTGGCAATCTCTACCGAATTACTATCCAGCGCATATTGTGCCTCAGCGATCGCCAGCCCCAGCTTTTCGATAATTTGGGGCAGCGGTGCAGAGACCAACGCACGCGTTACCTGGGTTGTAGTCGACATGCCCTGTTACCCCTCTTCGCTCAGGAACTCCTTGATGGTCTCCAGAAATTGAGGAGGTGCAGGCACTGACACCAGACGGGCGGAGATCGAAGAGTTGCCGGTGACATTCATCTCAAATTGACGGGAGTAGCGCACATCCAGTGATGCTCCCACTGCCACGGTACGATTACCCGTATTCTGACGAGTCATACTGGAAGAGCTGGAACGCGAAAACTGCTGGGTTACCGTGATACCAGAGGTACCGGACATGGTGATGTTTCTACGCTCTGCGGTAACCAATGATACCGAGAACTTGTCACCATCTTTTGAAATAGTCACCACATTAGCTGCAGCTGATGCTTTTAAGCCAGCACTTGTATTGGCATTGATATCATCTGCCAGATTTTTTGCGTAGGACTTTGAATCATGCTCTGGATTTCCTCCCGCCGCTGTGCCGCGTAGTGGGAAATCAGTGCCATCAATGGTGACTTTCTTTCCAGTCAGGTTTAGTGCAACAGGATCATAAAGCGCGACAAAGCCGTTATCTGTACCACCAGTCCCAATCTTGTTAGGCGAAATACCTGAAGCATCGTCTAAGGTAGGACCGCCAGATTTCACATCGACGCGCACCAACCAATAGCTGCGATTTGACGTAACAACGGTTTTTCTAAAGGCTGGGTTATTTGCCCCACGTGCATCACCGGCTTGTCGTGCTGCCTCTTCACCGGTAGAAGGCGTAATGGTCATCAGATTGGTCGGCACTCCACGCGCCCTTAAAGCATCGTAAATACCTTGTGCACGATGATCACCTAGCGCCCTATTCTGTGCATCGGATGCCGCGACACCACCCGAGAAAGTTTGTCTGTCAGTATAACCTTGAATTTGTACCGGCGTTCCAAGCAATATGATGCCTACCGCTAGGCGGTCCAGATTCTCCTGCCACTCGTCTTTAACGGTAAAACCACCCGTAGGGTAGTTATCAAATGTCATAAGCGGTGCCGTAGGTGGGAAAGCAGTAGCATCATAGTTCTGAGCAATAATCTGGTCTTTCACATGAATAGCATATGCTTCCAGTGAGGCTTTCGCTGTAGTCGTCGCGGTATGGGTATCGTCCAGAACGTAATCGGTATCGGTATTTTCACCCACCCGAATAACCGCTTGGCCACGACCTGCACCATGAAAAGCCACCGTATTACTAGTGGTAGTAACTTCATTTGGCTGAGCATCGGTGGTGATGGTCATGGTAGAAGGACGCAGTTGATATAGCATTCGCGCAATACCCGTACTGGGGTTGCCCGTTAATGTAGACTGCAAATTTTGCATGCGCTCTGCTGGTGTCGCACCATTCAACTGATAATTGTTTCCACCGATGGTTAGTGCACCGGCTGAAGCCGAGGTGATTTCAATATTGGCAGAGCGGGTTTCAGTACGGGTACTGGAACCGCTTTCGCTGCTACTTTGGCTCTGATTACTGTTATTATTTTCCGTCTCGTTGTTGCTATAAGAGCCATTAATATTCAGCCCAAGACTCAAGTCCTTCTCCACCCGCAGACTAAGCTGCATAGAGCAGGTGATATCGGCATGCTGATAATGGTAAAACGCAGGAGAGAGCCCCAAATCCAGCAGTGTCTTGCCCCCCAATCCTTCACGTGGCTCAATGAACTCGGCAATATGATTGACGGAATTCTCGTCCAGCGCTTTTTGTGCCTCAGCTATACCCAATCCCAATGTTTTAATGAATTCCGCAACGCTGGCATCAGCCAGTATCTCACCGGGTTTCAGTCCATCGTAATCTGCCATGATTCTCTCCTAACGCGATAAAGTCGTGCTGAGCTTAATGGGTACCCGTCAGAATACTGCTGCCTGATCAGGAATATTAATATTGTCTGCCAGTTGTTTGGCTCGTGATGCATCCACCTTGTCTTGGCGCACCACAAAATAGTTATGGCGCCGTTGGCTTTGTAGTAAGCGAGTTGTATCTACCGCAAAGCCCCGCTTCAACCATCCCAGCACCTCATCGGTAGTTGGTAACACACCTACCCCTGCAATCTGTTGGGCCAACTCCAGCGAGGTTTTCCCCATCTGGATATCCCCCTTTTTCAGCTGCACCATGCCAAGACGCTCC
The DNA here is from genome assembly GCA_050295955.1 of Thiohalomonadales bacterium. Taxonomy (GTDB): domain Bacteria; phylum Pseudomonadota; class Gammaproteobacteria; order RBG-16-57-12; family RBG-16-57-12; genus JAFLJP01. The sequence goes on from JBNKQQ010000056.1 coordinate 55,510, forward strand.
AAAATAGAGCCGTGATCACGCCGATGCAGTGGAGTGCCTAGCTTAAGCTTCGTATAGTGCTTATGGGCATCTTGGCAAAACTGAATAATTTCATCGTAGCCATTGGTCAATTCCAGACTCTCCAACACACATTGAGTGTAGTGCCGAAAAAACACTTCCGGCGCTTTGCTGGAGACCGCTAGGCGAATCGCTTCACGATAGTGCCGCAACGCCTCTTTGTGATTGCCTTTTAGGGCATGAAGCTTACCCGCTTCAGCAATTGAGAGATGCACCTCATGTGCAGCATTATCTTTGGTAGCCATTATCCATGCTCCACGTAATCAACGTCTGCACCACTTCCTTCCAGTGCGGCCTTTACCAATTTCGCCTGCAACTCTGGCATCACACCATCCAGTTTGAAGGGGGTTCTAGGCAACCCCTGACCCGCTTTAAGCAGACCGTAGCCCTGTAAAACATTGATGGTTGCACTGGGCTGAGCTACAGAGAGTACTTCTAAGCCCAGCATTTGGAAGGAGATAAGATCCGCTCTCATCTGCAGTCCCGCATCGCTCAAGGCGGTCATCTTCTCTTCCACCTCGCTATTGGGTACTGCTTCCAATAGCGTGAGAGGCAATGACGCCAGTACCTCGGGAATCATCTCGGTAGGAATACCCACCAACTCGTTTAGCAGCACCACCTGCTCTGACGAGCCTTTTACAAATCCGTTTTCAATGCCGGTGCAGACCAGATCAAAGCGTAGGAAATCGTGGTTGACCACGCGCATTGCGCCAGAAGCTTGATGTCTACGCCAAAGGGATTGGGCCGTCTCGTGATCCACTCCAACAGCAACCAAACCGTTCTCCGCGATAAGTGTCAGGCCCGCTTCCTGAATATCTGAAAGGATGCGACGGGAAACAATCTCAGGTGCTGAGCCGAGAAAAATATCGTAATCCGCCTCCTCGGTCACAGAGGCAAGAACAGAGACACCATCACACAATTGATGGCGAAATGCTTCCACCGTTGCTTCGCTTACCGAGCCTAATACAATACCGGGTGGTGTCATCAACATGCTGCTGGCATCGGCTTCAGACATGCCAATAAATTGGGAGATTGTTTTGACGGTAGGCAGAAAAGCTTCCGCCTCATCGATATAGACAGATACATCATAAAGAGGGGCGCGAGGCGGTACGGGTTGTGAAATATCCTGCACCTCAGCCTGATAGCCAATATCACATAGTAAGTTGGTCATCCGTTGGGCAACCTGCTGCTCCACCCCCTCCACCAATATGGCGGGTGCACGATAGAGGCGGGAGACAACAGTTGAAGCAGAGAGCCCCAAGCCTTTGGCAATCGCCGCAGAAGCCGCAGGCTTAGCGGTACCAATAGAATTAACAACAATACGGTATTGACCAGCAATGTTACCGTGAGTCTCTGTGGATTCCATCTTGAGCAACCTCTTGGATCTCTGCGTCGTCGATAATTCCAGATGAAATTGCACACCTCATGCATCCTTCATCAGGTATGAAACTGCCATCTAAAGATAGCAGATACGCTCGCATAACCAGTCGGGCTTGTCAATAATGATGTCGCGCTAACCTATTATTTTAATTAGAAAAATAATATTAAAAAAAATAATATTAAAAAAAATAATATTATGAAGATCTACTCCACCTCGTCATCATGTAAAACTCCCCAGCCGTCGGTTGTCCCCTTATGGGCACGACATGCCTTTTCCAAGGCACTTTCAAATCCTTTCACATTGTCGTAGGTCACCATCATCACCTTAGTAATAACCAACTCGGTGCTTTTCCCATCCAAAGCTGGACGGGTCTCAATATCACTAATACTCTCGTCTTCAGCTTGTAAGGCACGGTACTCCTCAGCAACGGCCTCTGCTCCCTCTTTACTCGGTATCAGAGCAAAGAAGTCTACCGGGTGTTCAATATCGAAATTAAAGCGGTGATCCGCCAAGCACTGCAATATTGCGCCATTATCATCATCGGGAAAGCGACTCATCATTACTCCTCGTTATCACTGCGCAGCATGGCACCAATATCAGCGTAACGCACCATCGCCTCATCGAACTCTGCCAACATGGCTTCAGCCATATCCTCAAAGGTCTCCCCCGGCTCACGGTAGTCGTGATAGTATTCCTCCGCCAGAGCCTTCTCGGCAAAGAAGCTTAGTACCATCATGCAACTCCCTACCTCCTCATCGAGATCATCGGGAAGCCCTTCCCAGCACTCATCTAACCAGCCATGACCAATTAAGAAGCCACTACTCCAATCACTGAACGGTGAATCTTGTTCAAAATGATCCACTACACTGTTTCCTGGCAGGCACTCCTCCGGCAAGGCCACTTTGTGATCCTCAACCTGCTGATCCAAAAAGTTATAAATGGCAACAATCGTATCCAGCACCGAATTGGCTTCACCATTATTGGCGAAGTTAGGGTCCTGTTCATTGAACACAACGGGTAGCCACTCTTCCGGGTCGATTTCATAGGGTGAACAACTTACTGCAAACAGAAAACCCTGCAGCTGTGACAAGCTGAAGGTCTGAGCTGGCCGCCTATCATCTGCCAGAAAGGCAGCCAGTTTTTGCATGCTCGCCTCAGAGGGTAAAGCGACCTTGGGAGTGTTGGTTTTTTTCGCCATGGGACGGCCTCAATCTTGGTTGCGCATGAAGTCTGCGGTTTTGAATAGTGAGGATAGCAGGTGATCCCGTAATAGGGCATCATCCACAATCTGTTCGTTGATCGCCTGAGTCATACAGTGCATCCAAGCATCCCGAGCCGACTCATCAACGGGAAAAGGCAGATGCCGGGCACGTAACCTTGGGTGGCCATACTTCTCCATATAGAGCTGAGGCCCACCGAGCCAGCCGCTCAGGAACATAAATAACTTTTGCTCCGAGCCCTCCAGCGATTGAGGATGCATTGCACGTATGGTGGCGGCTTCCGGTAGCGTATCCATTAGCTCATAAAAGCGTTTAACCAGTGCGCGTACCCCTTGCTCACCGCCAATCCGTTCATAGGGGGAAAATTGTTGATTTAATTCAGCCATGGAACTCTTCTAATTCATAAATCTGTCGAGATTATACGTTACGCTGGGATCCGTTAATACTAATCAGTATTTGCCACCCCAAAATTAACTTCCATATTTAATGAATTACTGCTATTTAATTGAGTCATATAAGAATAATCATGATTCAGGAGAAGCCCTTATGAGTGATAAACCCAGTTTTGAAGAACTTGGCAATACCGCAATCGGTGAAGAACTTAGCGTCAGTGAATGCAAGGTGCTAGCCGATGTCATGGAAGTACGCCATGCCAAAGATGGCGAACGACTCGTCTCAGAAAGTGGCTCTGAACATACCCTGTTCGTATTAGCAGAAGGTAGTTTGGATGTCATCAGCACCCATGAAGATAAGGAAGAAGTCGTCTATACCATGAAACCAGGCGAAGTGGCGGGTACCCGTGCCTTCGTGGATCGCCAACCCCGTAAAGCCACACTGCAAGCCAAGGGAGATGTCACTGTCTACACGCTGGAGCCTTATAACTTCGAATCACTGCTGGATACTCAGCCCCGTATCCTCTACAAAGTGATGCGTTCCCTATTCCGTATCACCCACGGTAACCTGATACGGATGAATCAGGAGAAGGATCAGTTGGCCAACTACATCAGCCGTTCAGGGGGCCGTTACTAGGCTCTATTGCCTTAGGCCAGCAAATCACAAAACGTGCTCCCCCCATTGGAGATACCGCAACGCTGATGTCACCATCATGGTTATGACTGATGCGTTGTGCAATTGCCAACCCCAAACCAAATCCACCCATCTCCTGATGACTGGATTGATCCAAACGAACGAAAGCATCAAAGATGCTTTTCTGCTCCTGCATCGGTATTCCCGGCCCATCATCATCTACAATCAATAAGCAATCCCCATCCCTTTGTTCGAAGATGACGTTGATACGGTGGCTGGCGTAGCGTTTAGCATTCTGTATAAGATTGGTTAAAGCCCGAGCCATCGACTCTGGCTCGAAGCTGGCATATCGCCCCCCTTTCACCTGATACTCAAGGCCAATCCCACCAAGTCCCAGTCGTGCTTTTTTCAACTGCCGTCTCAACCAGGATTCCACATGCAGACATTGGTATTTTAGGTTAGGCCTACCCCGTTCAGAACGGGCATGATTCAACAGCTCTCCCACCAATTGTTCCAGCTCATCAATGTCCTGATATATTCCCTGAATATAACGCTGACGCTCCTGCTCCTGTTCACTGCTTTGTAGCATCGCCATGCCAAAGCGCAGTCGAGCAACCGGGGTACGTAGCTCATGAGAGACCGCATCGGTCAGCTCCTTATGAGAGATCATCAACTTCTGGATTCGTTCAGCCATCTGATCAAGGCTGGTTGCCAAATAGTAAAGGGGAGAACGTTCGGATAAACGACTGCGCACCGTAAAGTCCCCCTCTCCAAACGCCATCGCGATGGCACGCAGGCGCTTGAGATCCACCCACATCAAGTAGGTCCAGATCAGCATTCCCAGAAACATGACACCTGCCAGTAACCCAAGCCACTCGGTCATATCAATCCCACGCCTCCTTTACAAACAGATAGCCCTGACCCCGCACCGTCTTTATGCGAAATGGTTGAGCCGGATTATCATGCAATTTTTTACGCAGACGCGAAATCCGGATATCCACTGAACGATCCTGGCCATCGTAGCCAATACCTCGCAATCGTTCGAGAATGGTATCACGTGACAAAATCACCCCGGCATGACCTGCCAACAGCCACAACAATTCAAACTCATTGCTGGTGAGGTTTAACGGCTCACCATCCAGCTGGGCCTCTCTGGACATCGAGGAGATCTGTAACTTGCCTATGCGACGTACTGACGTCCCGTCATCTGTCTGCGGAATAGATGAAAAACGCCGCAAAAGTGCTCGTATACGTGCCAACAAAACCCTAGGCTCAACCGGTTTCTGCACATAATCATCTGCCCCCATCTCCAAACCTTTGATCTGATCCTCTTGCTCTCCCAGAGCAGTGAGCATCAGGATCGGACCACGATAATGGGGGCGCACCTGGCGACACACCTCGATACCATCCATATGGGGCAGCATCAGATCGAGAATGACTAAAGAAGGAGACTGCTGCAGGATTCGTTGGCAGGCGTAGTCACCGCGACCCTCCACTTTCACCGTCATCCCCTGCTGTTGCAAAAACGCCTTAATCAAAGCCGCCAGTCGTTGATCGTCCTCAACCAGCAATATGGTGATTTGTGCTGTCATTCACTCTCCTTATCACCCATTGTTACTTTAGGCATGATGATAACAAAGCGATCGGCACAACTCTGTGCCGAGTTTGTATCCAAATGTAACCAACAGATCCCCCACAAGCAGGCACGAAAACGCTATAATCGGACAAATTTTAATTCAGGTAATGTTATGTCTCTCCCAAGCCTTCTCGAAAAGCTTAACCAACACCCCGATCAGGTCACCTTCAATGAAGTGATTGAAACTATCGATCAACACTATCACTACACCCCTGCCCGTTTTAGCAATGGTATCGAAGGAGATTGTGTCACCAGTGAAGCAGGGAGTAACGAGGGCTCCTGTAAGATCTTTGCCTTCGCAAAGCTCAATAATCTGGATGAACAGCAAACCTTGCATTGCTTTGGTGACTACTATCGACAGGATGTACTGCAATCCCCTGAAGGTAATGACCACGGTAATATCCGCACCTTCATGCGCAATGGCTGGCAGGGTATCCAATTTGATCAAATGCCATTGGTTAAAAAAGCTTAATGAATACAGTAGACGAAAAACGCTGCCCGCTTTGTGGTGCACTCAATCAATGCACCATGGCTGCACGCCCTGCTGATCAACGTGATAAGCCGGTGCCTTGCTGGTGTACCAATATTGGTGTGCCCATGGAACTGCGAGAACGCATCCCTCCAGAACTACGCATGAAAGCGTGCATCTGTAAAAACTGTATTGAAGCCTTCAAGGCACAACAAGAGAAAGCGGAGTAACCCCATGCTTTATTCACTGCTACGCCCCATCGTTTTCCAAATGGATCCTGAAAAGGCCCACCACTTCAGCCTGAACATAATGCGCCGCCTGAACAATCTGGGACTGGCAGGCCTGATTAAGCCCAACATCCCATGCCAGCCTACTACCGTAATGGGCATTGAATTTCCCAACCCCGTTGGTTTGGCAGCGGGCCTGGATAAAAATGGTGAGTATATTGATGCGTTAGCCGCATTTGGTTTTGGCTTTATCGAGATCGGCACGGTTACCCCTCGCCCACAGCCCGGTAATCCCCAACCAAGGCTATTCCGCCTGCCACAAGCTGAGGCCATTATCAACCGCATGGGCTTTAACAACCACGGTGTGGATGCTCTGATAGAGAATGTGAAAAAAGCCAAATTCAAAGGGGTGTTAGGTATCAACATCGGAAAGAATGCCGATACACCCATCGAAAAAGCTACCGAAGATTATCTAATCTGCCTGCGTAAGGTTTACCCCTATGCCAGCTACATTACCGCTAACATATCATCCCCTAATACCAAAAACCTTCGCCAGTTACAGGACTCCGCAGAGCTGGGGGGATTACTTGGCGCACTAAAGGAAGAGCAAGCCAAACTGGCTGAAGAGCATGGAAAATACGTTCCGATAGTATTGAAGATTGCCCCTGACCTAGATGGCGCCCAAGTGAAAGCGATTGCTGAATTACTACTGCACTATAAATTCGATGGCGTCATCGCCACCAACACCACCATCACCCGTGATGCTGTACAGGGCCTTGAACATGCAGAAGAAACCGGTGGTCTGAGTGGGGCACCCGTCCGGGAGATGTCTACTGCAGTGATCATGCAGCTAGCAGAACACCTTAAAGGTGAAATCCCAATTATTGGCGCTGGCGGTATTCTTAATGGTGAACATGCCGCACAAAAAATAGCCGCTGGCGCCAATATGGTACAAGTCTATAGCGGTTTAATTTATCGTGGACCGGGCCTTGTGAAAGATGTACTAAAGACGCTTTGCCAATAAAAATCATCTCATCTTAGTACCACCAGCAGGGGGATCATTCTGGGTAAAGACATCACGAAGTAGTGACGGTTTTCATACCCTATCCCCCAGCTTACTCGCATCACATTTTAGCTGTATAGGTTAAAACCGATTTGGTATTAGCCATCATCACGTCAGAAATCAAACAGAGAAACTCACTCAACTCTCCTTGCCTGTACCTGTCAGCCCCTTATTGCAACGAATCAAAATAAAGTAACTGCATGCTGCCAGTACTAGCACTGTCAACGGAAATGAAAACAAGGTCATAGCGACACCCAGTTCAGCAGTGGAAGGAAACAGCCCCACAATACCGATACCAGTCAACAACAATAGCAATGCCATAAGATGGAACCCCTTAATCGGTAAGGGCACATATTGTCGTGAAACAAAGATGGATGCCATAATCATTGTAGCGATAAACCCTGCCACAGGCACCGCCAAGATACCCCATACCATCGCCATGCCATAAGCCAGCACTGATTGTAGTAACATACCCAATAACTCTACCCGTGTTGGCGTCACGGTATCGCCATGTGCATAGCACCAGCGGGCAAATAGCATGTTAAGCGCCGCCAATGGAATGGCTGCGGCAAAACCCATCACCAACCACGCCAGTAATTGCAGTTGATCTTTATCCAAAGCGATCGGCAACAGGCCGGCAAGTGGCTCTGCAAATGCCATCACGGAAATAACCACCGGCAGCAGCAACACCATCAACCAACGAATAACTTGTTGCAACATACCACGGGCCTTTTCACTATCTTCGTTAATTTGAGCCGTGAAATGGCTTAATACCACTTGGCCGAGACTCATCAGTAATACAGAGAGAATACTAATCAATTTGCGCGCAAAGTTGATCAACACAATCATCCCTTCACCCAACATTGACGCAATCACCCGCTCTACCCAAACAACACCCTGATTAGCAGCGCTTACAACAATAAGGGGACGCAGTTTCCGGTAAAGCGTAAACATCGCCGCACAATCAAAATGAAAAGTAAATGGTCGCCACCCTGCACGCCATGCACCGAACAGTAGTGGCAGGGGCATCAGCAAACTCCCCACTATCATCCACCATGCAACATCGATGAGTTGGGGAGTATCACTTAACAACAGATAGCCGACAGCCGGGCCATTAAAAAATACCCCAGCTAACCCCTGTAGAAAAAAGCGCTTTTCCGCCTGATGTATCGTGGCCAAGATCGCATGCAATACAATACCGGGAAGACACCAGATTGTCAGAGAGAAAAAATCTGCAGCTCGTGCAAGCCCTTGCTCACTCATCCCGGGAGCCAAAGCCATCACCACCACTGGTGCAGCAACCATCAACATTCCCGCAAATAACAAGCTACTGCCCAACAACTGCATGGTCTGCGTGGCACTCCAGCGCCCCCGTTGCGGCTCATCACAAGCAACCCACAATGGCAACATAGCCGCAGCTAGAGCTCCGCCCCCCAAGACAATACGTATCGCCTCGGGAAGGAACAGTGCCACAATCAAACCATCCAGAGCGGCACTGGCACCAAAATGGTCCAGCAGACTTAGCTCCCGATAGAAGCCAAGTACCAATCCAAAAACGGTGGCAATAGTCAGCCAGAGTGTGCCAGACAGCATCGTGAATTAATGCAGGAAGGTGAAAAGACTTTTACCACCCACCTTATATTTAAGGTCACGGGGGCGATCTGCAATGGGCTTGGCATTGAAGCCGCTGACAATCTTATAGGGCTGAACCGGCTTGTTGACTACCGTACCAGCACCGATAACGGCACCCTCACCAATCCTGGCGGGCATCGTAATAATGGCGCGTGATGCAATCCAGGCATAGTCCTCGATATAGAGTGTTTGTCCCAGTGCCCGGAAATCCTTCGATAGAAAATCATGCCCACCTGCAATCATCAATACATGAGAAGCAATCGTCACATGGTCACCAATAATCAATCCTGCACGCCCATCCAGTTGACAATGCCAACCCACGACAGAATCATCACCAATCACAATATTTTCAAGACCAATAACCTCAGTATGGCGCCAGACACTCGAGCCTTTACCAATCTTCATCCCCCCCATACGTAACCAGGTGAGGCGGACCCAATGAATGGGAATCTTGTTGATAATAATGTTATAGACCTGCTCCCAAACCCGCAGCCAACGATTCTTGAAAGTCGGCCAATTGATTTTAAAGCGTGGCTGCATCACTGCCGGAATCTCACTCTTAAGCAGACAGTAGAAACGCTCCTGCAGCGGATCCTCGATTGCCCCTTCCATATCGATATAGCTAATATAAAAGACAGTCTGCGTCCTACGCACCTCCTCCATGAACAACTCTTTTTCCAACATATCGCGATATGCTGCCTCAAGCGTTGCTGCATCGACATCCAGGCGCTGCGCATATTCTGGAATCCGCTCCGCCATATTTTCTGAATGATAAATAAATGCACCCATTGTAAGTACCTGCTAACCCTTTTGTAGTGACTGTTCTTCACGAAGATATTTAGCTGTCAGTAATGAGATACCGATCAGCAGCCAGAAAATGCCGCATAACACATTGGTAAAACTGTAGTAGTGATCCACCAAGCCAGTTAGCAAGGCAGCGACAATGCCGGCAACTACCCCCTGATGCAGAAAGTAACTACCAGTATGTTGTTCATTGCGCAGGATTGGACGCACTTCACGCCACCAATTACGTAGTGCCAACACAAACAGCAACATCCCTACCAAGCCAATTTTATAAACATAATTAAGCCATAAATTGGAGATACCCAGCAGTTCACTCCCTGGTGGCGGCGGATCTGTCTTAAAGCCAATCCCCAATGGGTAAGTCATCATTGCCTCGGGAAATGCTTTATACTCGGCAATCCTTAAATTATCACTGGCATTCACACTGGAAAGGGTACTGGTCAAACGCTCCTGGATAGGTGGATAGAAGAGCGCTGCCGCAATACCAACCATCAATCCCATCACTAGCATACGCTTCGCATAGGGGGTTCCCTGCAAGGCCAACCAACTCACCACGATGGCAATACTGAGAATTGCTCCTCGGGAAACGCTTAGCAACAGGCCGAATAAGATAATGCCACTCACCATCAGCATCACCGTACGCAAAGACGATTCACGGTTCGCCAGCCACCATCCAAACACCACTGGTAACATCAGCGCCAAAGCACCGCCTAGCAGATTGGGATGAACCCAAGGTGAGCCCATACGCTGATTAAAGCTGCTGAAGATATCCATATAGGCATCAGGATTGCCGTAACGTACCATCGCCAGAAAATCACCAAAGTTACGCGCGTCAAACCCTTTCAGGAAATAGCCCATGGAGACCAATACCATCAACACTGAGCCGGCTACCAAACAACCCAGCAGGGTATATAACTGCCGCTTGTTTTCAATCAACAGGGTAACCAAAAAGAGGGTGGAGACATTCATCAACCAGCGCACCCAACTCACCACTCCATTACCATCGGCCTGAATAAACAGTTGCCCCCAGATAAAAGGAATTATTGAAAACACAGCCATGGCCAATACCGCTTTATGGGTAGGCGTCAGTGTCCAGTTCAACCGAGGAGATAAGGTATCCCAGATAACCGCCAGCCAGATCAACATTAACAATGCCTCAGAGATGGTCATCCGAATCCCCAGGGTAATGGTTGAATAGGGTAAGAAGGCTGCCAAAAAAGCAAATGCATAGAGAGCAAGACGAGGTTTTGCAAATACCACCAACGCCATAATCCCTGCCGTCAAAAGCAGTACTAGCTTACCCAAAGGCAGGCTTAACATCGCTAACGCTAATAGTGCAGCAACAGCAATGGCAAAAAGTACTTCGAAGCGTTTCATCGTACCCTCTCGACCAAGCGATCGATAAACGCCCCTAAACGCGCCTGAAAAGCGGGTTTGTCAAAACGCTGCAACCACGCCAGCAAATGCTCATCACTAGGCATTGCAATCGGCTCAGACGCCACTCGACGCATTGTCTCCTGAATCGACTGTTCACTTAGGCCATCAAACCTTGGCATCGCTGGTGGGGCAACTTCATCTAGCGCGCTACCAAGCGAGACGGCGACGGGGGTACCGTGACTTAACGCCTCAATCACTGGCAGACCAAAACCCTCCGCCAAAGAGGGTTGCCACAGGCAACTGGCATTACGGTAGAGAGTATTAAGTTCGGGATCACTGACACCGGTGAAAAAATAAAAATCCTCATCACCAGCCAATGCTTCAACCAGTGGAGAGGACTCGCCGACCAACACCAATGGCTGACGCTGTGCTGGCACCAACTGCTGCCACTGCTCAACGAAACGGGGAAGATTCTTTCTTGGCTCATTGGAACCTACCAACAACCAATAGCGATCAGGCAAGCCATCAACTTCAGCATATTGATTCGCCTTAGGCAGTTCAACGCAATTATGAATAGTGGTTATCTTATTCTGAACAAAGGGAAACAGGCGCTCGCACTCTCTGCGGGTAAAATCAGAGATAACATGTACATAATCAGCCCGTCGCATGCTGCTATAAAAAGAGAACCAGTAGTAGGGCAGATAACGTAGCTTACCTTTGATGCTGGGGAATGCATCCTGCTCGGTAATATGAAACAGATCATGGGTCCACTGCACCATCAAAGTATTACCACAGCCAAGCAGCGGTAAACCGGAATTGATGGTCCCGTAAAAAATATCTGGCTGTAGTTGCCTAATAACCTTTGGTAAGTAAACTTGCTCAAACCACAATCGACGTGCCGGGCGTGGCACCTGATCCAAAGAGACACCACTCTCAGGCATAGACATGGTCTGACGCTGAGGATGGTCTATCGGTCCATCAGTCACACACAGTAACTCAATATCCTCCCGCTGACGGAGATACTCCTCAAAGGCGTACATCTGTCTGGCAACCCCAGAGTTGGGTTTTACTGTTGCCGCACGGTAGTCCATCAGGATACGAATCACTCTGTCACACCTCCATAGCACGCCTCCAATTTATCCACAATCGCATTCCAATCATGATGCTCAGTCACCCACTGGCGTGCACTATTAGCCAGGCTTTTCGCCCGTGCGGGGTCCTGTAATATCCGGATTGCCGCAGCTGCCATCTCCTCACTATCTTGGGAAATCTCCGCCACTGGCATCTGAGATCCTTGTATCGCCAACCCAGAGAAAGCCTGTGGTGTTGCGACGATAGGTAAACCTGCTGCCATCGCCTCAAGGGTTTTCAATTTCGAGCCTCCGCCATGGCGAATGGGACAAAGAAACAGTGATGTCTGCTGGTACAGCTCGGTCAGGTCATCAACGAAGCCCCCCCAGACGACGCCCTCCACATCCCCGACCAACTGCTGTACCACTTGGCAGTTATGGCCATACACATGGAAAGTTGCTTGTGGGAGTTGCGTGCGGATTCGAGGAAATATTTCTGCTATTGCCCACTGCACTGCATCAATGTTTGGGAAATAGTCATAGTTCCCCAGAAAAGTAATCTGCTCACCACTTACAGCGAACTCCACATTAGCCAGACGCTGACAATCCACACCGTTATCAATTACGGCCACGGGACAAGCGAAGTGCTCAGAAAAAAACTGTCTGTCTGCTTCTGTCACAGCTAACAGCTGCTTGGCTGCAGAAAAAGCCTTTTTCTCCCATCGTTGATAACGGTGGTTATCCAGACCAATCAGTGGATGCAGAGGCTTCGGCAATTTACCTAATACCGACAACCCCATAGAGGACTCAACATTGTGCTCAGTGATGATGAATGGCTGGCCGTGGCGCTGATTTGCTCTGAAAAAAGGCTCATAGAAATAGCTATGCTCAAGCTGGATAACATCCCAAGACTCACCTAAAAGATCTTCTATGGTAGCGGTTAATTGATGGTCAAAACCATTGATCACAGCCGTCAACGGCAAGCCCGAAAAGGCCGCATGCCAAAGATTGCTAAACGTCTTGAGTGGGCGCCGCTTCATCCAAACCAAACGCTCCACCATCCCCTCGACCTGCTTGATCGATGTTTCATCAGGCTCATCTTTACAGAGCGTCACCAATGTAATCTGATGGCCCCGCTCATTGAGACGCTTTAGCAGATTATACTGACGGGTTTTTCCTCCTGTGGTACATGGCCAAGGGAAATAGGGCTGTAACCAAAGTATTTTCATTCTTCCAACACCAACATCTGTAAATTACCCGTCAGAGTTAAGTGATATCCATCACTTCGACGCGTAATGACGTTTGTCACACCATTTACCGGATCAAATACTTTTGCCTGTCGCTCAGAAGGGTGAACAATGGATGGAGAAATAACCACCTCACTCCCCTCATCCCCCCATAACAATGCGATTCGCTTTGCTGGATTATTTGTTGGCTGCCACCAAAAAATATAATCAATGTTCCCGGCCGTTTGAGCAACATTTTGCAATTGCACCACCTCTGACCCCATCAACGTCAGAAAGTATTTAAGGCCATAATAAGCCGGCTTAGGCTCTCCGTTACGGTCTAACAAACCGTAATAACGGTCACGATTTGTTGCTCGCTCATCTAGATCAGAGAGGGTAAAGATAAAAATCCGTTCGAAATCCATCTCCATCATCAAAGCAATGCGCTTCAGGAGATAATCACTTTGCTGCAGTTCCGTGATAAATGGTTGGTGCTCTACCGTTCCTGTATAAGTGGACCAGCCAAACTCTGTCGCCCAAATCTGTTTAACACCTTGTTGGCGCATATAGCCATTATAAAAACGGACCTTCTCAGCAAGATTAAACTCACCGTCACCATCAGGAAGGTGGGTATAGGGATGGTAGGCCACCACATCAACATGCTGCTGAATTCCCTGATCCAGCAAAGACTTCAGCATCGGCTCTCCTCCACGCATAGGCATTTCACTGAAATAGGCCATACCTCCCAAGACCTTCAATCGACTATTAGGTAACTTGGCAGCCGCCTCTTTTACTAATTTGCCATAGCCGACAGGATCCTCCTTCGGATACCAATATGGTGGAATATTAGGTTCGTTCCATATCTGCCATGCTTCCACATTGCTATAACGTGTTGCCATCTCCGAAAAACGGTAGGCAAACAGCTGGAACCCTGTCGCATCATTCAAGCCAGGAAGAGCCAGTGATGTCTCCAGCGGTGCATAACGATCAAAGTGCACCTCATCGTTTGGTGCACTGGAAGCAAAGCGTGGCGAACCGACCAGATAAACCACCTCGTTGACCTGACGCTGATTCAATTCATCCATCAGATCGTCCATTCGGCTCAGATAAGGATACTCCTGGAATTTTGGCTCAAGATGAGACCAGTGGAGATCCAGCCGAATCCACGTGAGTCCAAGCTCATCAAGGCGATCCAATTGCTTTTGATAGGTTGCTTTAGGAAACCATAACAAATGAGCATTGACCCCAAGAAACTGGTCAAAACGGATAATCTTAGACTCAGCCTGTAGCGGTGTAGAACTCAAAAATAGAGTAAAAATTAATATCCATTTATAAATACCCATATCTAGTTCTCCGCCAGTATGGTTTCAAACAGTGATTTAAAGCGTAGACCGATCTGGGGCCAATCCCTCTCTTCCCCCAAACGTTGGGCCGACTCTGCCCATGCCACAAGTAATTGAGGCTGCTCAAGTATCTGTACTAATGATTGCTGCAATGCATGGCTATCGCCCGCAGGATAAACAGTGCCAATCCCATGGGCCAACTCCTCTGGTAATGCACGTGCGGATGAGGTAATCACTCCCCGGCCACAGCCTATAGCTCTAGCCAATACGCCGCTCGCCCCTTTGAGCTTGCCCAGCAATTGCAATTTACGGGACTGTTGGTAAGGTAGAACCAAAACGGAGTGAGACTGAATCAATTCCGCAATTTGTGCCTCTTCCAAATCTGTTTCAAACTGAACCAACTCAGCAATATTCAGCTGCTTCGCCAAATCCCTAAGCTCATCGACATAACGGTTTCCACCACGGATCGCCAATTCCGGGTTAGTACCTCCAGCAAACGTCACCTGAAGCTGTGGCCGATATTGCGGCATCTGTTTCAACAATGAAGCCAGTGCGTGCAATAGATCCTCATGACCTTTACCACGATATAGATAACCAAAGCAGAGTATACGAATAGGCGATATAGAGATCGCTTTATGAGGAACAAGCCAGCTACCATGGGGAATTGTCACGACCTTTCCCTCATCCAGCCCCATTCTGTCACGCAACACCTCGGCCCCTGTGGCAGTTAGTGTTATAAGACGACTTAGCGAAGAAGCCACTTTACGCTCTCGATACAGCGTATAAGGGTTACTCAGCAGTGCAGATAACTGTTGAAGTAACGGATGATAACGAGTGACTGCGGTAAGATAATCCAAGCGCCAAACCAATCGTTCAGGATCATGGACTGTCATCGTACTTTTTATCTCTGGCAATTTTTTTGAAAGCTGCTCCTTGCTGATGAATTCGCGACTACGACCGCCCCCCATCTCAAAATGCATAATATCGACAGAGCGCTCCTGCAATAGTCGGGCTATCGATTCATTGCTGCCATCCGTTTCAAGATAGGGCCGTAATACATCAACCCCAGCCTTTTTCAGCGCTTGCTCAAAAGCACATGCGTACGCGGCAATCCCATTGCTTTCTGCAGGGTCTGGAGCAAACAAGGCAATGCGCATTAGCCTTTCATCCGTGAGAAGAGCTTTTGTGGAATCTCATAACGGCGGTTGTAAATCACCACACCAAGCAGTTTTTCCGGGAAAGTGGTTTTCAATGTATCCAAATGGCTCTTCAATTGAGGCATTGTAATTTTTGCAGATTCGATTGCAATCACCACATAATCGGCATCATAAATAGCGGGAAAACTGATCGCAGGCTCAGCCAATCCGGTCGCATCCACCAGCCGATATTGGGCTCCCACCCCTTGCTTGGTCTCTTCCAGTGGATTCACTAAACAGGCCATTGATTTTACGCCTGGGCCCACTATCGCAATACTCTTACTACCCTCCCCTGCCAAGTGATTTAGTGCGGCAGCCAGACGGAACATTGCCGCATTGTAGGGCTGTCCTCCCTTAATACCAGCAATAGGCAATATATCGATAATGCGAATACCACTATTGGCCCGAATACTGGATTGGTCATAGATGCGTCGATCCATCATCGCGATCAAGTAACAAACCACCAATACAGCGAATAGTGCTAATACCGGTGTCAGCGCAATAGCGGCAAGAGGCTTTAATGAAGAGCGTACAGGGTTAAAGCTGGGGGCTTGCATCACCTTAACATTGGAAATACGGTTACCTTCCAACATCATTTCCAGCTTGGCTTTTTCCATTCCCGACTTATAGTTCTTATACTCGTCCTGGTATTTTTGGATATCTGTCTCTAATAAACCAATATAGATTGACTGATTGACTAATACTTCCAAATCTTTGCGATATGCCGCGATTTGCCCTGATAACTCCCCAATCGTTGTCTTCAGTTCATCGGCACGAATAACCCGCTCCTGGATCTGCTTCTCCAGTTGCATATAATTGGGATTACTCTCAGTCAGTTGTTCACCTACAATCCATTCTGACTCATCAGCAATCATCTTTTTCATTCCGGCAATACTTTCATCCATTGCTCTGATTTTCTTTGAGTCATGACGAAACTCAGCCAGCAGTGACTCACGCTCCATAATCATTTGGTTAAGGCGTTCGGTAAGATCAAGCCTTACAGGATTAAGAATTGAGCGTTCCTCAGAAATCATCTCTTTATTCAAACGGGCCAACTCACGTTGAGCAGCCTTAATCCCTGCATTAACACTCTTCAACTCACTTTCAGCCTGATTATGTTGATTCATCAAATCAACGATATTTTGGCTGATAGCTTCCATCTTTTTATTAATATCAGAAGAGCCAGCCTCAACGAGGCGCTGTTGTAATTCAAACTGGGACTCTTTTATTGACTGCTTAAGGGTCTCAACCTGCCCCTCATAGAAGCTTAATCGCTCATTATAGCCCTGTAGACTGTCACGCTCTTCTAAATAAGCATCCAGCCAGAAAACCAATACTCTGCGGGCAATCTCCGGATCTTTCCAGCTAAAGCTCACCTCAATCACAGCAGAGCCAGGATCATGGTTAATTTCGAAATTACGCAGCAGTTGGTCCTTAAGGCTATCCGTCGCCGTACGGGGATCCCTCAGACCTATTGCCGTCAGCCCCTCTTTGACAGCGTTAATGGCCGTATTAGCCATCTCTTTTAACTCTCGCTTAATGGATTCCCAGGTACCTTCTCGAATGGGCTCTTCACTTAATGCAGCGAAAAACTTTTCCGCTACCTGAGTAACGACATTGTCACCCAACAGAATTTTTTGCTCATCCAATAACTGATCTCGGCTGGGGGTTGCAGGTATAACATCACCCGGCGACCTCACCGATGCAGGCAGTGCCTGATTATCTTTACCTAAACTGATAAATAACTTCGCTTCAGATGAAAAACTGGGAGATTTAATCATCATGCCGGCAGATATGATAATAACCACCGCGACAATGCTGGCAATAGCAGCTCTACGATAACGAAAAATTATCTGCAGAAAGTCACGACTTGACTGAATTTGCAGCATAACAACTCCTACTCACAATGAGGCTGTATAGTTTAGATGAATAAAGGCGCTAGTCTTCATCGTTCAAATTATAGATGGCGCCAACATTAGCGTTAAATGGCAACATCCGTCTGATATAGTGATCGACAAATTCCACAGCGTTTCCGATACGCTTCTTAGGCACATAAACCACATCACCACGAATCAGGCGAAGTGGGCGACGCTGATTTCGTTCAATATCCACGACGGAATCAAAGTCAAAGATATAAACGTCATAATGCTGGTCGGGTGAGAGTCGTAATAATGCTATCTGATCTTTGGCTGCAAACTCTTTAAATCCACCCGCCATAAAGATCGACTGCATAATGGTCATTGAGCTGTTGGCCTCATAAACACCATTATTATTAACCTCTCCACCGATAAAGATCTGATTATTGGCACGCGAGGAGATATTGACGGTCACTTGTGGCCGCTTGAAAGTATCCTTCAATGCCAGTGTCATAAACTCAGCGATTTCTGCAGGGGTTAACCCTTTCGCTTGAACCTCGCCCACATAAGGATAATAAAACACACCGGAATCACTCACCCGGTACTCGACACCCGCCAAATCGTCTTCTCGCTGAATAAATAGCAGGTCACCACTTTGCACCTGATCCGGATATTCCGGAATAAACAGCTTATGGGATTCCGCATTTTCAATCTGATCTTTTTTATGATCATTTATCAATTTTAAGTCTGTGCTCGAACAACCACTAGCCAGAGCAACAAGGAGCATCAAGATCAAATTACGTATTAGCATATTCTGCAGCCATCTTATATTCATTAATCCAATAGCTACGATTCAGTGCACAGCGTCGCTTAAGCCATAAAGGCAACTTTGTATGCACACGACCAAATCGATAGCCACTCCATCTGATAAAATCCCGAAATAGCGCAAACGGCAATTGAAGGGGGGAGTGCTTCAAAAAAAAGCGGACTTCGCTCTTTACATAAGACTGGCCTTCTTTACCGACACTTTTCTTAGTCGCCTCACTAAATATAGGATGGCACGTATGTGCAACCCCTGTATCAAAATAGCGACGAAACTCTTCACTCAACTTGTAATTATGACTATGAACCACTTCGGCATCAGCCACATACTGCATTACATACCCCTGTTTTAGCAGCATACCAACCGCAATAGCATCTTCATTAGATGGAATCCCAGTAGCAAAACCACCGATAGACTCTAGGGTTTGACGCCGATAGGCAGCACATGAATTGGATGTAAAGATGGCACGAATTCCCCGGCGCTCATATTCAGCCTTGCCATTGGCATGACTTTTCGCAGGATAATTAAATTGGCGAGAAAATTGTGCGCTCAGCGTGGCATCCTGTCTCGGCAATTGCCGAGCAACAGTATGGGCAATCTTTTCATCAGCAAAAGGGGCCGTTAACTTTGCAATCATATCGGGTTGAGTCGGAATCGCATCTTGCGTTAAATAGACAACGATATCGACATCCATCTCACTTAGGGCCATATTGCGGGTTCGTCCATGACCAAAGTCAGCCCGCTTAATCACTTTGCACTGATAGCCTGCATCGATAATGGTTTGATACGTATCATCATCGGAACTGGAATCTACAAATAGGATTTGATCAGGAGCCGGTTCTAGCCGCTTCAGCGCAGGCAGCAATTCACCCAACTCCTCTTGAGCATTTAATACCGGAATAAACAGCCCAATACTCAGTGCTTCACTCATTCTTACACCACGTCTAATATGCGTTTTTATTTACAAACCCTTTAAACAGGGTCAAGTAGATAATTTTTAAATCAAACCACACACTCCAATTACGGATGTAGTACAAATCGTGATTGATGCGCTCATTCAAGCAAGTATCACCGCGCCAACCATTAACCTGAGCCCAGCCAGTAATTCCTGCTTTCACCAAATGCTTCTGCATATAACCCGGTATTTGGTCCTTAAACTCCTCAACAAACATCGGGCGTTCAGGCCTTGGTCCGACTATCGACATGTCACCTTTTAGTACATTGAGAAATTGTGGCAACTCATCCAGGCTCGTTGACCGCAAAAACTGTCCAACCCGTGTCGCCCGGCTTTCACCCTTACTTGCCCACTTCGGCCCAGTTTTTGACTCAACATCCACGGGCATCGAGCGAAACTTTAGCATTTCAAACGTACTGCCATTCATGCTCACGCGTTCCTGGCGATAAAACACGGGGCCGGGAGAACTCATCTTGACAGCTGCTGCAATCACCAACATTAAAGGTGAAATCATCAACAGAATAAGTGACGCTATTACCTTATCTTCAATCAACTTCAGTAACTGGTTAATACCACGCATCGGTGTTTCGGTAATATTGATGACCGGAATCCCGCCAATTTCACTAATTGAGTGATTAATGATTTGAAAGCCGAGTGTATCAGGCACTAGTCTCACCTGATTCATGACATACTTCAGCCCCTCCAGTGCATGTTTTAGATCCTCCCCCTGACTCAAGGGTATTGCGATCCAAACCTCATCAATATCATTCTTACGGATATATTCTGCAAGATCACTGAAATCCCCTTGTCGAATACATCCCTTCATTCCTTTCAGTAAATCCTTTTCACTGCTATCGGAGAAATAACCGACAACATTCAGCCCCAGCCACGCCTCATGCTGGATCTTTTCAACCACATCCTTCGCCATATTGCCATGGCCTGCAATCACAATATGGCGAATATTCTTTCCTGAACTACGCACCTTATTGATGATCTGCCACGTCAAGCCACGAATGACAACCGCACAACATGCGGCCACCAAAAACCACATTCCCACCCACACTCGAGACATCTGCCAATTGGTTTTCGTCAATGCACCTATTAGCAACAGCGCAACAAAAACAGTCGTCCAGGCAGTAGCGACCGTCTTTATCTCTTGGCTAAGACGCTGCCCCCTCTCAAGGTTATACACCCCCATCAATGGAAAGAGCCACGCACACAGCAGGAAGCTAACCACCATCGTCATTTTATAAGCATAGGGAATTTCAAAGCTTGAGAAATAGAAATAATGCACCAATATGGCACTGGATAGCAGCAAAATGCCATCCATGAGTGCAAAGGCACCTACAACCAAGTAGCCATGATCTCGTAAATACCCTTCTTTCATACCTATTTACTCAAAAAATATATGTCCAGATGATCCATAACTGCAAATAGCACGCCACTCTTCCAAAGCATGCCTATAGCAAGCAAGGCGCTCATTTTTCACTGAAAAAACAACACATTATAAGATATGCCACATCCCATAGCATCGCATTGGCCGTCTCAATCTACATTAGAATAATTACACCAATATTTTCTAGGAGATTAAGAGAGGAACAGATTATATAGGCTCCCGCATGGTTATGCTATCAGGATACCGATGCCCCAACAAAAAAGGCCCCGTTTTAAACAGGGCCTTTTGTCAGAAATATCGAAAACATCGCTCCACACTGTAAATACTCACTCTACTGGAGCCAAAAATAAATTATAAATAAATAATATACTAATAATATGATATTTAATATTTGGAGATAATAATCCTCTACGCACGCGCTCTCACTTACCTCATTAAAGAACAATTACTGCATCAGTATCTACTAAATCACACTCACTATCGGCTATCGTATCAGCAGCTATACAGATAATAGGCATATTATTAAATAATAATCTTAAGCCATTATTCATTGGTAACGTGAAGCGAAAAACGAGCTCAAAAATTCATCCTTATTCCTGCCCATTGGTCTACTAATTATTAGTTATCCAAATCTTTTCCACCAATAACTGCCCACCCCATAATCCACATTCTGTATCTGAATACTGAATCGAGATTTTCTTATTCATAGAAAAGGCACTGAGCAACATCGCATAAAGTTTTTCGTGACTGCCATTGTTATATGAAATACTCGCATAATCTTTGTTTACACACGTTACGTCATCAGGGTTCGTATTCTGACTACTATTCGCGTAATTTTGCTGCAAACTGGGTGAAAATTTGAAATTTATATACTGCTGCTGATCATGCACACCAATATCAACAACACTTACATTAGTTGTCATACCCGCGAAACAACCACTTGAAATTAAAAATAGCGCTGAAATTAGAAACCCTTTTTTCATATGTTCCCTTTTGACTTATAAATTAATAGTGCCAGAATTATTTCTATCCACCATGTAATTTCAATCAATATACCCGATTCAAGATAGCATAAAAAACCCGGCCGAAGCCGGGTTTTCTTTCCAACACTTCCGCGTTGGTATCTACATGAAGTAAAAACTTACTTAGCGTAGAAGTCGATCATAGTCTCAAGTGACTTAGCCTTGATCTTAGAAGCATGACCCGCAGCACCGAATGCTTCATAGCGAGCTTTACAGATCTCGGACATTGCTTCAGTTGAAGCCTTGATGAACTTACGAGGATCGAAGTTTGAAGTGTTCTCAACCAGGTGGCGACGGATCGCACCGGTAGATGCCATGCGCAGGTCAGTATCGATGTTAACTTTACGAACACCAGATCTGATACCTTCAACGATCTCTTCAACAGGCACACCGTAAGTTTGTGGCATTTCACCACCAAACTCGTTGATAACCTTCAACCACTCTTGAGGTACAGAAGAAGAACCGTGCATTACCAGGTGAGTGTTAGGCAGTACAGCGTGGATCTCTTTGATACGATCAATACGCAGTACGTCACCAGTAGGCTCTGCAGTGAACTTGTAGGCACCGTGTGAGGTACCGATTGCGATAGCCAGAGCATCTACGCCAGTCTTCTCAACGAAGTCTTTCGCTTCTTGAGGATCAGTCAGCAGCATGTCCATGTCCAGCTTGCCTTCTGCACCGTGGCCATCTTCTTCACCCATTTCACCCGTTTCCAGTGAACCCAGGCAACCCAGCTCACCCTCTACAGATACACCACAAGCGTGTGCCATCTTAACAACTTCAGCCGTTACGCCTACGTTGTATTCGAAGGAAGCAGGAGTCTTGCCATCAGCTTCCAGAGAACCGTCCATCATTACAGAGGTGAAACCTGACTGGATAGAACGAGCACATACAGCAGGAGAAGCACCGTGGTCCTGGTGCATACATACAGGAATGTGTGGGTACATTTCAGTTGCAGCAGTGATCAGGTGACGCAGGAAGGGCTCGCCCGCGTAAGAGCGTGCACCCGCCGAACCTTGCATGATAACAGGGGCATCTACCGCATCAGCAGCTTGCATGATAGCGTGAACCTGCTCCATGTTGTTTACGTTGAATGCTGGCAGGCCGAAGTCGTTCTCAGCTGCGTAATCCAGCAGTTGGCGCATTGAAATTAGAGCCATGTTTGTCTCCTCAAATTAGATGTTTTGCTAATAATACGTATTGTTGGTGTTTATTCAACACTACCATGTGCAGGGTCTTCTGGATCAACCATATCGCCTACACGAACAATCTTCATGGCGTTGGTACCGCCCATGACACCCATCAGGTCGCCTTTGGTCAGTACGACCAAATCACCATTGCGTACTGCACCACGACGACGCAGCTCTTCAACTGCATCCATATTCACCGCCGCATGGTCGCGTTTCTCCGTCTCGAAGCTAACCGGATAAACACCACGATACAGAGTCACTTTGCGGCGAGTCTCTACGTGAGAGGTCATCGCATAAATAGGGATACCGGAGCTGATGCGGGACATCCACAGAGGCGTTGAGCCTGACTCTGTTAACGCCGCAATTGCCTTCACACCTAAGTGGTTAGCGGCGTACATTGCAGACAGTGCTATCGCCTCGTCAACACGCTCAAATTTGGTGTTGATACGGTGATCAGACTCTTTAACTGCAGCCTGTTTTTCCGCTTCACGACAGATACGGTCCATCGCGGCAATAGCTAGATGAGGGAACTTACCAGCAGCCGTTTCTGCAGAAAGCATGACCGCATCGGTACCATCAAATACGGCATTGGCTACGTCAAATACTTCAGCACGGGTCGGAATGTGGTTTTCGATCATCGACTCCATCATCTGGGTCGCAGTAATCACCACCTTATTCATCGCGCGAGCTTTTTTGATCAGCTCTTTTTGTACCGGAGGCAGTGCTGCATCACCAATCTCCACACCCAAATCACCACGAGCTACCATAATAACATCAGAGGCTTCAATGATGCTCTCCATGGTGCCTGGCAGAATCGCTTCGGCGCGTTCAACCTTGGCAACCAGAGCACCATGGCCACCGGCCTCGCGTAGCAGTTCACGGGCATACTCCATATCCTCACCTGAGCGAGGGAAAGAGACAGCCAGGTAATCGGCCTGAATCATTGCCGCAGTCTTGATGTCCTCTTTGTCCTTATCGGTCAAAGCAGGCGCGGAAAGGCCACCACCTTGCAGGTTGATGCCTTTACGATCCGACAGGTAGCCACCCATCTTCACCTGACAGCGCACTTCGCTGCCTTCCACCTCTTCTACCCAGAAGACGATACGGCCGTCATCCAGCAGCAAAGTGTCGCCACGCTTAACATCATTTACCAGTTCTTTGTAGGCAATACCTACACGCTCCTGATCACCGTCATCGCTACCCAGAGCTGCATCCAGAATGAATTTATCGCCCTCATTGAGGAAGATTTTTCCATCACGGAAGCGCTCAATACGAATTTTAGGACCCTGCAGGTCGGCCAAAACACCTACCTGACGGCCATGTGCACGAGCACGGTTACGTACACGCTCTGCACGCTCCTGATGTTCTTCAGGAGTACCATGTGAGAAATTAAGACGTACTACATCAACACCGGCTTCAATGATCTTATCAATCATCTTCGGGTCATCAGTAGCTGGTCCTAACGTCGCTACAATCTTTGTTCTTCTTAACAAGAGTAGAGCTCCAAGAGTCTATCGTTTAGTTATAACGCACAAAGCCCCTGAGTAAACTCAGGGGCTATATCACGTTGCTTAGCCGTTAGCACGTTCTTCCAAAATTGCTACAGCAGGCAGTTTTTTACCTTCCAGAAATTCCAGGAAAGCACCACCGCCAGTCGAAATATAAGATACTTTATCAGCAATACCATACTTGTCCACTGCTGCCAGAGTATCTCCACCACCAGCAATAGAAAATGCAGGTGAATCTGCAATTGCCATGGAGATCGCTTTGGTACCCTCGCCGAATTGGTCAAACTCGAATACACCTACAGGGCCGTTCCATACGATAGTTCCTGCAGATTTCAGAATCTCTGCCAGTGCCGCAGCGCTATCAGGACCGATATCAAAAATCATGTCATCGTCGGCAACGTCAGCAACTGGCTTCAGAGTCGCTTCAGCAGTCTCTGAAAACTCCTTACCACAAACTACATCAGTAGGAACAGGAATATCACCACCGCGAGACTGCGCATCTGCAGTCAACTTGTTACAGGTATCGATCAGGTCTGCTTCGTACAAAGACTTACCAACCTGGTTACCGGCCGCAGCGATGAAGGTGTTCGCGATACCACCACCCACGATCAGCTGATCTACCACTTTAGATAGAGACTCCAGAACAGTCAATTTGGTAGAAACCTTAGAACCACCAACGATGGCAACCATTGGACGAGCTGGGTTATCCAGCGCCTTACCCAGTGCTTCCAACTCGGCGGCTAGCAGAGGGCCAGCACATGCTGCAGGTGCAAACTTAGCAACACCGTGAGTAGAACCCTGCGCACGGTGAGCTGTACCGAAAGCATCCATTACGAATACGTCACACAGTGCAGCGTATTTCTTAGCCAGGTCGTCAGCGTTTTTCTTTTCGCCCTCGTTGAAGCGAACATTTTCCAGAATCGCAACTTCACCCGCCGCAACCTCAACGCCATCCAGGTAATCTTTAACCAGTTTAACTGGTTTACCTAGCAGGTTACCCATGTAGTCAGCAACAGGCGCCAGAGAGAACTCCTCTGCGTATTCGCCTTCGGTAGGACGACCCAGGTGAGACATGATCATAACCGCAGCACCTGCTTCCAGGGCTTTTTCGATAGTAGGCAGCGAAGCACGGATACGCGCATCTGAAGTTACCTTTCCATCCTTCACAGGCACGTTCAGGTCTTGGCGAATCAGTACACGCTTACCAGACAGATCGAGATCGGTCATCTTAATTACGGACATGGTCATCTCTCCACGATATATTTAATTTAATAAAAAGAAATTTGGTGAGGTACTCACCTCAACAAATCTCTCTTGGTAACCCGCACATCTTACCAGATAGGCGGATGCTTGCTTGATCCTTGAACCCTCAGGAAATTTCCCTCTCTTGGAGAGGCATCCCATATTCCACTCTTTCAGCCCCCCCTGAGAATCCAATTCTCTACACAATCATCTCGCCTCCTGGCAAGGCATGCGGGGTAGGGTAAAACAGGGCATGAGGATAAACCCCATACCCTGTTTGCTCAACTAAAGAATCTTAGTTGTTAGCAACGTGACGAACAAAACGCATCATGTTGCAGGTGTAGCCGTACTCGTTGTCGTACCAAGATACCAGCTTCACGAAAGTGCCATCCAGCGCAATACCAGCTTCTGCATCGAAGATAGAAGAGTAACCAACGCCACGGAAGTCAGTAGAAACTACTTTCTCGTCAGTGTAAGCCAGAGTCTCGCCAATACCTGGTTGCTCAGAAGCCGCTTTAACCGCAGCGCAGATGTCTGCGTAAGATGCATCTTTTTCCAGTTCAACAGTCAGGTCAACAACAGATACGTCTGAAGTTGGAACGCGGAAAGCCATACCAGTCAGTTTGCCATTCAGTGCTGGCAGAACTACACCCACAGCTTTAGCTGCACCAGTAGAAGAAGGAATGATGTTCTCCAGAATACCGCGACCACCGCGCCAGTCTTTCATAGAAGGACCATCAACAGTCTTTTGAGTCGCAGTTGCAGCATGAACAGTTGTCATCAGACCACGCTTGATACCGAAGTTATCGTTGATAACTTTAGCCAGAGGAGCCAGACAGTTAGTAGTACAAGAAGCCGCAGAGACAATGGTTTGACCAGCGTAATCTTCGTGGTTTACACCGTATACGAACATTGGAGTCGCATCTTTAGAAGGTGCAGACTGAACTACTTTCTTAGCACCTGCAGCGATATGAGCCTGACAAGTCTCTTCGGTCAAGAAGAAACCAGTACACTCTAGAACGATATCAACATCTACTTCGTTCCACTTCAGGTCAGCTGGATTGCGTTCAGCAGTCAGACGAACCTTCTTGCCATTAACGATCAGGTCACCGTTGTCTACAGAAACGTCACCGTCGAAACGGCCGTGTACTGAATCATACTTCAGCATGTACGCCAGGTAATCAGCGTCCAGCAGGTCATTGATTGCAACAACTTCCATATCGGTGAACTCTTTCGCGATAGCGCGAAAAGCCATACGACCGATACGACCGAATCCATTAATACCAATTTTAATTGCCATGATTTAACTCCTAAAGTTTCTCAATCAGACCTGGCTCGCTTCGTGCCAAACCAGGCCTGGCTTAAAAATATTACTTGCCCAGGACCTTGTTGGCAGTCGCAACAACGTTCTCTACAGTGAAGCCGAACTCTTTGAATAATTGACCAGCAGGTGCAGATTCACCGAATGACTTCATGCATACGGTCGCGCCATCCAGGCCAACATACTTGTACCAAGAGTCAGCAACGCCTGCTTCAATCGCAACGCGCTTAACGCCTGGGATCAGTACAGAGTCTTTGTAAGCTTGGTCTTGAGCATCGAATGCACAAGTAGAAGGCATAGAGACAACGCGAACGTTTACATCCATCGCTTCAGCAGCTTCAACCGCCAGGCCAACCTCAGAACCGGTCGCAATAAAGATCACGTCTGGAGTGCCTTCGCAATCCTTCAGTACGTAGCCACCCTTCTCGATGTTTTTAACCTGCTCAGCGGTACGCTCCATAGGCGTCAGATTTTGACGAGAGAATACCAGTGCAGTTGGCGCATTGCCGCGCAGCATCGCCATCTTCCAAGAAACCGCAGACTCGATCGCATCACAAGCGCGCCAGGTTTGGAAGTTAGGGATCACGCGCATGGTAGCCATTTGCTCAACCGGTTGGTGAGTCGGACCATCTTCACCCAGACCGATGGAGTCATGAGTGTAAACGTAGATGGTGCCAATCTTCATCAGCGCAGACATACGCAATGCGTTACGCATAAACTCCATGAACATGAAGAAAGTTGCGCCGTAAACTTTGAAGCCGCCATGCAGAACCATACCGTTCATCATGTGGGCCATACCGAATTCGCGTACACCCCAAGAGATGTAGTTACCTTCAGCATTCTCGCGGTTCACCTTAACGGTACCGGACCAGTTGGTCAGGTTAGAACCGGTCAAGTCAGCAGAGCCACCGAACATCTCTGGTAGCAGAGGGCCCATTGCCTCGATAGCGTTTTGAGAAGCTTTACGAGAAGCGATGTTTGGCATCTCTTCTTGAGTTTTAGCGATGAATTTATCCATCTCAACTTCGAAGTTAGCAGGCAGTTCGCCAGACATACGACGCACGAATTCAGCCGCCAACTCTGGGTATTCAGCCTTATAGGCTTCGAACTTAGCATTCCATGCAGCCTCATCAGCGGCACCTTGCTCTTTGTGATCCCAGCCAGCATAAACTTCACTTGGAATTTCGAAAGGCTCGTGAGTCCAGCCCAACTCTTGGCGAGTTGCAGCGATCTCATCATGGCCCAGAGGAGCACCGTGACAGTCGTGGGTACCTTTCAGATTTGGAGAACCGAAACCAATAACAGTACGAGTACAAATCAGAGAAGGCTTGTCAGTTACAGACTTCGCTTCTTCGATCGCAGCGTTGATCGCCTCAGGATCGTGACCATCAACGTTAGGAATTACATGCCAGTCGTAAGACTTGAAGCGACCAGGAACGCCTTTTTCCATCCAGTCACCAATGTGACCATCGATAGAGATGTCGTTGTCATCCCAGAATGCAATCAGCTTGCCCAGACCCAGGGTACCTGCCATTGCACAAGCTTCGTGGGACAGACCTTCCATCAAACAACCATCGCCCATAAACACGTAGGTGTTGTGATCAACGATGTCATGACCAGGCTTGTTGAATTGGGCAGCCAGGGTACGCTCAGCAATCGCCATACCGACAGCGTTGGTGATGCCCTGACCCAGAGGACCCGTTGTGGTTTCGATACCATCGGCATAACCATACTCAGGGTGGCCGGCAGTTTTAGAGTGCAGCTGACGGAAATTCTTGATGTCTTCGATGCTTAGATCGAAGCCGGTAAGGTGTAACAGAGAGTAGATCAGCATGGAGCCATGACCATTTGACAGAACGAAACGGTCGCGATCAGCCCATTTGGCATTGGTTGGGTTGTACTTCATGTGGCTGTTCCACAGTACTTCGGCGATGTCCGCCATACCCATTGGAGCACCGGGGTGACCTGAATTAGCTTTTTGCACTGCGTCCATACTCAGGACACGGATGGCATTGGCTAGTTCTCTACGTGATGGCATTGAGAGCCTCCCTAAAAGTTTTTTAGTGAAAAAGTTTACAACTGGCCTGGAGAGTCATACTCATGTTGCGCTCTCCCGACCCATGCAATCTCGTTAAATTCAAGCGGTGAAATGTCGTCTCATTCACACTCGTTAAGGCACTTTTCAGGGCGGATTGTTTGTTTATTGTTTATGCCCAGGCCAAATTTTGAACGGACAATTCTCCAATAAAAGCAGGCTTTGAGCAATACCCAAAGCCCTCACCAAACCCCTCTTGCCTTATTTATCAATGCCTTAACTCAAGTCTTCAGAGGAAAAGAATTGCGATATTGGGCGTTTTTTACTCATCTTTCCACTTAATTGAGCAACCCATGCTGGGAATTTGCTCTTCCGGCCCTCTACCAGTTTCAGCCACCTCTTTCATCGCCAAAAACAGATCTCGGCGCACTTCACCTTCGGCCGTCTCCTTACGACTGGCGTCCAAACGCCCCCGATATTGCAACGCTAATTGGCCGTTATAACCGAAAAAATCAGGGGTACATACAGCACCATAGGCTTTAGCAACCTCCTGAGTTTCATCTATAAGGTATGGGAAGTTGAATCCAAACGTTTCGGAGATCTTTTTCATGTTTTCGAAAGAGTCTTCCTCGTAAAGGCTTGGATCGTTAGACATTATTGCTACAGCATTAACGCCCATCTCTTTCAGCTCATTGGTATCCCGCACAATCCTCTCACGGATCGCCTTCACATAAGGGCAGTGGTTGCAGATAAACATCACCAACAGGCCATTGGGGCCTGCACAATCTGCCAAGCTCCACTCTTTGCCATCTACGCCAGGCAGTTTGAAATCAATGGCCGGCTGGCCAAAATCACAGATAGGGGTCTCCAGGCTTACCATGGTTTTCTCCAGACTTTTCCAAGTAAAATTGTTGGTTATTATAATGATTCACGAGAGGATGGAAAGTACCGCCCAGCCACCATACCAAAGAACAATGCTAATATAGCCAGCGCCCAAACAATCAAGGGCCCAGAAGGAAGGTCAAACAACGCAGAGCCCAGCAAGCCACCCAAATAGCCTCCCATTCCAATCAGGTAGCCCAATGCTAAAGCACTCTTGCCACGTCGATGACGGATCAGTAATGCCGGTATAATTAACGAAGCAAAAACCAAATAGACACCAACCAGTTGCACCGATACCGTCACGGCTAAGGCAAATACCAGGTAAAAACGCAGTGCAGCCATGCGCGCCGGAAGTGCTCTCCATAGCACCAATACCAGCAATGTGGCAAAAGCGGCCTCCTCCAGCATGGACCAGTCTACCCAGAGGATTTGTCCGGCCAACAGCTCTTTAAGCTGCTCTCCAGCATGTGGGTCATGGGCAAGAAGTAGCATCCCCAATGTGGCGGCTAATACGAAGGTAACCCCTATCATGGCCTCCTGAATATTGCTAAAACGACGTTCCAGCCCACGAAGCAACAAAGCTGCCCCTAACGCACTAATCACTACCACCAACTGTAATAGGTAGCGGTTCTCATCCCATCCTAAAAATCCGGCCGCTATCACGCCTAATGCAGCAACCTGTGCCACCGCCAAATCAATGAAGATAATCCCGCGAGACAACACCTCTCTCCCCAAAGGCACATGGGTCAGTAGTACCAGCGCACCAGCCGCCAGTGCAGGTAGCAGTATGCCCCAATCCAGCAACTGCCAGCTCATTCAGTCACCTTTAAGAGCTGACCAACCAGCACATCAAACAACCCAAACAGGTCATCAGCGCCTTCCGCTCCACCCACTGAGTAAGGTAATTGCTGCATCGGTATACCCATCTCTTGAGAGAGCCATTTTGCCGCCCGATCGGATTGATAGCTGTTATAGAGAATCAATGCTGCCGGTTGCTCCGTCAGAGTCTTTTTCAGCGTCGCTAAATAAGCAGCACTGGGGGCAACTCCCGGTTTCGGCTCAAGCGTAGCTGCCTCTTCCATCCCCAACCAAGCAAACAGGTAACGCCAGTCCTTGTGATGTACCACCATGCGCTGACCTGCCAGCGGTGCTGCTTGCTGCTGCCAGCGCTCAATAGCCTGTTGCCAACGGCTACGAAAATCCATTAGTCGCTCTGTATAGTAATTGTGGTTGGCAGGGTCTACTTGTTGTAAGCGCTCACTTACTCCTTGCGCAATGGGAAGAAAATAGCGTGCATCCAGATGAAAGTGGGGATTCCCTGCAGCATGTACATCCCCCATGCTGCGATCCAACACTGCGGACTTATCTAGCAGCACAACGAACTCGGCCGTCTCGATGTGCCCCATCTGCCCTGGTTGCACCTTGGCATTACCCGACTTGCGCAATAACATGGGCAACCAACCCTGCTCTAGTTCGGCACCGCTGCAGATCAAGAGATCTGCACGGCGCAATTGAGCAATCAGACTGGGGCGAGCCTCAATATGGTGAGGGTCTTGATAAGCCGTAGTGGCACTATGAGCCACCACCTTATCACCAGCCAATTCATTCAGCAGCGCTGCCCACTCTGGCTCACAGGTAAAAGCGCGAAGTTCCGCCGCCGCACTTCCCATCTGCATCATCCAGATCAAAGCAATAGATATAAATAGTCTCATTAGTTACTCCCTAGAAGCTATGGGCGCCATGACTACCCAGGCTCATCACGTATTGCAGCATCAGGTAGTTGTCCTCCACTTCACTGGAGTTATCCCGGTTGTACTGAAGGCGCAGACGGCTAAATTCGCTACGGGAGTAGTCCACCATCAAGCTGATACGATTAGGGGTATGCCCCTCGTCATCCAGGCCTGCCTCGCCCAATATCGCCATATCCTCGCCCTGATTATCTGCTTCCAAGCGGTCATAGCGAGCCCCTATCCGCCATTGGGGCATAAACTGGTAGACCAGCTGGCTGTACCACCCCTTCTGGGTGCCTGCATAGCTGCTCTCCTCTAGCGGGTCAGAACCTTCTAACTCGATATTACCTTCTTCATCACGCATAAAGTATTCAAATTGGAACTTCAGGTTGCGTTCACGATTGTTGCCATTAGGTGCCCACTTCCATACGAAATCCAGCGCACTGATTTCACTGTCGCCACGAAACACCGGCGTTTCAACTGCCACTGCACCATGAGCATGTCCCCCCCCTTCCCGCGCCGCCACTTCGGCCTGCCAGTGGGAGAGTCCTAACTGCCAACTATGGCTGGCCCCCACGTCACCACCGAACTCCACAAACAGCGCCTGGGTACCACTTCCCTCATTGGCTGCACCACCCGCTGGAAATTGCGCACCACGCCCCAATTCAGCCCCCAATTGGATAAACAAATCAGTGGGCGCTACCCAGCGAAGCTGTATCCCATCATCAAACAATTGCTCACCAAACAGACCTCGATACACCAGCGGCGCATCGGCAAAATCCCAACTATGGGGGTGGTGTTGATTCAGATAACCGATGCCGGAGAAGAATCGCCCAGCCTTAACCGTGGCACCATGACCCAGAGTCAGGGTTTCGATATAAGCCTCCTCCAGCTCCAACTCACTGCCTTCATCACCGGCATGGATTGCCGCGGTCAGCTTGCCGTAATACATATCATCGATATTGGCGCTCATCACCAACTCGGAGTGGCCCAGAGAGAATCCTTGCTCTCCATTACCGGCTTCACCACTCAACATAAAGCCAGGCAGTTCATATTCCGCCTCACTCAAATAGTGGCTATAACGACCATCCAGGATCACGCTGATATCGGGGTTAAAGGTTTGACCTTGGGCAAAAACGGTCATTGGTGCAGCCAGCAGTGCAGCCAGCAGTGCAGCCGCAAAGTTTATCTTGCGAGACATTCTGTTCTCCAATCAAAAAGTAATAGGCGCAGCAGCACAGCAGCTACGCAAAAAATAACGAGATTTTTTAAAGGGATTGGAGAG
This sequence comes from Thiohalomonadales bacterium, assembly GCA_050295955.1. GTDB lineage: Bacteria > Pseudomonadota > Gammaproteobacteria > RBG-16-57-12 > RBG-16-57-12 > JAFLJP01. The sequence continues at coordinate 88,482 of JBNKQQ010000056.1, forward strand.
CGACGGGCGGGCCTCTGGCCCAGAATGGCAGGGATATCGGCTCATCCCATACCTGGAGAGCCATTGGGAAATAGAGCCCCAGGAAACCCGTCAGCGTGATAAGAGGTGCGGCCGCGTAACCAATTAACTTGGCCGCCCCCACCTTCAGACAGAGTTCACAGCCATCAGCGGGGTGCGCTGATTCAAAATCATACAGATGCCCAGTCAATACACCTTGTGCAAACAACCAAAACGCCAGAGCAGCAATCGCTACCCAATAGCGCTGATGTGTATGATTCGAAATTTGTGACATAGGGTGTTTAAGGTGCCCACTAAAGTAATAAAAAGGAAGTCCTGATTAAGCCCAATATCGACAGGGAGTACTATCAAGGGTTCCTCGGGTCTGAAGTGCATTTTTACCCAAAATACACTCGGTGCAACCCCAAATTTATCTTAGCTGCCTACAAGCAGCCAGTGCCTCATTAGGCAGGGGCAATTCTACCCCCGCTATATGACAATAAAAAAGCATCATAACCCACCCCCCCCAATCAAAGGTTAAAAATATTATTAATCAATATGTTAAAACTCAATCTAGCTTGACTTAGGCCGTTTTGACAGCTACATCTATGGGGCTTCGCCATTCTCAAGTCTCCATCAAGAATCGGCTCTCTTAATCACTAATAAAAAATGCTTCGCTGTAAAAAAAACAGACGACAGGAGGATCCTACATGGCTTCAACCACGCCGGACATTATTTATCTCAATACTATCGCCCACGAAGGAAAGGTATTGGTCTTTGGGATCGATAGTAGTGGTGCTATCCACTACACCGTGCGCCAATCCGGCTTTGAAGATAGTGCATTAAAAGAGAGTGGCGAGATCAAGGACCCCAGTCTGGCCGGCTTTGAGAACTGGAAGCCTTTGGCACTGGGTCAATCCATAAATGATCCCTCAGTGCTCGCCTACGAGGCCAGTAACCTCACTGACAACCTTAACAATCAACTGCTGCTGAGCTCCCTCTATGGTGATGCAGCCGCCAGCTTTTGCGTCGCACCGGTAAAACTTCTCTCCAGCAATGGCCATATCTGTCTCTTTGCGCTCTCCCAGCAAGGTTATCTGACCCTGAGCCGCTTTATCCTCGACGGTATGACCAATGAGTTGATTCCCAAGCTGGAGGTGCGCTATCGCCGCAGCCAGCAAAAGCTCACCCCTGAAAAATCGGGCAAGAGCACCCAGGACTCCCTGGACTACCGTGACATCAATGACCTCCCCTTCTACGAACCCACTCTGCAGCTGAATTTCCTCGGCAAATTTGATCCCAGCACCCCCTGGTTCTCGGTGGAACTGATCAACACCAATGAGCACGACAAGTATCGCTGGAACTTCTTCGTCTATACGCAACAGCGTTTAAAGCTTGTCTCCGTTGCCATGTCGGGAGAGGGGCGCATCGACCTGGGAGATCGGGTGAAGATCCAAAACGATCCCGAATCCTCAGAGAAAAAGGTGATGAGCCGCCTGCCAGGGATTGTCGAGCGTACCCTAACGCTGCCTGGCAGCGTGGTAAATGGCTTCGACAGTACTCTTTATTTCAATCAGGTGAGCCGTCAAACCAAGGCAGGCACCCAGCTGATGAAAGAGGGTGCACAGGTGATGCTGTCGGTCCCCCTGCAACTGCCTGATCAAGAGAAGCCGCTAATCGCCAGCATCTCTTTCGCCGCCAACAACCAGGGTATGCTGGCACAGGTGGATCGCTCCATTGATGAGAGTCAACTGCTTCGGGGCAAGGTAAAGGAGCTGCTGCTGCCCCTCACCACCCTGGACGATATCAAGCTGATTGCCGATCAGACACCGCCCCCCATGGGCACCATTGCCAAGCTCGCCCAGGGAGAGGAGGAGCTGCTACAAGTCACCTCTCTTGAATCCATCGAAGATCTCAGGGCTGGCAATACCATCAAGATCTCCGGTACCAAAAGCTATAACGGCTGCTATGTGGCCAAGAACGTGGATGGCACCACCTTCGAAATCGATGCGATATTTGATGAAGAGGATGAGCAGGGCTTCTGGGAGGTAATAGAGGATGATGAGCAGGGTCTGGTGTTCGAAAACATGATCGCCAGTTATGAGAAAACCGCCGAAGGGGGGCTACGCATCAGCTGTGTCGCCCATAACCTGATGGAGGGGGATGAGATCAAGATCAGTGGTTCCATCAACCAGGATGGACAATATCCTCTGCGCCAACTCAACGGTGATGATAATAGCTTTGTTATCGATAACATCTGGCCCAGCGGCGAGGTGATCAACCTCAGCCGGATCAAGCGCCGTGGGCTCTACTTTGATGGCAACGGCGACTACCTCACCAGCGGTGAAGGCAATTTCGAAGGCCATAAGCCCAAACACAACCTGGCCCGTAGTATTGGTTGTTGGGTCTTCCTGGATCGCCTTCAGGAGCGGCAACAGACCATTATCAAAAGTGCACCGGATGAGAGCTATCACCTCTACATCGGCAAGGATGGTCGACTCACTTTCACCCTCAAATTTGCTGATGGCTATAGCACCACCATCAAAGACTCTGCATCCTTTACAGAAAGACGCTGGGTCCATGTCACTGCAATCTGGAATTACCAAGGGGAAAGCACTGGCGAAACCCAGATGACCCTGGCCCGGGATGGCATCGTCTGTAGCGAAAAGGCGATTCCACCCGCCAAGCCCCTCAACCTTCCCGGCAACAACCTGCAACTGAATGGCGAACGTCTCGCCATCGACAAGCTTCACTACAACGAAAAGGGCTGCATCAACGCCATCACCGTAGAGGCGTGGATCAATACCAAACAGGATGGCGAGGGCATTATCGCCTCCTTTGACCGCAGCGAATATTGGCGCCTCGCCATCAACGGCAACAAATCTGACCGTCATGTGATGTGGTGCACCCGCGGCGAGAGCATCGATGACATGACAGGCACCCTGCACCTGGAAGACAACAAGTGGTATCACATCGCCGCCACCTATGATGTCAGCAGCGGTGAAAAACGCATCTATGTAAATGGGCAATTGGACTCAGCAAAATCGGCCCACAACGGTGTCGCCCTGGGTAGTGGAGCCCTGCGCTACGGCTTTATCGGTGTGGGTTCAGAAGCCGATAAAGTGAATGGCAACTACAACCAGGGCACAGAATACAAAGGCCTTATCGCCGATGTCCGTATCTGGGATATCGCCCAGCCCCAAGAGGTTATCGAGCAGCAGCGCCATCTGGAGCTAAGCGGCATCGAGCCCAACCTGGTGGCAAACTGGTATCTGCAAGAGACCCTGGCCAGCAAGCTGATAGACATTACCCGAGGCAAGCAGCATCTGCTTAAGCCTACAGGCATCCAGTGGAAGTGCGCTCCCCATCGCGTCCCCGGTAGTAAAGAGCAACTACTGCAAGAGAGTTATCAACAATCCTTTAGCATTGCTGCCGCCCCGGATCAGAGCAGTGACTTTAGAGGCAAGCTATCCAGCCTACAGATCTGGCAGCTGGCACTGCCTAGAAATGAGTTGAAAACCCGTATCTATAACACCCTCTCCGGCACCGAGTATGGTCTAGTGGGCTACTGGAAGCTGGGCGGTATTGCCCATGAGGGTGAGCAACGCATCAGCCCCGACTTCTCCAGCAACCAGCTGGATGCGGTGGTCTATGGCGAAACCTATGTAGCCGCCTGTGAACTCTCCCGCAGCAATAGTGTGGGACGGGCGGTGCGCTTCAGTAACGATGATCTGGTCGCGGTCTCTCAAGGCGCCTGCTATCAGGAGAGCTTTGAGTTCCGCGCCCTGCGCAGCGATGACACTCCCTTCACCCTGGATGAGATCAACGATGCCGACGGCATGCGCCACCCGCTGTTCCAGTTTAACTACTGGGGAAAAAAGGCCCGCACCAGTGAAGAGAAGATCCCCTTCTCCGCCGCCACCTGGTCCATGCATGAGTTTGAGGAGCTGGGCGATGGCTGGTTTAAAGCCAAAACCACCTTCACCGTGCCGGAAGGGGTGAATATGATCCGCTGCTTTGAGATCGACAAGGTCAGCGGCAAATGGCGGGATGAGCTGGCGGCACCGCAGGATGAGTGGCAAACCCTTAACATCCGTAAACATAAGATCGAACTGATCAGCGACAGCATCAGCAAAGAGCTCTACACCGATGAGCTGGATCTGCCCCTGCTTTTGGATAACGCCACCGAGCTGGAGAGCGCAATCCAGGAGATTCCCCGCACCGAACTCACCATTGCCAGCCAACGGAAATCCCTCACCGCGGTACTGGAGGAGATCGAACTCTATGAAAACGTACAAAAGTTTGAAACAGAAAAGGCCAGCCTGGAAAACTCAACCAAGACACTGACACCTCAGGTCAAATCCCTGAAGAAACAGCTGGATGACTTTAGCAAAGACCCCCTTAACTACCAGATGGTGTGGAAAGCAAAAGAGGCGGGCCGGGTGTTAGATCTCAGCAATAGCAAGAGTGGCAGCCAAGTCTATATCTATGGCCAACACTTCGGTAACAACCAGGCATGGGAGTTTGTCCGCCAAAACAATGGCTACTATAAAATCCGTTGCCTATCCAACAAGCAGTACCTTAGCGCGGGGAAAAAGTCAGAGAACCTCTATATTGCCTCAAAGCATAACGACTCCCAATACTGGAGTGTAGCGAGTCGCGGCAAAGGTTATTACAGCATCCACAACAAGGCCAACGGCCTGGTGCTGGATGTCTACGGCCACGGCAAGTCCGACAAGAGCCGAGTGGTTCTGTGGCCCTACAACGGGCAAAATAACCAGATGTGGCAGCTCTGCCCCTACACCCAATACGACAAACAGATCGCGGAGATGGAGAAGCTGATCAAAACCCCGATGATCGCCCTGAATCGCGCTTTTAAAGCTGATTTGGAGAAGAAGATTGCCGAGGTGAAAAAGCAGTTCCCGATGGGAGAGCCAAAATCCACCTATAAAGATGAATACAGCAAGCTGGAGCGGGAATACCAAAGCAGCCAAGAGAGGCTGAGCAGCGATAGCTCCCGCCTGAAACGGGTCACCACCCTACTGGCCAATCGCTCCGCAGAGCGTTTAAAGGAATTAAAGAGTACGCGGGACCAATTGATTAAATCCATTGCCAGCGCTGAGAACAACCTCAACACCCTTAACCAGCGCTTCCTGGATGTGGCCAAAACCGTGCAAAACGAACCCCAACAGATGACCCTGCTCACCCAGGATAAGCAGGGGCTCAAAACCTACGGCGCCCTACTGGGCTTCGCCTCCCCCCGCTCATCGGTTCACTCTCTGGCCAGCAGCGAGGGCAACGTACAGCTTAACTACTTCGATCAGCAAGGACGGATGCGCAACACCCTTTATGATGCCTGCGCCGATGAGGTCAACAGCAGCTATGAAGAGTGGCTGCCCAGCAACCTCAACAGCTGCGCCCTGTTTGCCCGTGCTGACGCCCTGGCGAAGGTGGCAGAGAATGGCATCGAACTGCCCACCAGCGGCTTCTCCATAGAAGCGTGGTTCTACTACCCACCTGCCTATGATGAAACAGGTGTACCCTATTGGCTGAACATGCTCACGTCCGATGCCACAGGCCAAGAGGCAGTGATTGCCATTTTGGAAAACCGCCGCCTGGGCACGCTAGTGGATGGCTTCTTCCATGACAGTGGTTGGGATATGGCCGCCAACCTCAGCCTGGGCTGGCACCATGTGGCTGCCGTAGCGAAAAATGGCAACACCCTCTTCTATGTGGATGGCCAAAAGGTCGGCCTACCTCTGGAGGAGCAGCAGACCATCAACCGCCAGGCCATGGTATTCAACGGCAAAAACAGCTACCTACAACTCCCTGAGCACACCCTGGAAGTGAACAACGGCTTTACTGTGCAGTGCTGGGTTAAGTTTGACGCCTTTAACCACTGGTCTCGTATCATTGACTTTGGTAACGGTGCCAATAGCGACAACATCGTCTTCGCCAATGAAGGCGGCACGAATAACCTGGTAATCTCTATTCGCCAAGACACAAACGGACAGCAACTCATCGCAAAAGGGGTGTTACCCAAAGGGGTCTGGACACACGTAGCTGCCACCATCGATAGCAGCGGCACCTCAGCCCTCTACGTCAATGGCCAAGAGGTCGCCTACGGTGACTGCCACCTGCCCAATTCCCTTAAGCGCAGCAAAAACTACATTGGCCGCAGCAACTGGAGTCACGACAAATACTTTGCCGGAGAGATCCACGACCTACAGCTATGGAGCCGCAGTCTCAGCATCAACGAGATACAAAATGCCATGTTCAACCCGCTGAGCGGCGAAGAGTCAGGCCTCAGCCATGCCTGGAGCATGACCTCCAAAGAGGTCAATGGTAACTTGGTGGCCTTCGACAAGGTAGAAGAGGGTGCGCTACACGGCACCCTCTGTGGAGGCGCTATCAGCAAGGTACTCAATAAACAGTGCAGCCAAGCGATCACCACCTTTGGCAATAGCGCCAAACAGGGCGCCCCCTTTGGCCGGTTGGCAGAGCTACGCATCTGGCACAGCGCTCTGGATGATGCAGAGATCAAGGCCAACAGCCGCTTTGCACTGAATAGCAACGAGCCGGATCTGGCCCACTACTATCCTCTCAATGACGTGGCGGGTGGTAAGGCAAGGGATCATGGCGTGACCACCCTCGCCGCCAGCTACTCCGCCAGCACCCAAGAGATCGCCTGCACCGCCCCGCTGGGCAACCCCGGCAATCAGGTATTCCAGTTCGATGGCGTAGATGACAACCTCACTCTCAGCGGTATCAATCTCAGCAAGAAGAGCTTCACCATCGAGTTCTGGGTAAAACGGGATGAGGCGGACCGCGCTGAATGGATACTCAGCCAAGGGAATGCCAAAAAGAACCAGCTGCTACACCTGGGCTTTCGCGATGCCGACACCTACGCCATGGGCTTCTACGCCAATGATCTTAATATTGACCATAACTTTGCTCCACAACAGTGGATGCACATCGCCAATGTCTACGATGCAGATGCCAAAACACAGTCAGTCTACCTTAACGGCCAACTGCTAAAGCAGCGCAGCAAAGTGGCACCTTTCGAGGGTAGTGGCGAGCTGATGATTGGCATGCCCGGTTCCCCCCTGAAAGGGCAACTGGCAGACCTACGCATCTGGAACTTCCCCCGCAGTAACGAGGCGGTCCAAAGCACCTGGCAACAACGGCTAACCGGTAAGGAGAAAGGGCTTATCGTCTACCTGCCCCTTAACGATAGCGCTGCCAGCAACAAAGCCAACGCCAATCGCAACCCTAGGGTGAATGGCGCCAAGCTGGTATTCAGCAACGACCTACCCATTATCCAAGGTGCGGAACTGGTCTGTGCCGAGTACCAAACCGTAGGCCTTGACCCTGCATCGGGGAACCAAAAGCGCGCCATGTTGCGCCGCTTCTTCGGCTATGCCGCCGCCGGGGACGTCACCCTAATCGCCGGCAAGCGCATCGAAGAGCTACAACTGAAATGGATCGGCAACGCCCAGTTCGAACCCACCCTGCTGGGCTACATCGAAGGGGCGCCACCAGTGCCCTCGGAAAACCTCACCGTCAACTACGACTACGATGGGGCCACCTCGGTACAACTCACCCAGTCCGAAGATACCTCCTATAGCTGGATGCGCAGCAAGGATGTCAACCAAGGTGTAGACCTCAACCTGTTCCTCGGTGCGGGTTGGGGCGCCGAAGGGGGCTTTGGCGTGGTGAGTAAGATCTCCGAAGGTAAAGCAGGCTTTCGCGGCATGTTGAATATCCGTGACGGGGTCAACAAAAGCTCCACCATCCGCGCCAACTCCACCAATGTACTGAGTGATCGCCTGGAGTTACGGGGTGCCTTTGAGACCGAGAGCAAATTCCCGCTACTGGGCAATCGCTACGTACCCAAGAACGTGGGCTATGCCCTGGTGGTCTCCGGTCTGGCGGATGTCTTCATCACCCAGATGAAGCGCAGCGGGCGCATGGTGGGCTATGAGGTGCTGCCGGTGGAGGATGTGCCGCCGGACATCAACACCATCACCTTTATGATCAACCCCGCCTACACCATCAACGGCTCCCTGGATGGTCTGGTAGGCTCCAACGCCGCCGATGCGCGCTTCTGCGCCCAGGTACCGGAGATGCGCGCCCAATACGGCTCCCTCTACCCCAACGGCTACTACAACCTGAAGCAGGCCTACGAGATCAAGGCCCAGATCGACCGCTGGGACAAGGAGCGGGAGAGCTACTTCATCAACTACGACGCCACCCAAACCACCCTGGCGGCACTGCAAAACCAGACCGCCGATGCCAGCGAGTACGACAGCTACGGCGGCGTAGAGGTGGACGACAGCCAAGGCGCTGAAGGGGAAGAGGCCCGTAGCGAGGATGATGTGCGCAACGAGACCAAAGAGTCTTACAAAAATATGAAGAAGTCCGCCAAAAGCGATAGCAAAAAGCGTAAGGAGCAGATCGCCGCACAAAACAGTGACCTGGATAAACAGGTGGAGGCCAACGCCGCCTTTGACGCCTGGCAACAGCGCATGGAAAACCTGCAAATCCGCGCCGCCAAGCGCAACATCGTCAACACCTATGTGTGGGATGCAGACGGCGGCATGCGCTCCGAAGAGCAATCCTTCGCCAACACTGTGGAACACACCATCGGCGGTAGCTTCAGCATCAGCGGCAGCGCCGGCCTGGATACCGACGTAATGGTGACCGGCTTTAAGTTTGAGCTACAGGCGCTTTACGCTGCCGAGATGACCCAAACCATGAGCAAAACCCTCTCCACCACTAACGGCTTCGACCTCAACGTGCGTCTGGACGGTGTGGAGCGCAAAGGGGTCACCGATGAACGGGACTACCCTATCCTGCCGGGTGAGAAGGTGGATCGCTACCGCTTCATGTCCTACTACCTGGAGGGCAACACCGACCACTTCAACGACTTCTTCAATCAGGTGGTAGACCCGGAGTGGCTAATGTCCAACGACGAAGAGGCCCGCGCCCTGCGCCAGGTAGCCAATGGCCGTGCCAATAAGTGCTGGCGGGTAATGCATCGGGTCACCTATGTAGAACGCCCCGCACTGATGGGCTTCGGTGAAGATCTACGTAGTGACAGCAATGCAGATGTGGCAGCGGGTGAGGTATTCAACTACTTCGATGCCCTGGAGCAGGCCAACGATGCACTGCGCGCGGATATCAGCGAACTGAAGAGCCAGCTGGAGCAGCTGGGTACGAAAATCGATCAACTGGATGAGGCGAATGAGAAGTAGGGGTCACCCTGCTGCTCATTACTCACCAAAACAGAGAGGAGTCACGCCATGCCAGATGAATTGATACTCACCACTGACGAACAGTTGTGGGATGTACTGGACCCGCTGCTGGATACCCTAAAGCAGACCGTTGCCACTCGCTTTCCGGAAGAGGCCGTCGCCGCCAATCGCCTGACCCTGGCACAACAGGCCCAATATGCCGCCGAGAGCAAAGCAGCCATGAGTGCCGAGCTGGGCCAGAACATCACAGACATTATTAAAACCCATCAGGATATTGCCACCACCCAGGACAAACTCAGCTACGCCCAATGGGATCTACCGAAAAACCAAAAAGCTGAGCAACAATCCCAGGAGCGCATCAAATCTCTAAAAAACCAGCTCAGTGCCCTACAGGGAGATAGCACCGAGATAGTGAGTCAACGGACCACCCTCACCCAGTCACTAGAGAGTGAGGAGAAAGTGCTGGCTGCAGCACAGCAGCGTATCAGCGATAACCAAAAGCAGATCGAAAGTGCCAATAGCGAACTGATCGTACTGAGAGGCCACGTATCATTCCTGCATGGAGAAGCCGATACCGCCCTGCAAAAGCGCATTGCCCAACTCCCCCAGGATAGTCGCAACACCCCGCAACTGGAACAGGAGATGGGCGAGCTGCAGACTTCCCTAGGCGCCGCGTTAAAGCAGGCCAAACAGGCCTTCGACACCCCCTCTGAAAGTGAAGCTGACACCGTCACCCTGCTAGGCCGCCTACAGACCATTACCACGACCCTCAATGATAGCGAGGGTGATGCACTGGTCAGCGCCAAAGCCCAGGTCGCCACCTACGAAGGCCAAGTCGACAAACTAAAGAAAGCCTATAGCAGCAAGCGGGATACGGTGATGCAGGCCATCGATAAGGTGGAGCGCCTGAAAGATAACAACGCCAGCTATAGTGATATACAGGAGCACCTCAAGACCCTGGCCAAGGTCACCCCCGGCATCTACGGTGAGACCGTCAGAGACTTTGAGACCGCCTGCAACTGCGCCGAGCACCTACGCAAAGAGATCGCTGTGCGCGAGGATCTGGATAAGAAATACAGAGCCAAGATGAACTCCCCCGGCGACACCCACACCCTCAATGTAGAGGTAGAAGCCGGTGTAGGTTATGACGCCCTGATCGCCAAGGTGCGCGCCACCGTCATCATCGGCATAGAGGTAGAGGTCACCAAGCTGTCCGACGGCAGGCTGCAAGCCAAGCGCAAACTCAATGGCAAGATTAACATTCGTGCCCGTACCGGCGTAGAGCTCACCCAAGAGACAGAGGCCAAAATCCGCGCCGGCCTCAAAGGGGTGGTGAGTGTGGACCAAGGACGAATCTACGACTCCATGGATGACTTCATCTCCGAGGAAAGCCGCACCTGCCTAGCCGCCGTGATGTCCGGCAAAGGAGGCAAGCAACAACGTCGCTATATTGATGAGACCAACGCCCTGGTAGTAGAGGCAGAACGTAACGCCACCCTACTGCAAAACCGCCTCAACATGTTAGGGGCCACCACCTATCAGGATGCGGAGAGTGGCAAAACCCTGACCAAGAAGCTAAAACTGACCAAATCACAACACACCGATGTGGTCACCAGCATCACCAAAAGTGCCGCCTTCGACGCCTCTGCCAGCGCCATCTATAAGGTAAACGCCTTCGGCGCCGGGGTGAGTCTGGGGGGCGGCGCCCAAACCAGTACCACCACCCAATACCGCTCCATCTCCTATCTGGATGATATTACCGAACAGCCGGTGCTGCAGAAGATCTACGCCATGAAGAATCCCAAACAGATGCGCTTCATCACCGTAGACGACAATCAAAATCCCACCTACTTCGATGGGCAACAGGCCATTAATGAACTCACACGCATCGAACAGGATATCGCAGCACTAAAGGGTGATCCCAGTGAGAAGGCCAAGCAGAGCCTACAGGACTATCAGAAGAGCCTGCTGGATAGCATCAAGCTACTGCATGGCGAATATGACGCCTACGTCACCCTACAAAACGTGATAGATCACGACAATAGAGAAAATGCCGTCACCGAACGCATCAAACAGCTACGCACCCAGCGTGGCGCGGCAAACCCAGCCGAGTATGTAAAATCCATGGCACTGCAGTTTGCTTCTCTGCGTGGCCTCTATGAGAACAGCTTCGACGCCGCCAGCGACATGCCAGAGGAGGCGAAAAACCTCAGCCAAGCCTTTGCCGAAGATCTCAAGATTCCCCGTATGAAGATGACCGATAGCGCCATCAAAAACGCCTTTGGCAGCCAGGCGCAAACGGAGCCAACCATCGTCAATAGCTTCAACGGCTGCTTTAGTTTGGATGCCAAAGCCATGGGGGATGAAAGCCTCGACAACACCCGTGCAGGCGTCAGTTTTAAGGTCGCTGCCAGCTTTGAACAGAAGTGCATCCCCAAGCAACCTGTTCAAGAGAGCATTAAACTCAAATTCAACACCAACCTGGGAGCCAAGGGCGATAACTACATCGCTCAGATTTTCCAAATCGCGGATATCAGCAAGCGCTTTAAAAAAGAAGACAGCGCAGCGATTCAACAAGAACTAAAAAGCGTCTTTGCCAATGTGCTGGATGGCAGTGTGGAGATCGAGTTCGTAAATCGTAACGGACGCTGGGCACTCAAAAGCGCCAAGGGTTTTGATGAACAGGATAAAAAGCTGGGGGGTAAAGTCACTGTCGGTACCGACGTACAGCTGATTGCCGGACTCACTGTAGAGTCCAAAACCAAGCGCCTGCGTAACGTCTATTTTGGCAATAACACCCTCGCCGCCCTCACCGATGTCTATCGCGCCAAGCACTTTGGTGATGCTGAGAACGATACCAACTGGGATGGGTTTCGGGAGAAGAGCACCCTACTCAAGCGTATGGTGGAGCAACTCAAGAAGCAACACGCCGCCGACCCCAATGGCAAAAGCGGAATACAAGGAGAGATCGGTGAGTGGCTGAGAGATCTGCAAAATAACGCACAGACTGATCAGGAAGGGGCGGAAGCCGCCAACAACTTCGCCCGGGTATGGAATCAGGGCCAGGGGGACGACGGCGAACTGGAAAAGGCGCTAAGCCAACTGGTAAAACACAAAACCAAACAGGAAGACCGGGAGATTGACGAAAGCTTTATCCGCCGTCGCAAGGTAGAGCGCCACAACATCAACGACTACGCGGCCAACCAGATTGCTAATGAAATGGAAGCGATGAGCCAGGAGTATCAAGCCGAGCTTGGAGAGCAAAATATTAAAGGTGTGAATGATCTACTCAAGCGTGCCAAAGCCGCCTATGAGAAAGAGAAAACCCTACGTAACTTTAAACTGCTGAAAAAGGCCTACGCCATCGACTACGCCTCAAGAGAGCTGGACGACCTGGTACGCAACGGCGACCCCGAAGACCAAGCCCGCGCCATCGCCATGTTAGGCGGTGAAATGCGCAACATCCTGGATGGCGACCAGATCTATCTCAATGATCGTCTGGAAGGCAAGCTACTACGCAACGAAAAAGGCGAACTACAGATTCAACCCGTGATTCGCAAAGGCAAGCACAAAACCATCAACGCCTCTGAGATCACCACCCTCACCACCCCGCTCACCAAAGCGCTAAATGCGACCACCCTCCCTACCCAAGCCCAGCTCAAGGATGGTGGCACTGTAGAGTGGAAAGAGGAGCACTATCGTAAAAGCGCACAAAGCACCCACAACAGCAAACGCTGGAAAAAGAGCCATAGCCTGCGCTCTATGAAAACCCGCTTCAAATGGAATAATAAAATCTCGATTTCTGAAGCTATCTCTACGGTGATGCAGGAGCGTTATAAGAAACAGCAGCAGCAACGTAAAGCAGCGCTGCAGAGACAGCGATCAAATTCGGGTAATCAGGTTGGGGGGAAGTAGGGGGTGGGGTGTGGCTTGGATGACCTACTCAAGCGCGCCATCGATACAGCAGCGACAGTCTGATAGTCAGGGGAGTGAAAAGAACCCTGTTACCCGGCAATAGTACCGAGTTGCTAGATATAGAAAGCGTATGGGCATATGTAGAAAGAATGTGGTTAAATATAGAAATATGTCTACATTTAGACGTAATGTTAATAAAACTGTTAGAGTTTACGAGATTGAAGTTAGATGAAACGGATAGACAAATCAAAATCAGAGAAACTAAAGCCCGTATTTTTGTACAGAGACGATATTTCAAGCTTATATGAAATATTTGAACGGGGCTGTGAAACAGTGGAGATTGAGGCCGCAGGGTATCAGCTAGAATGTGTTGCAGAGTTAAATTATTTAAGTGATGAAACCATCAATGAGCTTCATATTCAAGGAAGAAACCCCTATGTCTCTCTCCATTTTCGACCAAATGATATTTATTTGTATATTGGTGAAGACACTCATCACCAACTAGGACTTTTTGAAGAAATTAAATCTTTTGTCCTTTCTAAAAGAAGAAAGTTATCCTGGTTAACTCAGAGCTCAGTCGCTCCTGGCATTTTGGCCGGTGCATCTATCCAGTTTATTCCAACTAGGGCCTGTTAACACTAATCAATGAATCAACGATTAGTGCGAAGTTAATAAAAAATCTAAAAACCACATCCAATTTATCGAATCGCGAGAAGATTCTTCGGAAGCCTTTTAATCGACGAAAAAGGCGCTCAACTTCA
>JBNKQQ010000057.1:0-15806 GCA_050295955.1 Thiohalomonadales bacterium
ATGAAGTTGAGCGCCTTTTTCGTCGATTAAAAGGCTTCCGAAGAATCTTCTCGCGATTCGATAAATTGGATGTGGTTTTTAGATTTTTTATTAACTTCGCACTAATCGTTGATTCATTGATTAGTGTTAACAGGCCCTAGCCTCTACGTTGCTATTACTGGCTGCCTGTAGCGATACCCCTCGTCTGCAGCCTCTCTCTGCAGAGGCTACCATTCTGGCGCTTGGTGATAGCTTGACCTATGGCACAGGTGCCAATGAGGCACAGAGCTATCCTGCCATTCTGCAAGCATTAACCGGGCGATCCGTCATCAATGCAGGAATACCTGGCGAGACCAGTGATAAAACCTTAATGCGTTTGGAAGAGGTGCTTGATGAATATCAACCGGAATTGGTCATACTCTGCATTGGTGGGAATGATATTTTGCAACGTCGCAGTGAAGCTTCTATCCGACAAAATATTCAGCAGATTATCGATAAGATAAAGCAGCAAAACCGCCAGCTTGTTTTAGTTGCTGTACCAGAGTTTGGCCTTTATCCAGCAGCCCCGGAACTTTACCAGCAGCTTGCTGAAAATAATCAAATTCCGTTGGATAATGAAACGATTCCCCATGTGCTGCGCTCACCCAGCCTGAAGTCTGATGCTATCCACGGTAATCAAGCCGGTTACAGAGAGATTGCTGAGGCAATCTACCAGCTATTAAAAGAGAGCGGCGCAATTACTACCTAATACCTTTGAATATTTCAGCGTAGAGGTGTCATCACTTCAAGATGATCCAAGATCGAACTTAATTCCTTGTGCCAGAGGTAGTTCGCTTCCCCAATTGATGGTATTGGTTTGACGGCGCATATAGGCTTTCCAGGCATCAGAGCCTGCTTCACGCCCGCCACCGGTCTCCTTCTCACCGCCAAAGGCGCCACCAATCTCAGCACCAGAGGTACCGATATTAATATTGGCAATGCCACAATCACTTCCCTGACTTGAGAGAAACAGCTCAGCATTACGCATATTCAAGGTAAAGAGCGCAGATGAAAGCCCCTGGTTAACATCATTTTGCATCGCAATCGCATCAGGCAGTTCATGGAATTTCATTACGTAGAGAATGGGAGCAAAGGTCTCCTGTTTCACCACATCATATTGCTTCTCCACCTCAATAATGGTTGGTTCAACAAAGTAGCCATCCCCTTTCAGGGACTTGCCACCGGTGAGAACTTTACCACCTGCCTGTACCGCTCGATTGACTGCATCACTGTATTGATCCACCGCCTGCTGATCGATCAGCGGCCCCATTAATACACCGTGAAGCAAAGGGTCACCGACTCTTACTTGCAAATAGGCCGCCAGTAAGCGCTCTAATACTTGGTCATAAATTGACTCTTGTATAAACAAGCGGCGGGTGGTGGTACAGCGCTGACCTGCGGTTCCCACCGCACCAAAGACAATTGCCGGAATGGCCAATGCCAGATCAGCACTCTCATCTACAATCAACGCATTGTTACCACTACACTCCAGAAGGTAGCGCCCCATACGTTGTGATACAACAGAAGCAATATGATGACCAACGCCACTAGAGCCGGTAAAAGAGATCAAGTTAATACGGGGATCACGGGCAAAACCATCAGAAATGGCATTATCCGTAGGGATAAACAGAGTGAAAATGTTCTCATAGCCCATCTCATGACAGACCCGATTACAGATATGTTGAACCGCAATGGCACATAACGGGACTTTATGGGAGGGCTTCCAGATCACCACATTACCAGCAATAGCCGCAATAAAGGCATTCCAGGCCCAAACGGCAACAGGAAAATTGAAAGCAGTGATAACCCCCACCACACCCAGTGGATGCCACTGCTCATACATACGATGCTGTTCGCGCTCTGAGTGCATGGAGAGGCCATAAAGCATACGGGATTGACCAACAGCAAAATCTGCCATGTCGATCATCTCCTGAACCTCCCCATCGCCCTCCTGCTTGATCTTGCCCATCTCCAAAGCAACAAGACTACCTAACAGATCCTTATGTTCACGCAATGCCTCACCGATACGCCTTACCACCTCCCCCCGCTTGGGTGCAGGTACAGCGCGCCAGGAGTGCTGTGCCTTTAAGGCACTGGAAACCACCGATTCATAATCCTCTTGGCTACAGCCATTAACCGCAGCAATCAATTTGCCATCAGCAGGGTTGATAGAGTCTATAGCGCCCTGGGAGTGGGTTTGGCTCCACTGACCAGACCACGAAGCCCCACTGTTTATTGAAGACAGCCCCAACTCTACAAGTATCTGCTGCGCATTCATAGGTACTAGCTCCTATAACATTGCCCAAAACGGTTATCTAGCAGCTCATCCAGCTCAATACTCTCTTGACAAACAAACCCGTGATATTTATCAGATTTTGACAATACAATATCCATCACTGCACAGATTCCTGATGCAGTGGTCACTTGAATGGATGACCAGAGCTTGCCTGCAATCTCTTGAGGATAGACCTTTTTCACATAGTTTTCTTCGAACAGGCACCCATCCCGTATACCGGTAACCGCCACATAAACCAATACCACATCCTGCAGCGTTCGAGGTACAGCATTCTCAAGAATACGTTTTAAGGTATCACGATCCTCATTCAGCTTAAGGTCGTTCATCAATAACTTGATATTTTTGCAATGGCCCGGATAACGAATGGTTTTATAGTTCATAGAGTTAACCTTACCATCATAGGTATCTGCCAAAGTACCCAGACCGCCAGAGGTGTTAAAAGCCTCATACAGCACCCCATCCAGGCTGATGGTCTCCAATCCTTCAAGGGGCAATAACACCGCACTCTCCCCATCCTCAATACCGTAGCAGAGATTGCCATACTCATTAATCAAGCCATCCGTTGACCAAGTCAGGGAATATTTCAGTACATTGTTGGGGTTTACCGGTAGCGCACCTACCCGCATTTTCACCGTGTCTAACGTATCGAATTTTTTAATAATATGATTTGCCGCAATGCTGATAAAGCCCGGAGCCAAACCACACTGAGGCATAAAGACATTTTTGCGACCGACACTGAGTTTCTCGATATGACGAGTCACCTCTACATCTTCAGTCAAATCGAAATAGTTGAGATTATATTTTGCCGCAAGATCCGCGACTTTGATATTGCAGTAATAGGGTAAACAGGAGATCACCGCATCATAACGATGGTTTGAGAGTTGATTATCCAGCGCATCAGAATACTGAACATCCAGATCAAATACCCGAACATTGTCAAAACCCGCCTGCTGCACCAGCTGATTAGCTTCGTTTACGTTAAGCGTGCCAATGTCAATGGCATAGTCATTTGACTCAGCCAGCATACAGGTTATCAGAGAGCCAATCTTACCGGCTCCCAATAGAAGAACATGAAAATTTGCCATGCCCTGCACCTCCTGAACTGAATATAGACGATTAATGTCTATACTAATAGGAGCCGCTAAATACTGTAGTATGGCGGCTCTTGGGAACCTCTAAATCAGAAGTCCCTTATTTTATCGGCAGAAAGTCATGACGCCTTAAGCAGTTAGACGAGGTATGGGTATGATGAACAAATTTAGTGATTTTGCCAAAGCGGTTGTCAAAACCCTGACAAAGCAAAATAAATGCTATCTTAATCATCCTGATAGCCCTTATAAGATCCAAATTTATAAAACTGAAAATGAGGTGGCAACCCTCGATCTTACGCCATTTTTTGCCACGCCTGATGTAGTAACTGCCTTGCCTTTTTTTGATGGTGTTCACAATATAGATACATTACTGGAAGCGTATCAAAAAGCCCGATCCGCCCTGCCCTTTGAAGATGATATACCAGAAGCAAAAGCTAACGTTTCAGATTATGCGACGACATTTATCGAAAATATTTTCAGTAAAGCACAGCAAAATTTTTCAGATCAACAAGCCGTATTGATTGCCAATTGGGTTAAGCAGTTAGATATCTATTGCGCCGTCAAAAGTGTTGAATCTTTACTAAACAGTTGTGCCGATCTCAAGCTTCTTGAACTGGCAAATCAGCAAGGA
Organism: Thiohalomonadales bacterium; assembly: GCA_050295955.1. Classification (GTDB taxonomy): domain Bacteria; phylum Pseudomonadota; class Gammaproteobacteria; order RBG-16-57-12; family RBG-16-57-12; genus JAFLJP01. Next base: position 4,037 of record JBNKQQ010000057.1, read on the forward strand.
TGGCATATCCATTTTGACCATATGGCAATACGGTGTGGTAGCAGAGCCCATCATGATGCGGAACGTGTTGTAAAACTCTTGACTGAACATCATGGCTATGTGGCATCCCAGGTGAGTGAAGAGGCATTTTATCAATTCACCGATGGCTGGAATGCCTATCCGATGTATAAAGTTTTAGAAAATGGTCAGGTGTTAAGGGTATTTGTGGATCAATCAGATGCCGATGCATCTTCACAGATTATCCAACACTGGAATCGGGTTTACGGCTATACCTCTCATCATCTGGCAATGCGTGCGACCACTATCGATAATCAAGGAGAGAAAAAAGCGGTACCACTGGATGATGTTATCCAACTATTAGAAACCAATAATAATCCTGTGCTCACGCCTACTGGCCACTATACTGAAGGACTATTGTTACAGGTATTCACCAAGCCAGAGAAAAATCGGGAAATTCCCAAAGCATTAAAACAGAGTATCATAGCTATTCATCCCAATCTGGATAAAACCATCGAAAATGGCAAACTACTGGAGCTGGTATCCCGCACAGAGCTTCCGCAACCCTATGCAGAGCAGCTGTTTGCTTTATATGGGCTGGAATATGATGCCAGCAACCCCCTACATAGTGCACCGGTTTACCAATACTTTTTACCAGCGCAAGCGGCCCATGTGATTAAAACATCGATACAGACAGAGTAGAAAATAGGGTGATGATAAAATCTATTAAATAATAGTGCACTCTTGGAGATGGGTCGCCTTATCGAAGGGTGCACTACGATTATTTAGTAATACTATTTTGTTTTACTGCACCTAGAAAAAACTATCTCATTCTAAAATCATAGGGTGCAGAGGACAACTCAGCCAAGTCCAGCTCTAACTTAGTGTTTCCTTCATCAGCAAGTACGCCTACTGTAAATGCTCCCCAAGCCTTTAATTTAATCTTGGCAACACCATTCTGGCCAACAGGCACAATGGGTTTATCGTTGGCAAAGGTGGGATGAAGGAAAAATCTCACCGCCCCTTGTAGTGGTGAATGCCTGGGAGAGAGTGATTCCACTTTTAACTCCACTGAAAACCACTCTGATGAGCCAGATAATGGTACAACTGTTGCCGATAAGCGTCGCTGATTAGACTCAGCAGATAAGCCAAACTGCCCTTTCCAGGGGTCATTATCATACTCTCCTGATACAATTTCATGTGCCACGGCCTCCAGGACGCTATTTTCGTATCGGCTGGTAGGTGTGCTGTATTTTGCTGTGTCTTCAGCGATTTCTGCTGTCTGTCTCGCCTCTTCAGCGATATTGCGAATCGTTTCGAATTCCACTTTATAATCACCAAAGGAGAAAGCTTTGGCCTCCCGTAGCAGTAAAATCCCCCCGGCAACCGCTAAATATAAAAGCGTGGTTTCATCAACTCTCTCAAGAATAGATCCTTCGCCATACCAAACCCTCACCACGGCACCAGCACAGATTAGTACTGAGAGAATGGCCAATAATATCTGGATAGTGTTCCCTTTCATTTTCTACCTTTTGTATGTCATTGACTGATATCACACCACCCGATGATAAAGATCAGGTGTGGCAAGTGAAATTCCCATCTCTTTGGATTGTTGCAGTATGATGCCTCTCATACGCTGACGGGTGGAAATCAGAGCACGAATATCTTTGGTATAGTAATAACAGTTCCACACCACAGCATAATCCCCAGCATCATGTACACCATACTCAAAAGGATACTGAGCTTCAAATTGAACACCCTCCTGCTGTGCTGCAATCTGAAATGATTTTTCAAAAAGTACCCTGACCTGTGCCTCATCAACATCGTAGCCTATTTTAAACTGTAGTAACTCCCGGAGTCCTTTAGCAGAGGCAAACTTAGAGAGATTATGAATCACCTGATCACGTAATCGGTTGTTCTTGATCATGATACGATGGTTATTCACCATATTAAGGATTTCGGTATAGAAAATGCGAGTCTTAAAGACCACACCTATCGTCTTCTCCCCATCATTGAATTCAATGACATCTCCGACCTCTAACATCTTGCTATTGAGAATAATCAAACCACTGATCACATCCGGTGCCCAAGCACTTTGAGTTAACGCCAGAAATACACCAATAATGCCAATAGCACCACCTGCCTCCAATAGGCTATCAAATCCCATTACCCTGACAATCGAGACGAGCATCACTATCGACACCACAATGGTGACAAGAATACTGATCATGCGAGAATTATAAGTATCGACAATCATCTCCTGACCATCTATCTCACGGCAGCGGCCATAGTGACGCCTCACCCAATAGTTCAGCAGATGGATTGCAGCAAAGCCTAGATAGACAATTGTAAGTATTGAAAAGATGGCAAAAACAACACCATGTTCACCATCGGCATGCTCTGTGTAGCGGGAAGCAATAAATGAGAGGATGATCACGCCGTTCAATACCTGGAACAAGCGCACCCTTTTTTGAAAGCCTTCTCCTTCACAATTTTCGTGATATACCTTGGCCAGGATACGTGAAGCAAAGAACATCAAGAGTATATTTACCGTGATCACGGCAACAAGAATGGGGTCAATCATTTAGTTTCCTCATTAGTGAACATCTCATATTAACCTGACTTAGCACCAGGTTAATATGATAAATCGTCCTTTGGAAACTAATTCGACAGTTTGTTACAAAGCTATACCGTCAGGTATTGCTTGATCAAGCCTTCGTCCAGCGCTGACATTTCCCCTTTCGCCACATGGCGACCACGATCCATCAGCACAAATTCTTTTCCTACCCGCCGTGCAAAGGGAAGCTTCTGTTCTACCAGCAAAACGGTCAAGCCCTGCTCTTTATTCAAGCGCTGAATGACATCACCAATCAGTTGTACAATGTTAGGCTGGATCCCCTCTCCTGGCTCATCCAGAATCAGAAGCTTGGGCTCCAGTACCAGTGCACGGCCAATAGCCAGCTGCTGTTGCTGCCCACCGGAGAGATCGCCACCACGACGATGACGCATCTCATCCAATACTGGGAACAATTCAAAGATATGATCAGGAATTTTACGTAGCTTATCGCGACGTGCTGATAGACCCACTTTCAGATTCTCTTCTACCGTAAGCTGAGGGAAGATTTCACGCCCTTGTGGTACATAACCAATACCGATACGAGCGCGCTGTTCCGGCCCTATCTTGCTCAATTCATGTTTACCATCAAACAGCATCGTACCTGATTTGACGGCCTGTAATCCCATAATGGATTTAAGCAGCGTCGTTTTACCCACACCGTTTCGTCCCATTAAACAGAGACAGCCACCCTCTTCAATGTTCAGCTCCATATCCCATAAGGTATGGCTTTCTCCATAAAATTGATTCAATCCTGAGATGGTTAACATGCCGCCTCTCCCAGATAAACTTCGATAACTCGTGGATCATTCTGTACCTGATCCATACTCCCTTCAGCCAGCACATGACCTTCGTGTAATACGGTAACTGTGCGAGCAATAGAACGGACAAACTCCATATCATGCTCAACCACAACAACTGAGTGATCGCCGGCCAGACTGGTAAGTAGCTCAGCCGTACGCTCTGTCTCTTGTTGAGTCATACCCGCAATAGGCTCATCCACCAGCAATACCCGAGGCTGCTGAATTACCAGCATACCGATCTCTAACCACTGTTTTTGCCCATGAGAGAGTTGGGCGGCACGCAGATGACTCTGTTCACTTAATCCGATAATCTTAAGCACCTCATCAATACGATCCAGCTGTTCACTACTTAACTTGAAGAACAGACTTGTCATAACTGACTTATCCATTGCCATTGCTAATTCCAAATTTTGCAATACGGTATGCTCAGGAAACACCGTTGGCTTTTGAAACTTACGACCAATACCTGCACTAGCGATCTCATGCTCACTCATCTTGGTAAGATTCATGGTCTGGCCAAAATAGACCCGCCCTTCATCCGGACGAGTCTTACCGGTGATGATATCCATCATCGTGGTCTTACCCGCACCATTAGGGCCGATAATGCAGCGCAACTCACCATCTTCAATAGTCAGATTAAGATCATTAATCGCTTTAAAACCATCAAAGCTGACACTTACCCCTTCCAGATAAAGAATAGGGCCGTGGGTAACATCTACTTCGCCCTCTTTTACTGTGTGTGTACCAGGCATGATAAACTGTGGCCCTTGATCCTCAATCAGAAAATCAAACACTTTATCGCGACGCTGAAACTCTTTAAGCAGTGCTAATGGTTTCATGACGCTACCTCCTGTTTGGCTAACGACTGTCGCTGCCGCCACTTATCCTTCAATTGATCAATCACACCCACTAACCCATTAGGCATAAAGATTGTCACGATAATAAACAGTGCGCCAAGGAAGAAGAGCCAAATCTCCGGTGCAAAACCGGTAAAGAAGGTCTTCGCGTAATTAACGACAATGGCCCCCAATACGGCACCATATAGCGTTCCGCGTCCTCCCACTGCAACCCACACTACAAGTTCTATTGAGTTTAAGGGAGAAAATTCACCGGGATTGATAATACCTACCTGAGGAACATAAAGTGCACCAGCAATACCTGCTAGAACGGCAGAGAAAGTGAAGATCCATAATTTATAGGATTCCACTTTATAACCACAAAAACGGGTGCGAGATTCTGCATCACGAATTGCTACCACAACCCGCCCCATTTTGGAACGGACAATAAAGCTGGAGATCAGATAACCCAAGGCCAGTGCGATGCAGGTCATCACAAACAGTGCGATACGCGTTCCATCATCCTGCAAACTAAAACCAAGGATATCTTTGAAATCGGTCAGGCCATTATTGCCACCAAAACCCATCTCGTTACGGAAAAAGGCCAGCATCAGCGCGTAGGTCAATGCTTGAGTAATAATAGAGAGATAGACACCAGTCACCCGTGAGCGAAATGCCAAAAAGCCAAACAGATAAGCGAGCACTCCCGGTATCACCATCACCATTAACATGGCAAACCAAAATTGATCAAAGCCATACCAGTACCATGGCAATTCACTCCAATTGAGGAATACCATAAAGTCCGGAAGATCAGGATTACCATATACCCCTCGATCACCAATCTGACGCATCAGATACATGCCCATGGCATAGCCACCTAATGCAAAGAAAGCGGCATGACCTAAACTCAAAATACCGCAATAACCCCATACCAGATCCAGAGCAATAGCCATTAGTGCATAGCTGAGGTATTTTCCAAGCAGCGTAACGGTGTAGGTGGAGATATGGAAAATGGAATCAGCTGGAATTAATAAATTACACACCGGTACAACAACAGCAATAGCAAAGAGAATCTGTAAAAAAAGGCGCCCTCCTCTATCGTTGCTAAAAAGATCAAGAAACACACTTTTGTATTGATTATTGGGTGTTATCATTATGAATTCTCGATTGTTATTTACGCTAACTTCTAACGCAGAGACGCTAAGGCGCAGAGGTCTATTAAGTTTTTGTGGGAACCAGCTTGTAGGTGACTTCTCTACATCATCGCCTGCAAGCAAGCTCCTACAACTAGCGTTGACAAAAGTTTTATTAAACTTATTCCCTGCGCCTTAGCACCTCTGCGTTAGATGTAAAAATCAGTTCTCCGCCGCCCGGCCCTTTTGTGGAAAGAGTCCTCGGGGTCGTTTTTGGATAAAGAGAATAATCAGTACCAGCAGTAATATCTTTGCTAATACAGCACCCACCCATGGCTCCATTAACTTGTTGAAAACGCCCAGTGACATTGCAGCCACTAAAGTCCCCCACAAGTTACCCACACCACCAAATACCACAACCAAGAAGCTGTCGATAATGTAGGCCTGCCCCAAATTGGGGCCGACGTTGGTTAGCTGACTGAGGGCAACTCCTGCTACCCCGGCAATACCTGAGCCTAGACCGAAGGTCATAGCATCCACCCAACCTGAACGTACCCCCATGGCTTGAGCCATCTGACGGTTTTGTGATACTGCACGGACGTGAAGACCAAGGTAGGTTTTCTTTAAAATCAATAATAGTGCTGCGAATACAATCAAACTGAATATCAAGATATAGAGACGATTGTAGGTCAATGCCAATGCACCATTAATCTCTAATGCACCACTCATCCAATCCGGTGTCTCGACACTGCGATTAAGGGGAGAGAAAATGGTACGTACCAGTTGCTGTAGAATCAGGCTTATACCAAAAGTGGCCAACAAAGTTTCTAACGGTCGACCATAAAGGAACTGAATCACTCCCCGCTCAATCGCTATCCCCACCAAGCCAGCCACAATAAAGGCGGCCGGTATCGCGACGATTAATGAGTATTCAATATGGTTGGGCATAAGTAGTTGCACCACATAAGTGGTATAAGCGCCTAACATCATCAATTCACCGTGAGCCATGTTGATGACGCCCATTACACCAAAGGTAATGGCTAGACCAATGGCCGAGAGCAGTAAAACAGAACCTAGGCTAAGACCAAAGAAGATGGTTTCAGCGGTCTCACTCATTTTAAGATTGGTATTAATCGCATCCAAAGATTTCAATGCTGCGGCTTTAACATCCTCATCGCTTTCGTTTTCCAATAGTGCATGAAGGCTGTTTCTTACCTCAGGGTGAAGGCGACCAGATAAGTATTCGATGGCCTGAATACGAGTAAACTTATCATCAACATGAATCTCCGCCATCGCAATACCCAGGGCCATAGCATCCTTCACTTTACTATCCGTCTCCTGGGTAACCGCATCACGTAGCAACTCAATAGAGTCCTTATCCAGATCCTTATACATCTCCTGAACAGCATAGTAGCGCTTCTCAGCATCTGGGTTATAGAGACTCAGGCGGGCAATTGCTCCACGTAGCTGGCTTCGTAGGGTATTATTGATCGAGACCTTTTTCAGCTTTCGCTTTTTAAAAATTCCCAAGATTTGACTGCTTAGCACAGAAGTGGCTTGATATCCCTCATCTACTTCCTCAACATAAACGACCTCTTCACTCTTCTTTACATAGTGGAGATCTCCAGCCAACATGGTTTGCAAAACCTTAAGGGTACGCTCATCACCACTCTCAACCAACTGATCAATGGCCTTGCCCTTGGTATCAAAGTCACCCTCGGTCAATAAGGTTAACGAACTTTGAAAAGCAGCCTGCACACTGGCAATACTGGAAAGTAATAAAACAGTAAATAGAAAAATTGTTCTGAAAGCGTTCAAGAGACACCTCATAATCAAACATCTAACGCAGAGGCGCAGAGACGCAAAGACACACAGTTATAGGAACTCTGCGCCTTCGTGCCTCTGCGTTGGAAGTAGTTAACCGAGTTTAGTAATTCTGACCGGAACACTTACCTGTTTTGATATTGAAGTTTCCGCAACTGATTGGTGCAGTCCAGTCGGCAACCAGATCTTTACTACCAGGCAGGTGGTCAGACCAAGCATCGCCGATGACGGTATCTGGCGTTTGCCATACCGTTTCGAACTGGCCATCGTCCTGAATTTCACCGATCAGCACTGGCTTGGAGAGATGGTGGTTGGGATACATTACAGCGGTACCACCAGTCAGATTAGGAACAGTAATACCAATCATGGCATCAGCAACTGCATCGGTATCAGTAGTACCTGCCTTTTCAACGGCCTTCACCCACATTTTAAAGCCAATATAGTGAGCTTCCATGGGATCATTGGTTACACGATCTTCATTTTTAGTAAACGCATGCCAAGTTTCGATGAATTCATCATTAGCCTCAGTATCCGCACTCATAAAGTAGTTCCAAGCAGCAAGGTGACCAACCAGTGGCCCAGTATCCAGGCCTGAAAGCTCCTCTTCACCGACTGAGAAAGCAACAACGGGGATATCTTCTGCTGAAATCCCTTGATTGCCTAACTCTTTGTAAAAGGGAACATTAGCATCACCATTAATAGTCGAAACAACTGCCGTTTTCTTACCGGCTGAGCCGAATTTCTTAATATCTGATACGATACTTTGCCAATCAGAGTGACCGAATGGCGTGTAGTTGATCATGATATCTTTTTCCGCAACACCCTTATTTTTTAGATAAGCTTCCAGAATTTTATTGGTAGTACGAGGATACACATAATCAGTACCTGCCAGTACCCAACGCTCAACTCCTAACTCATTCATCAAATAGTCAACAGCTGGAACGGCCTGTTGATTGGGTGCAGCGCCAGTGTAGAAGACATTTTTTGATGACTCTTCACCCTCATATTGCACCGGATAGAACATCAAACCATTTAACTCTTCAATAACGGGCAATACTGATTTACGTGATACCGATGTCCAACAGCCAAAGATGACAGACACCTTATCCTTTGCAATCAGTTCACGGGTTTTTTCTGCAAATAGTGGCCAGTTAGAGGCTGGATCAACCACCACCGCTTCCAGCTTTTTGCCCAATACACCACCATTTTTATTTTGCTCATCAATGAGCATCAGCATGGTATCTTTAAGAGTGGTCTCAGAGATTGCCATGGTGCCGGAAAGAGAGTGCAGAACACCCACTTTAATCGTATCTGCAGCCATCGCAACCTGAGCACCAAAACCTACCACTGCCGCCGTTGCCAGAGAAATCATTTTTTTCGAGAAACACATTTTGCTCATGTTAGGATTCCTGTCACTAAATTACCTTCTGAAAGAGTGTCAGAAAGAGGAAAGAATTTTTATTGGTCTTTAAGGCAAAAAAATGGGCCATTCCCTGGCCCTTTTCTTGAAGATTATTTCAAGTCGAATGTCTTGGTGTAACTCACAGCGAAGAGTGGATCTTCATCGATATTTACATCATCTTCCTGCGCTACGCTGATAGAGAAAGAGAGTTCATCAGTCGCTGCATATGAGCCGGTAACGTGCGTATATTCATTTCCATCGATACCAGTCCATGCACCTAATGTAATATTAAATTGATCAATATCAGCACCCAGAGTGTAATAAACCCAGCTATCACCACCACCATCTTCAACACTAATATATGCTGATGCAGATATTGCACCCATACCAGCAGAAACAACGACCTCTGATAAATCAGAGTCACTCATTTTTCCATCTTCTGGATAGAGATAGTGCCAGTAAGAAACGTCATAGCTCAAAGAGCCTGCTTCACCACCAAAACCAACGTACAGATCTGTTTCATGGCCATCAGTTTCACTGGTTGTCCACATACCCGCATACAGGCCACTCTCTGCAGCGTAATCAATACCACCACTTACAACACCGCCAGTTGGGCTCAAATTAACACCACGCCATAGGTACATGTTGCTTACACCAACATTCGCGCTTAACTCTGCACTTGCAACAGTTGGCATAACGAAGCCAGCAGCAGCGATAGTTGATGCAATAACAGCAGCAGATACTTTATTCAAACGTTTCATTAAGGGTCTCTCCTCAGTTAAAAATTCAGTGAACTATGCAACTTTATTTTGGAACCTCTGAATAAATCTAATCATCGCTCTGCATACACTTGAAAAATGTACTTTTAGATATACCTACAAATTCATATCTTGATGGCAAGTTAAAATAACGATTGGATTTATTCAGAGGCTCCTTAGTTAGATTGAGTTCGAGCCTCTAATTGCACAGGACGTGCCAGATCTATATTTCATTTATATTACATGCACTTAACCAATAACTTACAAACTAAATGGTTATAAAATGCACCATAAATACACCTTCGCAATCCCCCTTCGTTTTATCTTGGTGCATTTAACTTAAGTGATGAATAAAAATCAGTTTAAAGGCGTTATGATGGAAGCAGCCTTCTATTCGATTAAGCATAGATAAAATATTTTTTACATCTCTCAATACAAATGGTGTTCAAATATCATTAGCTTTCTTTAGGTAGAGAATAATGCCGTGATAGTTGCCTTCATAAGGTGTCTGATTGAGAGGAAATCTTTAGTAGACTATTTGATATCTATATATAAGCGGGAAGTTATAGTGATATCACCAAACAGCAATATCACTATAACTATATGTGTGATAGTTTTATATTCACATCGTTACTGGCCAGATAAAATCTGGTTAACTCTATCAAGCGCAATATTTGAAGATGATCGATTAAGCGGCTGCCATTGATTAGCTTCAGAATCAGCCGCAAGTATTCTAATTACAACACCCGATGAATCATTAGGGTGTTTATTTTCAAGCAGGTTACTGGTAATGGTAAGTAGCACAATAGCATTACTTTCTGCCCAGTACAGTGTTACAGCATCATGCAGTGTCTTTGACATCCTCATAGCATCCATCACCACTTTTTGAGGCATTCCCCAGCGCTTTGTGCTTTGCTGGATAACCTCTTTTATACTCATTTCCATACCATCTTGATGATTTTCATTTAAAAAAATCATTGCCTGCAAGTGATCATCATCGCTGAAGGCATACAGTATCTTTTCAAAATAAGCCACATATTTCTGATTATTAGTCCAAATCTTAGCGTTTTCTACCTCGCTTCCCATCATAGGTTTAGCCAGATTTATTTTCTGCAATTCGGCATGATCAATGCCTAGCATCGTTGAATCAATACCATCAGGAATCAATATCTTTTCATTTGCTGTAACATAACTACTTAACGTCAACAACATTAGCAAGAATATAATTTTCAAGCATCGAGCATAATTCATATAACACCTCAAATGTTTGAGATAGAAAAATGTATTTTTACATTAAGGGGCAACCCATTCTCCTTCATCCACAATCTCTGGACGAGTATCACCTTGATATGTCACGTTGCAGCTATCAGTCGGTACGGTATCATCGCGACTGTTTCGATAGACAAGATCTCCATTCTTTAATGCTTCGACAACCTCATCCTGCAAACAAGTTCGATCACCCTCATTGCAAGCGCTGTTTTCACCGATATTAATACCCACATCATTATTGTTAAGATCCATATTGTTATCGATGCATCCATGATAGCCAGAATACTCATGAGAATTTAGAAAATCTCTTGCTGCGTCTGGGCCTAACTCCTGGGCAAGCATTGCACTCCAATACCCGTGACGTCCCGCATCTGAACACATCATTCCACCAAGCTCTGAAATGTGAGACTCCCACCAACTAATTGCTTCATTTGCGATAGCATACGCCTTTGCACAATCAATCGAATATTGTGCACAGTTCCAGGCTTCTGAAGTATCCCCCGGTTTACCATCTGATACCTTAGCCACAAAGGATTTTTCACAAGCATCGACCGAAGCCGTGATGATATAGTGTCGCCCTTCTGGTGCATCTGCCGGTACCGTCATTACCCCTTTATCATCTGCGGCACCTCCCCATACTAACTGACCACCCGGCTTATATACCTCAGCTTGATAATTATATTTTTTATCAACACAAACATAGCGGGTACCTTGAATAGGTCCTAGTTTTTCTTGAGTCTTACCACCTTGGCAAAATAGACATACGTCACCTGGTACATCTGTCCCATCAGGTAGATTCACGACGCTACCGCCCTCGCACGCTGTACAGACAGTGGTATCTTCATCATCAGGTAGCTGTGCAGCACTACCCGCCAGACACCCTGGTGCACGACAATCACCAGGGATATCTTCCAGTGAGCCGGGCTTTTTGCGGTCATCGGCATAACAGTTACATTCGCTGTCACAGCTTTGGCACTCTTTACAACCATCAACACAGCCATCCCCATCCGGCTGACTACCACAGTGCCAGCCCGCCTTGATCACCCCAATGCCGGGATTCGATGCGATCACCGAGCCATCTTTACTCACGGTCCCTAAACCAATGGTCACAAACTCTTCCAGGTCATGATCAAA
>JBNKQQ010000058.1:0-4838 GCA_050295955.1 Thiohalomonadales bacterium
CTTCTACAGCTTCTACAGCTTCTACAGCTTCTACAGCTTCTACAGCTTCTACAGCTTCTACAGCTTCTACAGCTTCTACAGCTTCTACAGCTTCTACAGCTTCTACAGCTTCTACAGCTTCTACAGCTTCTACAGCAGTATCCTCAAGAGCACCAAAGGCACCAACTTCAGCATTCTCCTTTTGAATCACCCTCACAGGTCCATAAACCTCAGACACATCAGTTAAAATCTCAGGTACCTGTATTGGATATCGACACTCAATTTCCTGCAACAACGCAGGCGTCAACGGTGCCCGAGCATCATCACACTTTTTCTTCCGCTGATCGCTTTCCATTCCCTGAAGCAGGTTCACCACACTGCGATAATGCAGAGGTAGAGACAAACAATGCTGATATGGAACTGACTCCATTGGCTGCTCAGTACAAACAACCAGCGTCAGCGCTTCATTCTGATCCATCGCGGCAGCGATCCACTGCTGAGCCGAGGCACTATCCAGACCAACGAACAGAACCGATACAGGCTCCCGCGGCTCCGCCAGCGTCCAACCTCCCAGTTCAAGTCCAACGGCTACATCTAATACGGCCCGTAATGTCGCCTGCGCTTTTTCATCCAATCCAATTGTTGCAATGCTAAGCATCATTGTTTGTTCACCAATCCATTCGTCAATTTCCGCGGCCAAAACAACAGCAAGTCTTTCCTCCACCCATCGCGGAGCAAAAAATCCCTGCCACCTTCCAACGTGACCCTTTACGCTAGATCCACATGTTTAGCACAAATCCCATCTCAATGCACATCTGAATGAATTAAGTCGACAATCTTGTGGTTTCATTAAGCAAAATACATGCCTTCTGACACATTAATGTAATGAATGACTAATGATTGCTCTGGGAATATCAGGGATAATTTAACGGGAATCGTAAATTGGTACGCCTGCGGTCCGTAGTGCTAATTGAATACGCCGTGTCGCATCCAATATCATCGATATGGCGATAGGATAATCCCCTTCCATCCCTTTATCTTGGGCGGTATTGGCCATCCGCTTACCTTCCTCCGCATAATACGCAATTAATTTAAGCGTATCTGCATTGGGGCGCATGCGCTCAATCGCAACTGGAATCAATTCTTCATAGCCAAGAAATCGACGATATTCATAGGCATATTCCAATTCTGGCGTACTGATATCCAATTTTACGACAATATCTTGACCATCCAAGGTGTCTCGTATTGCCTTTGTGATAAGGGTCCGGACATGGGACAATATCTCCATTGCAGCAGGAAAGCTCTGCTTTCCTGCTAATTTTTTTGCCTCTTCAAGCAGCCACTGCACCAAATCCTGATCAAAACCAACAACTTCCTCCCCCTGTATGCGCTGATGTGCAGCCACAAAGGCGTCTATGGAATCCTGCATATGATGATATTTATCCTCTGCCTTCTCCTGCTCAGTGCGTACTGGTAACTGTTTTGGTGCAATTTCATACTCAACCGTACCGATTGCCTTATGATCCAATAGATGCTTTATTCCAATAGTAATCTGCTCTTGCGCAGACATAACCCATATTGACGCCTCACCGTATCGACCCTTCTGAGCATATTCCTCGGCTTGCGCTAACAATTGATTTACCTTGGACTCGTCATACCCTTCTTGAAACTCACCTTCCAACTCACCCTGTACCTCGCTCACATGACACAAGTAAGCCTGTTTAAAATAGGGAATTCCCTGTAAAAGAGATTGGTAACGACTTTCCTCCCGCTCTTGCAACGGTGGCTGCGAGGATAGACTCTCAAGCTGAGCAATCACCTCCTCAAGCACTCGTAGCCCAGCAGAAAAATCACCTGCCTGAGTATATCCATAGGACTCCCTCATCATGCTCTCCGACCGTAAGTGAGCAGGAGAACCTACCATATCAGGGTTATCTCTGGAGATGGCCGCAAACAGGGTCATGATATAAGTATGACGTTCATGATAAAGCGACTGAGAGTAGTCAGATGTACTTGAGGCTAAAGAAGCAGAAGGTGTAATAAAGAAAATAAATACGGCCAGAGCCAGACATACTCCCCATCTGGCTTGGCAAACTATAGACATATAAGCCTGAAGCAAGTTTGCTTCAGCTTTAGAGATGAAGGACATAGTAAAACCATATGTATGTTTTGACCTAATGACAAATAAAAATACTATCAGCCCATCTTATCAGTGAGTTAATACCAAGATATAACAGCCTAAAAAAAGCACCATGGGTACCCAAGAAAGGATACGCTCATATATCAAGAAAAAACGCCAACGCAGAACTGAATAAGCAGCCAGTCCCAGCCAAATAGGCCATGAGAACATCCCAAGCATCGCCATATTCTCGGTAAGCTGTCGCAGCACCTGAGGATCATGGAACTCCCTGTCAACTGCAAGAATGACAGTCGCATACTGCCACATGGAAAACAGCGGAAATAATGCGATAACAAAGCCAATATAAAGAATTTTTCTTGGTGACATTGCGGTAATCCTAGTGCTCACGAGTGGAAAGGAACTCGATATCTGGCCAGCGCTCCTCAGTCAACTGCAAATTAACTCGAGTAGGCGCAATATACGCTAAATCCCCACCTCCATCGATTGCCAGATTATCTGATGCTTTACGCTTAAAATCCTCAAGCATCTTCTCATCCTTGCATTCAACCCAGCGCACCGTAGCAACATTAACGGGCTCAAAAAGGCATTCAACGTTATATTCATCTTTAAGACGGTGAGCCACCACATCAAATTGCAGAATACCTACCGCACCAACAATAAGATCATTGTTATTCATAGGCTTAAATAGCTGAGAGGCCCCCTCCTCGCACAACTGTTCCAAACCTTTTACAAGTGCCTTTTGTCGCAATGGATCTTTCAAGCGAGCCCGACGGAATAGCTCCGGTGCAAAATGAGGAATTCCAGTAAATTTCAGTTCCTCACCCATCGTAAAGGTATCACCAATTTGGATAGTACCGTGATTATGCAGACCAATAATATCACCTGGATAAGCCGTTTCAGCGTGTTCGCGATCCCCTGCCATAAAAGTGATCGCGTTAGGCACCTTCACATCACGACCAATACGCACGTGGCGCATCTTCATACCCTGACGGAACTCGCCAGAGCAGATACGCATAAATGCAATACGGTCACGGTGCTGTGGATCCATGTTTGCCTGAATCTTAAATACAAAGCCACTAAAAGCCTCTTCATCAGCATCAACATCACGACTAAGCGTTGGACGAGGCTGTGGGGCAGGTGCATATTCGACAAACGCATCCAACAATTCCCTAACACCGAAATTATTTATCGCTGAACCGAAAAAGACGGGCGTCATATCACCGCGCAGATAAGCATCTAGATCGAATTCATGGCTGGCACCTCGAACCAACTCAACCTCGTCACGGAAATCAGCCGCCAATGGACCAAACAGTTCATCTAGGCGAGGATTATTCAAACCTTCGATCACCTCTCCATCCTGCACTTTCCCCCCATGAGTAGGGCTGTATAGATGGATTGTATTGGTAACCAGATTAAAGACACCCTTAAAGTTCTTACCCATCCCCATCGGCCAAGTGATCGGAGCACACTGAATCTTAAGTATCTCCTCAACCTCATCCAACAGCTCAATCGGCTCTCGCCCCTCGCGGTCCAATTTGTTAATAAAAGTGATAATGGGCGTATCCCGCAAACGACACACCTCCATCAACTTAATCGTCCTCTCCTCAACCCCCTTGGCGCAGTCGATTACCATCAATGCAGAATCCACCGCAGTCAAAGTACGATAGGTATCCTCAGAGAAATCCTCATGCCCAGGCGTATCAAGCAGATTAAGAATTCGATTATTGTGAACAAACTGCATAACAGAGGTAGTTACCGAGATCCCCCTCTGTTGCTCGAGAGCCATCCAGTCTGATGTAGCATGACGCGCAGCTTTACGCCCCTTTACGCTACCGGCCAATTGAATTGCCCCACCAAACAGCAGCAATTTTTCAGTTAAAGTGGTTTTACCTGCATCAGGATGCGAAATAATGGCAAACGTTCGCCGACGCTGCAATTGAGAAAGAAATTCAGACATAGGGCACCTACTAATATTTCCGCCAATTGTACCGAAATCAAAGAAGGTCAACAATTTAATAGATGGCGAGATCTTAGCAATAGTCAAATTTGACCTAAGCTTTGTTAACAACAAAATGGTGGGGAAAGTTATGTCCTTTGAAGCAGTACACAATTTCTACGAAAGACTTGTTGAGGAATACCTTAGCACTATCATTGAAGACCCAGATAACACTCTATCGGAAGAGGAATATGAAGACATAGCCTGCATCTCACTTAACGCTTTGCCGCCGCGCTACGTTAAATACGATGTTGACGTTCTATTCTACGTTTCTGAAGCTGAACAACGAGAAATGAGGGACAAGGTAATTCGTGCGATCAAAGAGGCCATAGAGTACGTCAAACTCCATCCACGGGAAGAATAAATAAAATAGTCCTCCGCATAAAACCCGCCTCTAAAAAAGCCCTGTATCTCATCCCTATATGTCAGAAGCGGCTTTCGGCTGTCCAAATTCGCTCCCGGAGAGTTTGCCACATGGGGCACTCCCTGCTCAAGCAGGCTACTATCAACCCCCTAAAATAAAAAACGCCCTCTAGCAAGCCAGTAGGGAGCCTAGAATGGGATAAGCCGATCGCCTTTTTCAAAGACAAATAAAAAAGGCCCACCGAATCTCGGTGAGCCTTTTCGTATTTAAAAGCCTGACAGTGACCTACTTTCACATGGGACCTCCCACACTATCATCGGCGCTAAGTCGTTTCACTTCTGAGTTCGGGATGGGATCAG
>JBNKQQ010000059.1:0-4948 GCA_050295955.1 Thiohalomonadales bacterium
TAGGTCCTTCTCTGATTTAACATTCTTGGCTAGCTCAGCGGCCAAGGCTTTAAGCTTGTCTTGATCCATTGTTGTATCCATTATTATCTCCTTTTAAGGTAAGTAATAATGGGCAGTTACACAATTTAATTTACAGTCTCACATCCTACATTGAATGACCGCTCCAGCCGCTTGGGCCATCTAATTTACTCCATAAAGCAGCTCTTCTTCTTTTGCGTTAGCGAAACATAAAATGCTTTTCACATCCCGTTTAAATACCGCCGAGGCTCGGAGCGATCATTGGGTTAAGCCTTTGCTTGTTTGAGCGTGGTTTGTGATAAATCGTCAGGATTGATGATTTAGACGAGCTTTAGCTCGCCCGAAGGGTGTAGGGCATGGATGCCCGGAATCAATTTGAGAAGGCGTCAAGGGATTCGAGAACTGAGGGAAGTCGCGTTGTTGGCGGCCGGTATTTTCGGGCGTGGCTTTCTCTTTGATTACTTTCTCTTGGCCGTTCAAGAGAAAGTGATTAGCTGTCGGGCTACCCCCGACACCTAATTAATCGTCACGAAGTGACGCACACCTTCATCGCGGTAGCGATAAATAAAAAACATCGCCTGCAAGCAGGCTCCTACACTACTTGAAAAGCACCATTGTTAATCCCGTTCAAACATAGCCAAAGTATGCTGCGGTGGATGGAATCCTGCACCAATATAATCGTCACGAAGTGACACACACCCTCATCGCGGTAGCGATAAATAAAAAACATCGCCTGCAAGCAGGTTCCTACACTGCTTGAAAAGTACCACTGCTAATCCCGTTAGCAGCGGAAAAAAAGCCAAATTAATGCAACGTCACGCAGTAACATACAATCAATATCCTAATTCATTTCTTTTATAGTGATTTATCCCCCCTTGCCAACTCCGATATAGGTGACTGGTTATATCGCTTTGCTGGATGTAAGCCGATATTTATCAGCTAACTTTGATAGGGAATTTTTATGATATTCAATAGTATCGATATTCGTAATGCACCAAAGATGGCGAAACGCCTAATGACAAATTCCAACGATGCGCCGGTGGGGCTACCGGTGAAGGGGCAGGGCATTGGTGCAGTGCGGGTTGAGAATAATCAGCATCCGTTTTCCATGATCTTATCAACTCAAGAGGGTGGACAGGGTGATGGTTTCTCACTGCACGTTGAGCAAGATGTGGTGTCATTTTACCAGTTGGGTAAGAAGACCCCTCTGGAAACCCTTGCACTGAAAGGTGTAGGACTGGATGAGGATAAGGCGTGTCGATATTGGTTCAGCCTGGACCCTGCAGCTTGCTGTTTGCGTTATGGCAAAGGTGAAATGCGCTTGCTCACCACCTTGATGGAGCACAAATACGCAGATCCGCAGGATGAGAATGATACCTCGTTCGATTGGGTGAAAGAGGTTAGCTACGTTACGGTAAATACTGCGGCTGAGGAGTTAGAGGCGTGGCGCGATCCTGTGACCATTGACCCGCCTATTGTTGTGGTCCCGTCAAAAGAGATGACCATGGATATGGCGGCTAACTATTGGGCGACCGTACCGGAGGGGTTAACCCCAGCTTGTCAGGCCCTATACGGCAATGTGAGTGGTGAGCACTTTACCCTCAACACTCCGGATTTCCCGGACTTTACCGATGCTATCGAATACAGTATTCGCAGTGAAGATGGCTGGTGCCATAAGAAGCTACTAGAGAAAGCGACGGAGTTTGGGGAGAAGCCAAATTACGAAGAGACCTATTTGCGCATTACCATGGGCAGGAATCAGGGTAATTCACCCGGTATTCCCTATGTGGTGGAGATTTGGCCACCAGGACACTATTCACCGATCCATAACCATGCGGGTGCTGATGCCATTATCCGGGTGCTGCATGGTGAGATCACGGTCAACCTTTACCCTATGTTGTCGGAATACCACCAAAAACCGTTTGCCCGTAAGGTGTTTAAGAAAAACAACATAACCTGGTTGTCTCCCTTGCTGAATCAGACCCACCAACTGAAAAATGCGAATATAAACGGCCCGACTTGCATCACTATTCAGTGTTATCAATATGGCGAGTTGAATAACTCTCACTATGAGTATTTCGACTATCTGAATGAAGACACCGGCCTGATTTGCCAGTTCACCCCTAACTCCGATATGGATTTTATCGAGTTCAAAGCGTTAATGCGCCAGGAGTGGCAAGGGGTAATTGGACGTAGTCAGGACGAGTGTTTGTAATATTCCCCGTCAGGTAGGATGAAAAGCAAAGCCCAGCATGAACGGTAATCGTGATTGTTGGGCTTTTTATTATCCTGCAACGCGGCTCCTTTCTAACGGGCTACCCGTATGATGCTTGCGTAATCTGGTGGAGCTGGCTGCTAAGTAGAAGCAAGGGGACGCGAAAATCCAACAGGTGTGATAAATTAGGGTGTTATGTTCGCTGTCCTGAGGTGTTAATGAATGAATAGCATAGATACATTTGTCAAAAATTGGGGTAGCAAGCACTCCATGGTGCCAATAAGCCATCAGGATATTGCAGAGTTGGAGTCCAGGTTGAATATTGTTTTGCCTGATGCATATAAATATTTAATTTCTACCTATGGTTTGGTTCATACACCCAATGTATTTACTAAAATTTGTGAAATAGGTTCTGATATTTCAGAGGTGCAGGACTTCTTAAGTCTGGAAGATATCGCTTCACTCTCCAAGCTGTATGAAATGAGCGGTATGCCAAAGGGGCATATTCTGTTCGCTTCTGATTGTAAGGGGAATATGTTCTGCTTCAAGCGTTCAGATTGTGAAAGTGAACAGAGCGATATAGCTGTGTGGTTTTATGATCGGGGCTTGGGTACTGTTGAAAAGGTATCGGATTCTTTCATTGCATGGTTGGAGAAGTTTAACGAGCTTTAAGCTTCGATATGCCGGTAGTCTATTTTTTCTGTCGCTCATTTTTTGGAAGATGAATCGGACAAGGGGCTGTCGGGTTACGAGCCATGAAAGTGTGGTGGTATCGTAAATGATGGTGGTATGTCTCTAACCCGATCTACCACTGTTTGGCGGGTGGATTCTTTTAATAGGATTTTCTGGATTCCGCTTTGCTACATCCAGGCTACAGGCTATCTGCCCACGGTAATTTCACCCTTGCTTCTATAAGAGATACAAAGATAACTAATGAAAAAAGTAACCCTCTATACCACAAGTCGTTGCACAGTGTGTCAACAAGCAAAACAATACTTCAAGCAGCGAAAGATTGCATTTGTCGAGTTTGATATCGAGAAGAGTAGCAGGGGGGCAAAGGAGTTTGCGCGATATAAGGCACGGGGTGTGCCGTTGATCGTGGTGGCTGGTGAGCCGCTTTATGGATTTAATCGTAAGCAGTTTGATGAGCTCTATTTTGAGTAACGGAGATGGTGGGCGGTGCCCACCCTACTACTGTTTTACAGCTGGGTAGGGTGGGTGCGTATGTTTTACAGGCTTGCAAATAGCGCCAGTTTTTTGTTTATCTTCATTACATGGCTCCCCTCCCAATATACTTTGTCGCAATGGCTGCAGTATAAAATAGTGTTATTTCGGGGTATGTCACTCGGGACTTTTTGTAATGCTTTATCATCCGCTGCAATTAGCGGAGTATTACAAACAGTGCATCGGGTGAATGGGGCTATCTGCCAATTGATGTTCAGTTTTTGGTTTAATTCATGTACACAATCTTCCAGCTGATTGGATTGTAGAAGCAAGGCAACTTTGCTTGCATGACGGATTTGCAGTAGTGAACGGTCTCTAGTGATTAGGGTTCTGTGTTCGAGTTTGGCTTGTTTTACAATATTACGATCTGGTGTTTCGGCATCTGCAACGAGTGTGTCGTAACCGGCGGCTCTTAACCACTTGGCTAATCCTTGTAGCATTTCATCGCAGAGTAGTTTCATTGTGACCTGCTGTTTTCGAGATAATCGATTTTTCATCGTACATCTAACTTTGTTAGTTAATCAATAACTTGTAGCAAAGGTTATAGCAGGACAGATTAGCGAAGTATCATCTGCTGAATACGATATCCCTGATATTCACCATTGGTGGTTATTTAACTGCTGCTTCGATATACCGATAGTCCATTTTATCTGTAGACCATACTGTAATCATATTCTCCGTGGTTTTCTTGAGGTTTCTTGAAGTTTGTTGAGATGGGTCTACTATAAATTATTACCTCCATACGTATATAAGGCGCTCATGCCATTCATAAGGATTGGAGGCATCGCTTTACTAGATTTTTTTGTGTTTCTTATTTTGTAACTGATCAATTATAAAGGAGAAAAGGATGGCTATGACTTTTGTTGATGTGACGACGTATAAAGTGTTTATATACGGTGGTGAAGATGGCAATTCAGGAGCTGACGCAACCATTTCTTTGGGTATTCCGGATGGGTGGGCTTTTTTGAGGTTTTATCGTGAAGGTAGTCGGTTGCCTCCAAATAGTGTTGTAAAGCATGTGACAGGTAAGCCTATGTATTATGTGAGCTATCGCTATGATCAGCTTGTTAATACGATAGATATTCTCAGGAATGAGAAGCCGATTAAGTTCTTCTTCCGGGACGATAATTTGGCCGCTTACATCACCACTTCCAATGAGCCGGTGGGTGAAGAGGAATAATGTGTTAGCAAGTAGCTGGGATGGAGTGTAATGAAGTCTGGGAAGAATGCTCTGGATTTCACTCTGCTTCATCCAGGCTACAGGTATCATGAAAGTCTGCTATCTAATTTATTCTGCGAAGTGGTACTCTTTCTTTCGCGTTAGCGAAGCATTACATGCCTTTTATTCCCGTTCAAATACCGCCGAGGCTCGCAGCTACGGACGGATAGAGCGGATAGCGTGTTTGAGCGTAGTTTGCGAGTTGCCAGTAGCGCCGTTCGTAGCGAGAACCGAGAGAAGTCGCGTTGTTGGCGATCGGTATTTTCGGGCGG
>JBNKQQ010000060.1:0-11415 GCA_050295955.1 Thiohalomonadales bacterium
GTTCAAATACCGCCGAGGCTCGCAGCTACGGACGGATAGAGCGGATAGCGTGTTTGAGCGTAGTTTGCGAGTTGCCAGTAGCGCCGTTCGTAGCGAGAACCGAGAGAAGTCGCGTTGTTGGCGATCGGTATTTTCGGGCGGCCGTCTCTTTGATTACTTTCTCTTGACCGTTTAAGAGAAAGTAATTAGCTGTCGGGCTACCCCCGACATCTAATTAATCGTCACGAAGTGATACACACCTTCATCGCGGTAGCGATAAATAAAACCCATCGCTTGTAGAGTAGGCTCCACCAATACATCACTAATGTACGAGATGACTATCTTTGAAAGCTACGGCCATCAGAAGGCGTGTTGCGTAAAAGGAAATTGTTTATGATGATCCATAGAAATACGATCTGTTATGGTGGAAAATCATTGAGAATGGGTTAATCCTGAAATAGGTCAATAGTTGGGGAGGAGGGTACAAGGTGGCAGCCGGAAGTTTATTAGCATTACTTGATGATATTGCGACGGTTTTGGATGATGTGGCGACCATGACCAAGGTGGCAGCGCAGCGTACGGCTGGTGTGCTTGGGGATGATCTGGCGCTAAATGCACAGCAGGTGGCTGGTGTAAGGGCGGATCGTGAGTTGCCGGTGGTGTGGGCGGTGGCTAAGGGCTCGGCAAAGAATAAACTTATTTTGGTGCCCGCAGCTATCGCTTTGAGTGCTTTATTGCCGTGGCTGATTACGCCGTTGCTGATGCTGGGTGGCGCCTTCCTCTGTTATGAGGGATTCGAGAAGGTAGCTCATAAATTCTTTGCCGGTAAAGAGGGCAAAGCATCCGAACATGCTGCGCTAACCCAGGCAGTCGCGGACCGTTCAGTGGATATGCGGGAGTACGAGCAGAATAAGATTAAGGGTGCGATACGCACAGATTTTATTCTTTCTGCTGAGATTGTGGTGATTGCCTTGGGAACTGTACAAGAGCAATCTATTTTAATGCAGAGTGCGGTGGTGTGTGCCATTGCGGCAATAATGACGATAGGGGTTTATGGCCTGGTTGCCGGGATTGTTAAGTTAGACGATGCTGGTTTGGCTTTGGTTAAGCAGCAGTCATCCGATGACTGGTCCCGTTTTCAATGTACTGTGGGTCGCTTTATTTTATGGTTGGCACCTTGGCTGATGAAAACCCTTTCGGTGGTTGGCACTATCGCGATGTTTATGGTGGGAGGAGGGATTTTGGTACACGGCATACCCGGTTCCCACGATTGGTTGCATCATCTATCTGATGGGCTGCAGACCATCTCTTATGCAGGTCCTTTTTTGGCTTTCTTGTCATCACCTTTTATCAATGTACTGGCTGGGATGCTCATGGGTGCTGTTGTTCTTGGAGCGATGACACCGATAGCAAAAATGGCAGGTAAACATTCATGAGTCTACTCCCTACCCAGGCGTTTTGGTTTGCTCTGGATAGGGAGTAGCGTTGTAGCGTTAGCCTCTATTTTTGAAGAGGGTGATGTTAACGACCAGGTCGTTGAAGTCTTTGTCGCCCGCGCTGCATCCACCGTCATTGGTTGCGAAGATGTAGTTATGGATAAGGGCCTGACCGTTGTAGACCATGGCACTTTCATCGGCTAGGACGCCTGCACCACCCGTGAGCTCAACGGTGTAGGTGCCATTGCCACTGGTGACAAATGTACCTGCTTGAAGGGGGGTAAAATTACCACCTGATGAGCTGGCTCCACTGGCCTGATATACCGTCTCACCGTTTGAGTCTTTAATGGCTACGGTTTGGGTGCCACTGCTTTGTACTGATGCGGTGACAGAGACCAGTTTGCTGTTGGGGTCCAGATTGATGGTTTGAATACCTGATGTGCAGGTTGGCATAGCTTATCTCCTTGCTGGTTGTGATTAACAGCTTCGACGCTGTTCAGGCTTTAAAAGTTAGCAGCTAGTTTGGTATCTTCAACATCAACTTTTCTATAGACATATAACCGTATGATTTTAATGTTTTATCCTTAGCTGTGGATTAATATTTCTTTAATATTCCTCTGGTAAATTTTCTCTGTATTGCGGAATTGCTCTTGGGCATTCCCTCCATTTTTGAGGGAGATCTCTCTCCCTCGATCTTTTTTCTTTTGTGAAACCGACAACAAATAATGGGATGTATAGGCATGATTTGGAATAAATCTGCAGTAAAAAGCGTTGCTGATTCTGACTTTTCTGTATTAGGGCGTGGGCTGCTGGGTTTCATGTTTTGTCTAGTGTTGTCTGCTTGCACCAAGCCTACTCCGCCACAAGCGGAAAATGATTTCAATACGACTTATCGGGGTAAGTCTATCGAGCTGGATCTGTTAG
The DNA here is from genome assembly GCA_050295955.1 of Thiohalomonadales bacterium. Taxonomy (GTDB): domain Bacteria; phylum Pseudomonadota; class Gammaproteobacteria; order RBG-16-57-12; family RBG-16-57-12; genus JAFLJP01. The sequence continues at coordinate 2,340 of JBNKQQ010000060.1, forward strand.
CAAACGATGTGGATTTTGGTTCTCGTCCTATGACCTTAAAGTTGGTAAGTCAGCCACAGCATGGAAGTGTTGAGTTGTTGGACAGCGGTAAAGTGGTTTACCTCCCCGTTGTTGAGCATACAGGTGTTGATACCTTTAATTATGTGGTTAAAGGCGAAGGCGGGGTTTCTGCTGCGGCCAAAGTAACCATTATGGTAACGCCGATTCCCAATAATGTGGCGCCTGAGGCAGAGAATGACTATCACGCCACTGCTTTCCAAAAAGCGGCGCTGATTGATGTATTGAATAACGATCACGATAACAATCCCAATGACCGTATCGTATTAAATGCCATTGTTGAGGCACCACAAAACGGCAGTGTGGAGATCATCGATGGCAAATTGTTATATCAGCCTGCACAAGATTTTTATGGTGAGGAGCAGCTTCGCTACTCAATCCGCGATCTGGAAGGGGAGATTGCCGAGGCAACTTTATTTATTACTACGGCCTCACCTGAAGGTGATGAGATGACGGAAGTTTCCAGTGATAGGGGACTGGAGATGAGCGTGGTGCCATCTGAAAGTGATGAGATCGTAGAAGTTTCAGTGGAAACCGCTGAACCACTGTCAGTCTCTGAGACGGAGGAGCAATCTGTACCCGTGGTTGCAGCGGTGGATGAGTCTGTTCAATCTGAAGTGGTATCAACGGTATCGGTACCGGATGAAGAGCCGGCGGTAGTCGTTCCTGAAAAGAGTACAGTGGTGATGAGTGGTTCTGACAATCCCTCCGAGTTGGTACAGCAGGCCTTTGTTTGCCTGGAGGATGGCGATAGCCATTGTGCTATCTCCCATTGTGATCGAATTGCCGAGGTGCTGGATGATTCTGAAATGACCTCTCTCTGCGGTACCCTGTTTGACCCCAGTATTGAGAGTGATGGTTTGGGAAGTAATCCTCAGCAGGCCTTTGAATACTATATGCGGGCTAAGCGCCTGGGTGGCGATATGTCTGAAAACCTAAGCCGTCTCTCTGACTGGCTGATCAGTCATCATCAACATCCCCAGCTGCGTGGTGAGATTCAAACTGCGCTACGGGACTAATCTCCAATAAAAAACCATTATCTGTGTTAGGGCCTGCTAACAGGATTTTCCCGGCAACTGTCATGGCTTAAAGCAAGTGATCTGTTTTTATTGCCGGGTTGAATGTATTAAGTGAAAGGAAAAAAGAAGAATGAAAGTATGTGGTAAGCGATTTGGCTTGGGATTTATGGTGGGTGCACTGCTGTTTTCGGCGGGGAGCCAGGCGGCGGAGCGGTTGTTGCTAAAGGATGGCTCGGTAGTCGAGGGAGATGCTGTCAGCCTAAGCCAGGGTGTTTACCAGTTTAAAACCTTTAGTGGTGAAATGCTGAATATTAATAAAGGGGATATTGAGAAGATTGAACTGATCGATGCTCCCGCAGTGGTGAGTGATACCTCGCTATTACGCCTACATGGCTCCAATACGGTAGGGGCTGCTTTGGCGCCATCACTGATTGGTGATTTTCTGAAAAGCAAAGGAGCAATCCTTGGTGAGTGGCAGCAGACCGGTTCCCATGTTGAGCGGGAGATGGCGGTAGAGAGTAGTGATCCGGGATTGCCGAAAAAGGTAGAGATTCATGCCCACGGTTCAAGTACGGCTTTTAAAGATTTTGCTGCCGGTGAGACTGATATTGGTATGTCATCCCGCCGTATCAAAATTCCTAAAGAGGTGGTGAAGCTTTCTCATCTGGGTAATATGATCGATAGTGGCTCTGAGCATATTATCGCGATGGATGGTTTGGCGGTGATTCTTAATCCTAATAATCCCATCGATTCACTGACCGTTGCGCAGATTGCGGATATTTTTACCTGCCAAATCACGGATTGGTCACAACTGGGTGGAGAGCCAGGGGTGATCACGCTGTATGCACGGGATAACAACTCCGGTACCTTTGATACGTTTAAATCATTGGTGTTGAACAAACAGCCAGTGTGCCAAGAGGCGAAGCGCTACGAGGATTCGGAGCTGTTGTCAGCTAAAGTGGCTGAGGATAAAAATGGTATTGGCTTTATCGGCCTAGCCTATATTGGTGATGCGAAACCGCTGGGGATTCAGGAGTGCTCCATTGTTTATCAGCCGACTTCGTTCAGTGTAAAGAGCGAGGAGTATCCTCTGGCCCGTCGTCTCTACCTCTACACCCCATCAACCTTGCGTACACCACTGATCGAGGAGTTTACGGACTTTATTCAAACTTCTCGTGGTCAGTCTGAGGTGGATAAACATGGCTTTGTTAGTTTGGAGATTGAGAGTGCGATTAGTGGTTCTGGTGTGAATCAATCCCTGGCACGGGTGCGAGCTGCCGTTACCGAAATGCAGAACGCCAAAGTGGTAAAGGATTTTATTGCTACTACTGAAGGCGCTGAGCGACTTTCAGTGACTTTCCGCTTCCATACCGGCAGTTATAATCTGGATCACCGGGCTAAGACAGACCTTAAACGTTTGGTGGCCTATATGCAGTACCCAGAGAATCAGGGACGTGAATTGCTATTGATTGGATTTGCTGATTCAGAAGGTGGCTATGCCAATAATTTGGGGCTTGCAGAGCTGCGTGCCAAGGCGATTGAAAAGGCGTTGAATGACTTGGTCGACGAGCCGCTGAATATTCAGGTGACCAGCTTTGGTGAAGAAGCACCGGTGGCTTGTAATAACACGGATCAGGGTAAAGAGAAAAACCGCCACGTCGAGGTTTGGCTGAAGTAGGGGCGTCTCTCTTAACTGGCTTTAGCCTGGTTTAGCGTCAGCTGTGATAGCTGGATTTGTTGGGCAATAAAGTGGGCAGATTGCAACGCGCCTTCTAGATAACCACCGAAAGCACGGGCGGTTTCACTGCCACCAAAGTAGAGCCTATCGTTCCAATGGTCCAGCTGAAAGAAAGGATGGGCATAGGGCGGGTGGCCGTTAGGTGGTGCGTAGTCTGCTTCGGTGGCAGTCTCTTTTTCACTGCTCCACTCCTGTATCCAGAGCTGTTTTGGTGAGGCGGCCGCCTCGCCAAATAGAGTCATCAATTGATTAAGAATCAGGGAGGGCAGGTCCTCCCGATATTGGTGGCGCATAGCGGTGGGTAGTGCGAAAAATCCCCCCAGAGCGGCTTGCTCATCATTGCCCGCATCAAATATCTCCCCCAGAATTGCACCGGGAAAACTGGCAAAGGCACTGCCACTCAATCCCTGTTCCCGCCAAAAGGGCGTGGCGTATTGCACTACGGCTTTACCGTGACTGGCCATCCAGGTGGGCGTTTCTGCCATAGTGGTTTGTAGCTCAGGATTTAAGGCGGGGGAAAATGTTACCTGTTTGGCAAGTAGGCGAGGGGGGAGCATCAGGGCCACTTGTTGTACTTGATAATGGCGTGTGTGGCCATCCGGGGTTTCAATTTGTAGGTCGATATATTCTCCGTGATCCTTAAGCCCGAGTAGTCGATGATTCAGGTGTAAGCGCTCTGTTTTTAATTGCTTGAGTAAAGTATCAATGAGAACGCGGCTTCCCCCTTGTACACGATAGGCCGCAGCATAACTGCCGGGATTGGGAAAGCGCTGGGGTGGTGCATCGTGGACAGCTTGGAAAAGGGCATTACCTTCCTCCCATTGTTCGATCAGGGTGAGCTGATGTCGACGGACAAAGCGGCTGATGAGTGGTTGATCATCAGGCCAGATCCAGCTAGGGCCGAGATCAAAGCCGTCATGGGTGAGTATTCGCCCACCAAAACGATCACGGGATTCAAATAGCTGAAAATCGATACCCGCATCCTGTAGCTGTTGTGCCAGGCTAAGACCGGCCAGACCACCACCAATGATGGCCACTGAAGGGTGACAAAGGGTATCGGTTGATTCCACTATAACAACGCCTGACGGGTGTATTGCAGTTGGTTGGCTTCCCATAGAGGGAGTTCCAAACCGTCATGGCCCATGGTGGGCATAATCAGTTTGCGGCGGACGATACACCAAGGACCATCGGCCCGACGTCCCACCCGGATACTCCAACCCCAGCGCAGTGGCGCAAGCAGCGGTATCCAGATAGTGCTGCTCTTGTCATCCATTGGTTTCTGCATGAAGTAGCTATGGAACTGCTCCAGCACGGTGACACTCTCCACGATTTCTCCCTCATGCTCATCAGGAATCGACTGTTGGATTCTTGTGGTGTGCGCATGTTGCTGCTGCTCGCCTTGAGCCTGATGGGTAATCGGGGTGACGATGGGAAGATTTTCATCTTGGCCAAGATAGAGGACAGGGGTGTCAGATTCCTGAGTATCGGTGATGGTGATCTGTTTGCCACTCTCCAGGGTAATAAAGCGCTGACTATCCACCAGAGTGATCAGCCCCAGTTCTGCTGCAAAATTACTGCTATCCAGTGCCAGTTGCCAGTGTGCCTCAAGGTGGAGTTGGGCTTGCTGTTCATCCTGCAATATATCGGGGCCACTGAGTTCAACGGATTGCAGGCTGGCGTGATTGCCGGCAAGTTGGCAACCGACAGTCGTAATATGCTGGCGTTGCTGTTGTTGCCATGGAATATCCAGGTTTAAAGCGCTATCGCCATCCCACAGATAAGCTTCGGTATGACCATCAATCAGGGATGGAGATGTGATCTCTGCAGCATCAGTGCTGAGCTGGTAATTTCCGACAATGCCATGTTTTCCCGCTAGCTGAGAGGTAACATCTCCCCCAAAGCGGGTCATCTGCCCGCTAAACAGCTGAGGCTGAGCGGGCTTATCAATACACTGGGCCTTTGGGCGGGGTTTGACTGGCAACTGCACAATTTCCGACATTCACGGCTTCCTTCTTTCTATAATTTAAAGCATCATTTCAAGAATCGGACCAGTTGGTGTGTGGCACTCTACGTGCTCGTAGGATCAGTTTAATCGGTATGGAGTTGTTGAGCCTTGTCATTTGTTACTGCAGAGATTCCTGAGTTACAGCTCTGTCGTCCCTATCTCACTGTAGAGCATGCAGACTCCCTGTTGCAGTGGCTAATTCATGAGGTGGATTGGCATAAGGATTACTACGAGGCCTATGGCCGACGCTTCTCTATTCCCCGCCTGCAAGCTTGGTTTGCCGAACCAGGCATTCAATACAGCTATAGTAACAACCTGCTTCCGGTACAGCCTTGGAGTGAGCCATTATCGCTTTTGAAACAGCAGGTTGAGGAGAGCGTAAAGCACCATTTTAATTCGGTGCTGGTGACCTATTACCGGGATGGAGATGACCACGTTACTTGGCATGCTGATGATGAGGAAGAGTTGGGTAGTGAGCCAGTTATCGCCTCTGTTAGCCTGGGTGCGGATCGCCGCTTCTGTTTTCGTCATCGCCAAAGCGGCGAGGAACGGGAATTGGTTTTACACAGTGGTGATCTGTTATTGATGCAGCCAGCCTTCCAACATCACTGGCTCCATTGTGTGCCAAAAGAGGAAGCGCTGACCGGTCCGCGCATCAATTTGACCTTCCGCCAAGTGGTCAATATTACGACATAGTCTGTTATGATGCTTGGCGATTGTCTTGTTTGAGACATGTGTCGAACCAGGGAGGCGCAACGATGAAACCAAGAATCAGCATGATCACCTTAGGCGTTAGGGATATGGCCAAGTCTGTGGCCTTTTATGAACAGGGGCTGGGGTTTCCTCGAATGGATTCTCCTCCCGATGTGGCCTTTTTTACCCTTAATGGCACCTGGCTTGGACTCTACGGCCGCGAAGCCCTGGCCGAAGATGCCACTGTTTCAGCAGATGGCGAAGGTTTCAGGGCATTCTCCCTTGCCCATAATCTGAGTTCAGAACAGGAGGTGGATGAGGTAATGGCCCAGGCTGTGGAAGCGGGCGCGACATTGGTCAAGCCACCTCAAAAGGTATTCTGGGGTGGCTATAGCGGTTACTTCAAAGACCCCGATGGCCATCTCTGGGAGGTGGCCCATAATCCTTTCTTCTGGATAGGGCCAGAGGATGAATAGGATATAGCAGTCTAATGTTATGCCTCAATACTTAAAGCCCATACGAGGTAGGCTACCCATATACACCACGCTATTCCCATTACCCACCATAGTGGTTTGAGCTTTTTTAAAATATGTGAGTAGGTTTTTTCAATGTGGCGATCTGTTTTATCTGATGTTATGTTTTTGCCCTTCTTCCCTAGAGCAAGTAAGACGAATCCTATTACAAAGATGACGTAGAGTAGGGGAAGTAATATTGCTAATACATTGAGTTCTGCATTTTCCCAATCTGTTTTATCAAGCCAATAAGCTGGAAAGAGTATCGCTACAATGCCGATCAGCATTGCAGCGATATTTTTATTCACAGGCTTATCGATAGAGTGCTTTGGTTTTTTCATCTTAGATATTGTGAGGGTGAATATTTGAAATAATAGATAGTCGATTAGGGCGTTGATTTTTGATTGTTATCGATAGCTATCTTTGACTCTTTCCATATTTTTGAAATATCACAGAGATAATGACAAAGAATCCTGTGAACATGGCGACCTGTGCCCATATCACATCATATTCCATATAGGGGATGCATTTATTCATTTTTATTAGCCACCCATCATCTGGCGTAAATGTTTCACATAAAGCATTTTGATAAGAGTACACACCCCTTCCTATGTGCCATAGTACTCCTGCTATCAATAGTAAGACGCCATATATCGCTTTTCTTTTTTGATTGAAAAATTCAAAAGAATAAAGCAAAGCGCCAAACAGTATCGCTATATTTAGAAGCCAATAAAGTACTGTGAGTATCAGTTCTTTCATTCTTTAAAAGTAGCAGATTTTAGATGGCCTTTACCAGCGAAATTGTTATGGTAGCTATTATGGATATCCTCAATTTAACATTACATTTTGACATAGGGATGTAGCATTAAAATCCATGACACTCATTATCTAAAAACCATAATTTGATGGGTGTCCTCAATCTCTTTGATATATATGGTCAGGCAACTTTTTTCTCTTCTCTAACAAAAAAAAATCAATAAAATATTTATTTTAAATAGTGGATTTTTCACTATTTAACTTACTACTTTTCCAGGCTCTTAATGTGGTAAGTCTTTGTGATAATTCCCATATTTAAAGTAATAACTATGAGTGTTTGATTGATTGTTATATTAGTTATTATTTGTGTGTATCATGGTAGATAAAGTAAAATTGTTGTCTATAATGGATGCAGCCTGAACCTATGGGGCGCTCGTGTCGGCTTGATGGATTGGTCGATGATAATAATCTGAAAAATGGAAATTAACATGACAGTTATTAAATATGATGCAAATGATGTGGTTACACTGAATGTGCAACATGCTGACAATATATTGCTAGCATACCTTTCAGATTCAAGTACCAGTCGTCGAAGTGTTTACAATCGTGATACTGACTACAATCCAACACTTGTGGATTCAATTGATCTTACCCCTAGCTTACGGGAGGCTGCTACTCCGCTGCTAATTACAGGTATTAATTTTACTGGCGGTGGTCAGATGATGTTTGAAATTCGCATCAACAACCGTCCTGTTGACGGTGGCTCAGTGGAAGAGAACCTTCCAGAGAATAGCTCCAAGTCCTGGTTGTTTTCTCTAGAAAAAGCCTAAAATAGCAGTATAAAGTTAGAGAGTAAGAGCTACCTCATCGGAGGTAGCTCTTACTGATAAATGTATCTTACGTTTGGTTGCATTTTTCTTAATAGAGGAAAATCCAAAAAAAGAACTTCTACTATTTACACTTACCAAGAAAAATCCATGATATCCATTATCTAAAACCTATAAATTTTATGGGTTTTCTCAATCTTTTTCCGAGATCCATCTATGGGAAGTGACTCATAATCCTTGCTGGCCCCATATCTTACCAATGACCATTTTTATTCAAGTTTGGACGTGACTTCCTAAGAGTTTTATATAAGGTAGTAATCGAAGCATTGGGTTCGACAAATTTCTGAAGATTAGAGACTTGTCAAATGCAGCTGTGGCGTTATGATATCTATACACTAAATGTTGTTAATACAATCTCTTGGCGGTAGTTTTAATCAAGAGGGATCAATTACTTAACGAGGGAATAGTCATGAATAATAATATTGCAACGGCCAGCCAAATTTCCGTTGACGATTTACCTGATCGAATTCGCTGGGATATCACCTTTGATGCAGAGCGACTGCAAAAGGATGTTTATAATCTTTTTCCTCACTTACCTCAGCAAGAATTTATCTACTACAATGTAGTGCCTTTACGTGGTGCGCAATCACGCGCAAATCCAGATATTGCTGATTTTTCTGATCCTAAAGCTTTCCAATGGGGGGACAACTCTTTGATGGAGTATTGCCCTTATATCAAAGAGGTCTCCGAATCCTTCGGGGCTGAGGTAACTCAGGTAAGGTTGATGAGGCTGGAGGGTGGTGCTGTAGTGAAGGAGCATACTGATCCTACACTGGATGCCTGCCATCGTAATGTAATACGTCTTACGGTACCCATTTTCTCAGATGACAACGTGATTTTTCAGTTGAATGGGACTCCTGTTGCGATGGAGCCTGGGGAGGTCTGGTATATGCGCCTGAGTGATCCTCATGCGGTGTTTAACAATCGTAAGGAGGAAAGAATCAATATGTCTATCGATCTTGTCTACAACGAACAGATTGAAGAGAAGCTCTTTGAATTGGCAGGAATGAAAAATTAATGGAAAAAGTGGCAGATGAAGGAACGGGTGTATATCTAAGCTTTTTGCTACTTGTTGGACTTGTATAGGTACTTCAACCTTGAAGCTGCCATTGAGTAAAACTGACACTCATTGACGATTTTGGATCTCAAAAAACACTACGTTATGGGGAATTAATTCAATTTGAGATTTTGATAAAGTTAATTACTCGACCATGAGTTCACAAAGCCTATTTCTAAATGATGGGTGGCTTAGTATTCCGCTACAAGTTAACTAGGGCCTGTTAACACTAATTTTGATAAGATTGGTGAATGGAAATTACACGCACCGAATTCAAGAAGATAGAAAAACTTCTTCCATTACAACGAGGTAACGTTAAGTTATCTAACATACAGGTCCTAAACGCGATTTT
>JBNKQQ010000061.1:0-9113 GCA_050295955.1 Thiohalomonadales bacterium
TGGGTGACTGTTGTGCTTCATTTAGAAGCAACACCATGAATGAAAATAAGGGCGCGTATTCACAGACCTTTGTCGATTTAATAATGTGGAATACCACAGGGGTTGTTATTAGCTATTGCTTAAAGTCGGCTAATGGGTGACCCCATTGATCGGTGCTTATATTTTCCCTGAAAGATAGTGACGGTAAATTCACCATCTTCAACATCTCCTATATGTAGGCCATCAACTCCTTCATCCTGCCCCCCCTCTGTGAGTAACTCCGAAGACTCTTCTAGAGAAAAGTCAAGCATAGTGGACATACAGAGGACTACAAAAGCAGCAGAGCGCTTCTTGGTTTCATCTAGCCCTTCTGGTAATAAATCTGCTCGATCTGAAAGAATTCCGCTCAAGCGTTGATCAACAATACTCGCATTGATATTCATACTAATTACCTTATTCTGTACGCTTTCTTAATTGCATTAGTATGCACTACTTTTGGCAACTATGCCGCTGACAATTTTAATCTATTGATAATAAAGCATTTCTACAAAACAAACGCACAATCACATAACATCGGAGACACTGATATCCACAACCATCCCCTAAAAAAATAACAGACACTATTCCCCCGCAGACTCAAAACCCACCTCAACCTTTCTTATCCGCTGCCCAATCACCCGCTGTATATCCTTCACCACCTCAACAGCCTGCCCATTCTGTTGAAACGATTGAGCAACTATCGGCGCTTGTTGTTGCAGCATATGGCTCATTTTTTCCAGTGCTTGTTTCACCAATTTAAAACCAATGCCACACTCGGTAGCTAGTTGCTCCCATCTACGGGCAATGATCCATTTAGGCCGGTCTTCTCCACCAATCTTCATCGCAGGGCGGCCGGTGAGGTCTGGATAAATAACCGTACTCATCAAATCATAAAACGGTGCTAGCTTGGGGCCTTGTTGTGTGAGTAGCAGTGAGACATTTTTACCGTGTGCATCCGCATTGCCAATGAGGTAGTTGAACACAACCCAATTAAGTAGTTGTAGCTGGTCTGCTGCGGGTTGGATGCTGTGTTGCTTTATCAGCGCAAAGCAGTCGGCAAGGCTTGGTCCGCCCTCTTTTTCATATTTGTTTTCCGGCAGTATGCCTAGGGCTTGGCAGAAGCCCTCCTGATGCAGTCGATATAGCCCACCGTTTTTATCTCGTTGGCGATCGTATCGTTTCACTAAGTAGAGCCACTCTCCCAGGTTTTCTATCACGGTGACATCTGGCACGCTCAATCCCACTGCCTGGGCGAGCTGCATGCAATAGGCTTCATTGAATACGCTGTTCTCATAGTTGCGAATAGCGGGTTTCAATATGTGGCTGCTAGGTAGTACTCCTTGGGTCAAGCTAACGGTTTGACCATCAAAATAGACCGGCAGCTTGTTCTGTGCTCCGGCCAGAGATAGGCGCATTTCACCACTACCCGCTAGCATCGGTCGGCGAGGAAGTTGTTCAATCTGCTGGTGAAGGGCTTGTTCGTCTAGCGCTTGATAGCTACCTTCTGTTTTTGGTTCAAGGTCTGCTGGGTAAAGGCTAACGGCACCGGCGCATTCACCTCCGATAGCTTCTAATAGCGCGTAGTCATTACTTTCTGAGATCCTTAAGCGGCGGGCTATTGCCTCACGTAGTTGTGCTTCGGGTAATAGATTACTGAAGAAGGGGCGTGCTGAATCATCTTCATAGGGCTGGGGTTGTAGCGGTAGGGAGAGCGAGAGTGGTACCGCCTTGGGGCTTTCCAGCCATGCTTCATCATATTGAAAAACAAAGCGGCGCTTAGCATCCAGCTGTAAGGTGCCTACTCTGTGGGTATTGAAGTAGACGGCCAAAGCCATTAATTATGGCCTCCACTCTTAGCGGTACCGCTTTGCCAGCCACGGGGTTGCAAACTTAGCTCCAGGCCGAGGTTTTGGATTACGAGCAGCACCTTGCCCAACTCAGCGGTTGGTTTGCCATTCTCTAACTCAGAGAGAAAACGCACACCAACGCCACACAGCGCTGCAAATTCGGTTTGTGTTGCTCCCTGTGCTTTTCTTGCAGCACGAATGATGTGACCAATCTCTTGGCCTGAAGTTATTTTCCCGTACGGTATTTTTTTGTCATCGCGCATTAGGTTTTTGGCTTTATTTTCCCGATCGGTAAAATTTAGGTGATGATTTGAGATTCTGCAAGGAAATTTGCCCGAGAGGGAAAATATGGAAGGGAGGATAAGATGAAACCATGAATATATAGTTGTTTATTGGGCATTTATATTCATGTATTTTTAACGGAATTCAATCCTCAATGACTGGAATCTATCATGTTAAGGAAAGCCCTCCTCCTCGGATTATGTATTTTTCTACTTTGCTCATGCGCAAGCACAATTGAGGAAGGTGAGATCGATTATGTGCGTACCATATCTAAATCCAGCTTAAATCCATCAAATGGTCAGAGTTGTGATACATGGAGCTATGGTAGTTCTACAACAATTCCTGCTGGAGTAAGCAGAGGATGTTATGAAACACTCTATAGGAAATATACATCTGTATCAGAAATTAAAAATGGAGAAACTATTTCGGTTAACCTTATGCAAGCCTACATTAAAGATGGGCTTGAGGGTAAGAGCCTAGGAGAGACATTTCAGAAGCGAGGCTCTAATGCTGAAATTGTTATTATTGCAAATGTGTGTGAACAAGGAATAAGTGGCTGCTCACAAAAATTTGGCCCACAATCTGACAAAAAAGGAAGAGTAGTATTTTTTTCTAATGGGGTAAAAGCAAAGCAGCACTTAAACTTCTCGTACCTTCCTGTTTATGGACCGATAAAATATCATGGTAATCCTCTAATAGTTCAGTTAGCCATAATCGAATTTGATAATCTTTCCCAGAAAGAAATTGCAATGCTGCAAAGCCTATCTGATGCTGGTAAAAAAGCTTATCCACCTGCAAGTTCTGCTCTAAGTATTTTGGATAAATTAGGAAAAAATATTCTTGAGCGAAGTCACGATGATATTTTATTTCGCTATACTATGACATTGGTTCCAGAGGGCGGTGATCCGAGCTATCACAGTCCAACTATAGCTGAGGGCAACTACGCTTTTGTAAGAAAAGATACAGTGAATGGTTATCAGGAGAAGGAGATATGGAGTGATCTTCTATTTGATAGTTTACAAGGCAGGCTCGTTCGAGAATGCGATGAAAAAGATACTAATGTAATGATGTATGATTCTAATGGGGATACATATATCAGTAAAAAATTCAGTCCATGCACGCTAGATTTGACTACAGGTAAAAGTTATAGGGACTATCGTGATAATACATATTTAACATTTCAGATAAAGTCTGGACTGACTCAATCTTCACTTGACAGTTTACAAACACTGGAAGAACTAGCATCTGATTTAGATAGTGAAAAAGGCAATAATCCTGAGTTTGTATCATCTGTAACAAAGCAATTTGAGCAAGATATATCAAGGAATTCAAATGCAAATATGGTGATGGAGTATCTTATTGATATTAAAAAATTAATAAATAATACAGATGATGGGCTTGCTCTCTTACAAAGGAATTTAAATAAATTTATAAATCGCTATGAAAAAATTCTAAAGGATTATCATGAAAAATGCGTAAATAAATCTAGTAGTGCTTGCAAAGCTTTGATATCTGAGGAGCAGCTGGAGGTAATTTATTTTGAATTTAAAGATATAATCTTCGAGCTAAAGCCTGAAATGGATACAGCAACCTATTTTCCATTAGAAATAACCCATGACATATTAGCTAAAAATTCTAATAAAATTATTGAAAATCTTCTTGACGGCTATAAGCGTCGTTTTCAAAGGAGTATTTTTGGTGGATATATATCTGAATTTGAAAAAATACATAACCTGTCATCTCACGTTAACAAATTAATAGACACATATGAGGATGAAGAGTTAGACCCACCTATATTAAAGGACAGAAAGCTATATCTACAGGGTATTTTCAAAAGCTATCTGCAGTCTTTATCGATGGATATATCTTATTTTAAGTTGATGAAATGTGACTCGTCTTCAGCTAGCGAACAATGCTACAGGTATCCTAGCAAGCAACAATTTAATGAAATTCTTGTTATGCTTAATGCCTATATAGATATTGAGAAAAAAGCAGACTTCACTACACCAGAGCTCGATTTTGATACCACTATCAGCGATGGGCTCACTTCGATTAAGATTAATGAGATAGTAAAGGGCCTTTCCTTAATCACGGTAAAAACTGGTGAATAAATACCGCCAAAATGTATAGTTATTGGATAAATGAATTCAGTTAAATAATTATTTACTCATCTATACAAGACCTCCTGGTGTTGATTTGATCACATACAACCTACCTATGGGGGCCTCATCAGAGGCCACTCCAGAATGCTTTTCAAACACACCAGGAGTAACCTCTAAATAAAAGAGAGAAAAGTCAAGGGCGCTAGCCATTTATCTAGGCGGCTTTATCTACTTGGCCCCCTTCACCACCACCCGATTATTAGTATCACGACTACGGCGTATCAACTCATCACCCGCTTCAGAAAGATCAGATTTCGCCAGCCGGTCATACAGCACTACATTGACGGAGCCTGCCAAATTCATACATCCCACCGTTGGCACATAAACCACCGCATCCGCCTTATCGATCACTGCTTGGCTGATGGTGCCATCCTCTGGTCCAAACACATAGATCGCTTTCTCAGGGTGTTGGAACTCTGGTAATGGTGTGGCACCTTCCACTAACTCGATGCATACCAGCTTTCCACCATCAGGGACATGCTCACTCAAGCACTCCACATGGTGCATGGGAATTTTTCGGGACATCTTCTTGGTATCGGTCTTCAGTTTCACCGCACGGTCGTATCGATCGCCGGTGTAGTAGACAGCATCGGCCTGGTAGCAGCCGGCTGCGCGCATCACGGCGCCAACATTGGTAATACTTTTGGGATTGGTGAGGCCGATAGTCACTTTGGGATCTGGCATAGCTAGGTCAGTAAGGTTGATAAGGGTGCCGACATATTAACATACCCTCACTCCTTGGCCTGCTTCGCTATTGATCAAAAGAAAGGCCCATTCTTAGCGTCTAGGCCACTACTTACTCTTTAAACTCATTGCTATACGGCTTTTGATGCCGTTATTGTCCTATGAATAGACGCCAATAATTGTAAACGCTATCTCTTATTTCAAAGCGTCCTGCACATTCAAGCTAGAGACATCATGACGCTATTTTTGTCTGCTTTCAGCTAATTGGAGGATACCCTACTACTGATTTTTTTAATAAAAATAATAATTTATCTATCAAAGCAACAGCTTGCAGGGTTATTGAACATATGGCATATGAATTGCCCCTATTAGTTTTGTGCGAACAAATTTAACGCACCTACTAAAACCCTAGGAGAAACATTATGGCGTTACGCCAATGTGCAATATACGGTAAAGGCGGAATTGGCAAATCCACAACGACACAAAATCTGGTTGCTGCGCTTGCAGAATCTGGCAAGAAGGTAATGATTGTTGGCTGTGATCCCAAAGCTGATTCCACTCGTTTAATTCTCCACTCTAAAGCGCAAGGCACCATCATGGAGATGGCTGCTGAAGCAGGTACTGTTGAAGATCTTGAGCTGGAAGATGTACTCAAGGTTGGCTTTGGCGATGTTAAATGTGTCGAGTCAGGTGGTCCTGAGCCTGGCGTTGGCTGCGCAGGTCGTGGCGTAATCACTTCTATCAATTTCCTTGAAGAAGAAGGCGCTTATGACGAAGATCTCGATTTCGTATTCTACGACGTACTGGGTGACGTTGTGTGTGGTGGTTTCGCGATGCCAATTCGTGAAAACAAAGCACAGGAGATCTATATTGTAGTATCCGGTGAAATGATGGCCATGTATGCGGCCAATAATATCGCCAAAGGTATCGTAAAATATGCCAATTCAGGCGGCGTTCGTTTAGCTGGCTTGATTTGTAACTCACGTGAAACCGATCGCGAAGATGAGCTTATTATGGCACTGGCTGAGAAGCTAAACACCACGATGATTCACTTTATACCTCGTGCCACTGCAGTACAACATGCAGAGATTCGTCGTATGACATGTGTTGAGTATCATCCTGAGCATCCACAGTCAGACGAGTATCGTGAACTTGCTCGCAAAGTTGACGCCAATACAGATCTTCGTATTCCGACTCCAATTACTATGGATGAACTGGAAGATCTATTGATGGAATTTGGCATCATGGAAGTGGAAGACGAAAGTATCATTGGCCAAGTTGCAGCAAAAAGCTAATCGTCTTTAGACTGGCTAACTTGTTGTGTCTCGGTTCATAAATGAGTTAGCCAGCCTTAAATCACCACTAAGTAGCCACTGAAAAGAATCCAAATACGACTCCGCATGAGCCTGAATCGTTCAGCGACAATACCTATATCGATACAGATATGGCCGAGATGCGCTTCGCAGGGAATAACCTGTCCTTTAGATGAAACCCAACATAGCAGATGTACGCTGCAGGCCACGATTGCTCTAATTACCCAATTAGGGAATAATCGCCTCTTTATCAATTACACGCCCCACACGCTATGGATTACGAACTTCGCCGCGACATTTACGGCCGCTACCAAGCCATCTTTTCAATGGGCCACGAAGCCCTTGGTCTGTGGTTGAGTGAAGAGCTAAACACCAACCTTCCACTCATCGCTCAGTTACAACAGCAGATAGAGCAACTTCGACAAGGTGAGGCTTGGGAATATCAGCACAATGGACGGGAGTTTATCCTGACTCTGCGTCAAGATGGTGTTGAGGTACGTGCAGCGCTACTTGATGACGATAATGAGTAAGCGTCCGCTAAACCCCATCCTTGAAATATTCAGGCATCAATGCCTCAATCTGTTCTACTGTATCCGCATTGGGGAGTACCGTTAGTAAATGTTTGAGATAAGCATAAGGCTCAATGCAATGTGCCTTGGCGGTTTCTATCAGGCTATAGAGGTTGGCACTGGCTGTCGCGCCCTTGGGCGTGTTGGCGAATAACCAATTCTTCCTCCCGAACGCAAAGGGACGTATTGCATTCTCAACGGGATTGTTGTCAATGGGATAGCGACCATCATTGAGATAGGCGACCAAATGGGGCCACTGTTTTTGTGTGTAGCTTAAGGCCTTTCCTAGGGCTGTCTTGGGGGGAACGGCTAACAAGGCATCGTCTAGCCAAGGCTTTAGTTTTTCAATAATGGGCTTGGCTTTCTGTTGCCTGAGTGTGTAGCGCTGTTCTACCGTTTTTCCTGTCGCTTGTTTTTCAATGCGATAGAGCTGCTGTATCCATGTCAGCATTAAATCGGCACGCCCTGTTTTCCCTTTCGGCTGCGTTTGCTTGGCGTCCATAAATTTACGACGAACATGTGCCCAGCAGGCCAGTCGCTGAATATCCTTTGACTGACAGACTGTATTATAACCACTATAGCCATCGGTCATGAGTGCGCCTTGGTATTCATCCAATAGCTGTTTGGGAACGTCACCACTTCGGGTATCACTGTAGTGATAGGAGATCCACCCTTTGTCCGGCGGCCCGGCCCGCTGTATCCACATGTAGCTTTGGCTTTGGGCTGGCTTACCTTTCTCATTGAGCACTTGCAGTGGCGTTTCATCCATGTGAATCACGGGCTGTTGATGTATACGCTCTTGAATGAGGTTAATCAGTGGTTGAACTAATTGGCCACATTTCACTACCCACTCTGATAGCGTACTACGGGATAGGTTAATCCCTAAGCGCTCAAAGATCTGGCTTTGCCGATAGAGCGGTAAGGCGTCCTGATATTTTTGCGTGATGATATAGGCAAGGAGACCCGGTGTTGCGATGGACTTAGGGATCGGTGATCGTGGCTTATCCGCTGTCACCACATGCCGTTTGCAACAAGGGCAGGCGTATTTCTTACGACGATGGCGAATCACTTTTACCTGAGCGGGTATGATCTCCAGCTGCTCACTGGTCTCTTCTCCTATCTCGACCAACGGATGACCATCATGGGGGCAACGCTTTTGCTCGGCGGACAAATCAGACACAACCTCCTCACGAGGCAATCCCTCAGGGAGAGGCTGACGTTTGGGGGTTGATGTTGGAGAATGCGAGTCCTCATTGGAAAGAGAGACTTCAGGGGTTTCGGTTGCTACAGGTTCCGCTTCCGCTTCATTAAATAAGCCAAGCTGATCCAGCCTTTCACTGCTCGAACCAAACTGCTTACGTTTAAAACGGAGGAGAATCTCTTCGAGTTGTTGAATGCGAGTCTGCTTGTCGCTTAGCTGCCTGCTTTGCTGCTCAAGCAGGGCTTTAAGTCGCTGGTTTTCTGCTAACAATTCATCCGCATTCATGAGGCTAATCATAACAAATTTAGCCACTTACCTCACGATACGTTAACGGTTTATGATCCCGCATTTGCAATACGTTCAAGCCTCTCAGCAACCATTGAAACTGCTCCTCCTTCCAAACTAAAATCGGCGCATCCTGCTTACGGGGCCAATGGAACTTCTCCTGCTCCAATCGCTTATACCAGAGACAGAAACCACTCTTATCCCAGTAGAGTAGCTTGAGCTTATCGCGGCGTCGATTACAGAAGAGAAAGACCGCTTCTTCAAAAGGCGATAATGCCATCTCCTGCTCAACAATGGCGCACAATCCGTTAATGGATTTGCGAAAGTCCACCACATCACGATAGAGGTAGATCTTGGGATACGGCGCCACCCTCATTGCAACGCCTTGATCAATTGAGATACCCAAAGCGGTGAGGTGTCCTTCGGTATGGATAACACCATGTTACCCAACGTGAGTTGGAAAAAATCCACGGATACGGCATGTTCGGATTCCATCACAACCGGGAGTAGTGCCCCCGAAGATGGATTCCCCCAACCTAGCTGTTGCTTGCGCAAACTGAAATACTTGGCACAAAGCTGATGTTGGCGACAGAAGTCTGCGGCACTGAGTCCACTTTGTTCATGAGCTTCAAATAATTCGAACCATTGTTGTTTAGAGCGCTTAGTCATCCCACTTTCCTTATCAAGAGAAAGTGATCAGTGTGACGAAACAACGCTCCTGTTTATAGACTGGGGTTTAGCGGACGCTTACG
>JBNKQQ010000062.1:0-17648 GCA_050295955.1 Thiohalomonadales bacterium
CTGTAGAAGCTGTAGAAGCTGTAGAAGCTGTAGAAGCTGTAGAAGCTGTAGAAGCTGTAGAAGCTGTAGAAGCTGTAGAAGCTGTAGAAGCTGTAGAAGCTGTAGAAGCTGTAGAAGCTGTAGAAGCTGTAGAAGCGAGACACGTTACTCAGATAAAGCCACCTGTTATCAAAAAGCATCACACCTATCTTCCTAAGCGAGAGCTTTTCACTGTTGCACAGAAAGCCTATAGCGATAAACCCGCTGTGGAGATATTGCAGATTTTAAATCGTCCTGCCATGCGCTTTTACCGTTATACCCGGTTACTCGGCCTGCTCTATTCGATTGTTGAGCAGAATCAAGCCGCAGTTGTTGTTCATCCTACGTTGCCTTCATTGGTGATATCACCAGAAGCGGGTGTTTTTGGATCAATGGCGCCAGTGGATCATGGCGCAGGATTGTTTACGACTGCTGCATATAAATTCCAAGTGAAGGAGATCTCTGAGGAGGATTTGGAGGAAGTGATGGCGGGTTGTATTGTTCAGCCGCTTTGGGCGCTTTTTTATAGTGCTGCTCTGTTTGGTTCAGAGGGGCGCTTGATGGAGGCATTTGCCC
Organism: Thiohalomonadales bacterium; assembly: GCA_050295955.1. Lineage (GTDB taxonomy): Bacteria > Pseudomonadota > Gammaproteobacteria > RBG-16-57-12 > RBG-16-57-12 > JAFLJP01. Next base: position 595 of record JBNKQQ010000062.1, read on the forward strand.
CTAATGATGTGCTTCGTTTAAAGAAAATGCCTGACTTTAAGCGGGTACCCCATAGCCAGGAGCATCTTAAGCTGGCCAAATATTTGGTCTCCCATAATGTGGATCTGATTGCTCTCGCTTCTGCTACATCCATATCGTTGCCTACCGTCATTGATTTTTGTAATGCCTGTGAGGAAGCCGATCTGCTTAAGCGTCTGCCAGCAGTACGCAAAATCCCTGAATTGGAGAGCAGCAATCGTTTTGCTCGCGAAGGTAAAATTACTAGTCTGCCATCTGCTGACCCCAGTAGAAAAACTAAGTTTAATCATAAGGTAGGCTCCTCTTTTTCTATTGAGAAAGATGGTGCACGCTTGCGCGCTGCCAATGAGAGTCCGTTTAAATAATAAAAATCTGGTTTTCCTATTCGGTTTTATTCAAATCGGAGGTTGGTCAGGTTAAAGAATAAATTGCTATGAGGATGCATAATGAGCAAGCAAGAAGATCTAAATAAAATTACCAAAGAGTTACGCGCAAATGTGCCTGATATTTCGGGGGTCATGATTGCCAGTAATGAGGGGCTTTCAATTGCTACTGATTTTGCCGAAGAGGATGCTGTACGTGTTGCCGCGGTGAGCGCAGCGGCATCGGGTCTCGGAAATCGTATCTCACAAAATGCTTCGTTGGGGGAGCCTGAAGAGGTCATGGTCAAAGGGCGTGAGGGTTTGCTTCTGATCTATCTTGCCGGTGATAGCAGTGTATTGGCTGTGCGTGCACCGGCACGAGGGAACTTAGGTTTGGTCCGCTTGGAGGCAAGCAGCGCTGCTAAAGAAGTGAATAAGATATTGGCCTAATAGCCTAGGCAAGGATGGATCATGACTAACGAGATTATTAATCAAATACCCTCTTGTGTGCGTTTTAATGACGAAGATGCACAGGCGCTTATACGCAATAAGGAGGCGTTGTTAACTCTGGAAGATGGTTTAGTTAAAGGCTTTTACGATTCCGTTTTTTCCTATGATGTCACTCGGGCGGTATTTAGTGAAGATGAGCGTGCTGCCCGTGAGCAGACTCTGCGTGATTGGTATCGACGCACCCTGAATGGCCCCTTTGATGATGCCTATTGGCAGTGGCAAACTTTTGTAGGCCTAGTGCATATTAAGCGCAAAGTGAATAATGCAATGGTGTCAGGGATGTGGGGTTGGATACTCTCTTACTTGGGTGAGAATGCTTTGGCATTACTGGATGCCTCGGAGGCTAAGTCGGTTATTAAGGCGCTGAATTCCTTGCAGGCTGCGGTCATGGCTCTGATTTCTGAAAGCTATTTGCGCAATATGTTTATTGCAGTTGATAAAGCATCCGGTATTAATGAAGCGTTGTTGATGCGTCTGGTGAATATCGAAATCGATGATATGCTGTCGGATGCTCGAGCCAATGGTATCGCTTAGTATTGGTTGTGTATGAAGTTTTATAAGTTGGTGGAACCATTAGGTGAAGGGGCTGCCAATGTGGTGGTTGATGGGGCCTTTGAGCCAAGTTTGTTAGATGATGATAGGGGGTTACTGCTCAGGAAGAGTGTGCCGGATCAGCATCAAAAGACCGCGGAGTATTTGCAGCGGCGCATTGAGCGAAACCCTCGTGATCTGCGGGTGCATACTCAGCGTGTTCTGCTTCACGCTTCGAAAGGTGATCAGAGGGGGACTTTTTGTGCGCTCGTGGATCTATTTATTGTACTGGGCGAGCAGGGTTTTGCTCTTCGTTCCTCCCTACTGCAGCGAGTTGCTGAGCGCATGCTGCCGGAGCAGTTTCAATTCCTTAAGCAACGTTTGCGTTGTGGTGTACAGGCCGATGAGCAGTTACCTGATGGGAGTTATTCCACCCTTTCCCATGGGAGTGCGGAAAATTATCCTTTGGTAGGTATCGTTGGACAAGGTCGCAACGTAGGGGGGGATGCCCTTTCCATTGCCCAATATTTTCTCGACCAGGGAAATATTGGTCAGGCGCAAATTGCCCTCGAACAGTTATTGATACGGGACCCTGGCCATTGGCAGGCTTGTGAGATGCTGCTGGCTCTTTATCGTGAGCATCAATTGGCTGACGCTTTCCAGAGATTCTATTTTACTCTCTCCGGCCGCTCCCTGGCGGTACCGCAATTTTGGCGTGAGCTGGAGCACTATTTTGCGACATCCTAAGAATAGTAAAGGAGACACGATTGTCCCAATTTCAGCTTGCTGATGGCCTTTATCTCTATCCAACCCCAGCAGGGGTTTTTCATGCGGTTTCCTCTGATGAAGAGGATGCTATCCGTCATTTTTTACGCCAGCTACTAAGTTTTCAGTCTTGCCCCAAAGCTGATGCGGCCCAGCTATGTGAATGGTTTGCGATTGACGATGAGCAGCAGGCCTTAGCGTTATTGCATCAGGCGCAGACGATGTCTTGGCTTCATGGTGTGAAGACGCCGAAGGTGATTGGTGAGGGGGGGATTGGGCAGGAGATGACCACATTGATCCCCCATCTATCTTCATTGGGGAAGGGCTTACTGGTGGATGACAACGGATTTACCCTGGCTCGAAGTGGGGTAGATGATGAAACGGCTGAGGCACTAGCGGCTTTAACTGCCGATTTATTGGCGGTACAAGATCGGCATGCCAAACGGATGGCGCAATGTTTGGGGGTGAGTACCCAAGCATGGGGAGCGGTAGATGCCTTTGGTGCCAGCCGAATTGGCGTTTGGCCACTCCATATTGGCGAATATCGTTTCTCACTGGTATTGCTAGGGGTGCCACAGCTGAATCGTCAGGAGTTTGTTTCGTTAATTTGGGGATTGGCCAAACGCTATGGCTCATGATGAGAGGTGGCTCACACTTTCACTCTGAAGTGTTGAAAGTGGCATCTTATTTGCCTATGTTTTATAGAGAATAGATCTCTATAGATTGATTTAAGTTAGGAGTAGCATTATGGCGTCACCGATTAATTCTCATACCAATAATTCCCCGCCATTAACCGGTGGTGCTAAAGGGGGATCAGAAAAACTCTCTTCTGCTGCTGGCAAAAGTGAACAAGTTTCAGCTGTGGTGGATGATCAGACTAGTATCAGTGAAGCTGCGAAACAGTTGAATCAGGCTGATAGCGTTGGTAGTACATCCGGTTTGGGACGAGAGCAAGCACAGCAGCTAGCTTCTGAGCTGAGAGAGTTATTCAGTCAGGTACCTCAACAGGCATTGGCTGGGCAAGCGGGAAATATTGATAACCAGGTTCGGGAGCTGTTGAAGCAGAGTGCCTGAAGAGAAAAGCAAGCCGGCTGGCCGTTTGGGAAAAGCCCGATAGCGATGCTGTCGGGCTTTTTTGTTACCTATGGAAAGCAGCTGGCAGTTTCATTGGGTAGGGTGGTAATGGCGTCAAAGGTGGTGCCACTGGTAGAGGCTGTCCAGGTTCGCATCACATCATCATAGTCGATTTCAAAGTTCCATTGGTAGCTGGGAGGGGGATCTGTCCGATCTCTCAGCCTGATAATGAAAGATTTTTCAATGCCAACCACGTTGAGTGTGGCAAGCAAGGTGTAGTCATCGAAGCGCTGCCAACTGCCACTGAAATAACTGCGATCAGTGTAATAACTACTATTAAGGTCAGAGGTGTATTTGATGCAGCTGCGCAGCTCACCGGTACTGATAAAGTAGAAATTAAGGGCATCCAATCCACCATTTCTCTCGGCGGTAAAGGTGGTGTCATTCATATCTGGATAGGGAATTGTCCGGGTGTTGTTCTGCACCGTTGTAGTGTTCAGTGTCGTGCTGTCGAAGGTGGCAGAGATTGCGTTCAGATCCACGCCATCTGCTCCTATGGTGCTGATGAAGGTCGGATCATTGATCTGTATATCAACATTCGTAAAGTCTGTACTGAGGTCATCTGAGAGTGTGGCATTGCGCACTTGTTCCACCATCAGTTCAACGGTTCTCGAAACTCCTTTTACACTATCAATGCTATCTCCGGAGGTAATGGTTCCGCTGACTAGATTTGCTGTACCTGAGACACGGCTAGCCAAGGTGAGGGGAAGTTCACTATTAACGATGGCATCAGTGATTTCGGGGATGTTAGCCAGGTCTGTGTTGATGTCACTGATTGCCGCATTGATGACTGCATCAATCTCTACTGAATCGTTGAGAAAATCGTTTAGGGTGCCGGTATAACCATCCAGTTGCAGAGCGAGTTGCTCATAAACATAGATGGTGGCATTGGCGGGTAGCTCTCTGTATTCACCCATGATATTTGGAATGGCATCCTCTAGGGCATCGGCAATGATGTCGACGATTTTTTGAACCTGTAGCGCCGCTTCCAGTAGGGCGCTACTGGTGGCATCCATGGTGCCGCCGCCATACACTGTGGAAAGAAAATCACTTTGCAGCTGCTCTACGGTAAAGCCATTGGCGCTGGCAAAGGCACTTTGCTGTGAGTCACTCATCTCGGATAATAGCGAGGTGAGTGAGCTGGCAATGGATGTTTGTATTGAGCCGTCACTGGTGTGTTGAAGAGTCGTGGTTAGGGTGCCAACAAAAGGTTGACCGGTCGCGACATCATAGCCCCTGATATAGCGCAATAGTGAGCCATCGGGAACGTCGATATCTGATTTTAGACAGTGTTTGGCAAGTTCTGCAGCGATGTTCGAGGCGCAGTAGTTGGTGCTGTCTTTTCCGGTTGAGATATAACCGTCTTTATCCGTCACAGCGCGGGCGGTTTCAAAACTGTCTAGTTGACCATTTCGGTTGGCGTCCACGAAAACAGTAGAATAGGCAAGGTAACCGACGGCGGTACCATTGATTTGGATACTTGTGCCGCTCCCCTGATCTTGATCAGAGGGGTTACAGCCTGATAGGGCGCCGGCCATTAACAAGCTAACCGTGGTGGCAATTAAATGATTTTTCATTATTCGACCTCCCCCTTTAAAAGCGTAGTTCCAGACCCAGATTTACTGCGGCGGTCCGGGGATATTTTTCATCTTCGTGTTCAACCTCCTCCAGGCCATAGGCAATGTCCAGGTTGAGCCCCTTTAACAGGGTAAGGCCAAAGGTTGCCATGCTAAGCTGACTACCTGCGAGGTTTTCTCGATAGCCAATTCGTACGCCGGGTATCCAATTATCTGGTGCGTAGCCCAGTGCAACGGTCATCCACTGGATTTCATTACCGATGGGGCCGCGCACTGCATTGGTGTCATAGGAAGCAGCGAGTTGCCAATGTTGATCGCTGGAGTGGATTGAAGCTTCCAGGCTGAGTTGTGGGTCCATGGTGTAGGTTTCTGTGAGGTCAATTTTATTTGCGTGAGAGGCGGCGGTATAGCAGTTTGCCTGAGCGCTACCGCTGAGTGACGCACAGTTACTGCCGACTGCACCATAATCAAACTCTGGGGCATTGGCATTGCGTAATGTGGCGCCGAGGCTGTACATGTTGCTGACCCACAATATGCCCAGATCAAGGCCGAAATCACTAGAAGAGGCTTGGTTTTGGTCCATCTCATCTGACAGTGTCTCTTCCATATCATCATCTACATTATTTAAGGAGATGACATTCTTGGTCAGATCCACCTGATAGTATTTGCCTGTGACACCGGCAAACAGATCGCCATAGGGGGATTTCCATACCTGACGGCTAAAGCCGGCGGAGGCTTCGGTAATCATGGCGCCTTTAATATACATTGCGCTATTTGTCTCCATCTCTTGTAATAGCTCGTTATAGATCAAGGGAGAGTAGAGAACCCCGGCATAGGCTTGAACACCCGCATTGATATCAAAGGTGAGGGTTCCTCCTAGCGTTTCGCTGGTCACCATCAATGGCAGTAGAGGAACATGCACGGCGCCATTGATGATGAGATAGCCATCCTCTTCAGCTTGCTGTAGGAAGTCATCAAACTCGGCCTTGATAGCATCCGCCTCTTCAGCTGTGATACCGGTTTGGTCTAGGCGAGTTGTAAGATCATCAATGGTATTGGCGTAGTTATCTACCTTACCCAGCTCCATGGAGACACCTACTGAGCTGATGAGCCCGATGGCCATGGTGGTTTCCTCTTTTGCTGCCGTGGCAGCACCTGCTGCGGGGTTGGCAACCGCACTTACCACTGAGGGGGAGTGGCTATTCATGCCAAAGGTGAGGTTAGGGCCAGTGGGATGGAATATGGGTTGGGCGTAACTGGCGATGGGAAGTGTAAGGGCCGTCGCGATCAAAAGTCGTTTCATGTTTTCCCCTTTCATCATGAGTCTGGCAAATCAGGCCAAGGTTTAATTCGTGCTTTAATGGGTACGTTAACGGCAGGGGGGGGAGGGGGGCTGAAGGGGGGATAACTCAATGAAGGGGGCTGGCGCCCCCTGAAATAAAGATTAGTCGTCTTCGTAGATGTCACGAAGCTCTTTTTGTAGACGCTTCTCCTCTAAGAGTTGCTCAATATCGCGCATTTTAGAACGCTTTTTGTTATCACTCTTTTCTGCATTGATGGCATCCAGATCATTGCTTTCCTGACTGTTTTCAAAATCATCATTATTCATGCTCGCATCATCGCTCATTTGACCACCACAATGAAAAACACATTTAAGACAAAATATAAAAAAGCTATATATACCGATGTTTCAATCTTGGCAATATTTTCAAAATGGGATTTGGGTGTATATCTGTAATGATTTGTTAGTTATTTGATTTTATTTACTTATTTTTGAATGCATGACTGCTTTTCTAGCATTTGTTGACGCATTCTCTGCGGTGGCAATTTGTCCTGGACTTTGTTTTTGAAGAGAGCCTCTGTATGATCCATTTCCAAATAGAAAATGTAGAAGATGGGTGATTTCGTCATGAAGCAGTGGTTAAAGATTTTATTGGTGACATGGATGGCGGTGATGACGGCAGTATTGGCTAGTAAGCACCTATTGCCCTCATCGGCTCCGGTGATGGAGGAGTATAACCAACTGCGTGCTGAGCTAGCGGCCAAGCCGGAAGCGACAACGGAAGAGCAGCAGAAATTGGAATCTCTCTTTTTACAGCTGAATGTCACGGATAATATTAAGGAGGATGTCCTTGGTTTTGTCGGCAAGAATGCGCTGTTTTTTTTAGTCATGCTCCCCCTCTGTTTCTTGGGGGCACGCCATAGTGGCATGGATAACAATGCTATCCTGATTACTGCGGCACTGATCTTCTCCTCCTTTATTGTGGTGAAGTTTTTTATTACCGGTGCAGCATTGGCTACCGCCTTCACCCTCGGCGGTATTGCCTTTCGTAAACAACCTGCCCAAGCTCAACCTACTACGGCTAGCGAGGAGTAGTCTTCCTGCATGTCGGGTGCTCCAATCGGTGTTTTTGACTCTGGCTTAGGCGGATTCTCTGTACTGAGGGAGTTAGCTCAGTATCTCCCTTCTGAACGGTTCTGCTATGTGGCGGACTCCCACTATGCCCCCTATGGGGAGAAGTCTCCGTCACTGATTCTTCAGCGTAGTCGGGTGTGTTGTGACTGGCTGATTCTGCAGGGGGTCAAGGCGATTGTGGTGGCCTGTAATACCGCTACGGCTGCGGCTGTTCAGCAGTTGCGGGCTGACTATGCTCTACCGATTATTGCTATGGAGCCGGCAGTGAAACCCGCAGCCCGAATGACCCATAGTGGCCGTATTGGGGTGCTGGCTACTTCCGGTACATTAAGTAGTGAGAAGTATGAGGCTTTGTTGCACCAACATGCCGCTCATGTACAAGTTTACAGTCAGCCCTGTCCTGGTCTGGTAGAGGAGATTGAAAAAGGGGATTTCACCTCTGCAGAGTTATTGTCACTACTCAAGAGATACATTCAACCGTTGATAGCTCAGCAGGTGGATACGCTGATTTTAGGGTGCACTCACTATCCGTTGATTCGGGAACAGATTGTCTCTTTGGTGGGAACTCAGATGGTTGTGGTGGATAGTGGGGCTGCGGTTGCGCGTCGAGTGGGGCAACTGTTGCGTGATCAGCAGCTACTAAGTCATGGGGATGGTGCTGAGCCACTTCACTGTTGGAGCAGTGCCGATCCCCATAAGCAGCAGGCAATTATCCGGCGCTTGTGGGATCAGCCTTTCACCTTGCAGGCATTGCCTCAGTTTTGATTCTCTAGCCCGTAGAGGATCTCGATTTCCTCGGGCCATAGGGATTCATCAATAGTCTCTAGTACCATGGGGATCTCATTAAAGCGCTCGTCATTCATCAGATAATCGAAGCAGCCCATACCAATTTTGCCCATACCAATGCTTTCATGACGATCTACCCGAGAGCCCAAATCAGGCTTGGAGTCATTCAGGTGCATACCTCGTAGATATTGAAAGCCAACAATCTCTTCAAACTCAGCGAAGGTTTTTTCACATGCCTCATGGGTGCGTAGATCATAACCGGCGGTAAAGGTGTGGCAGGTATCCAGGCAGATGCCTACACGGGATTTATCCTCTACCTTGTCGATGATGTGAGCTAGGTGCTCGAAACGATGTCCCAGATTCGTGCCTTGGCCTGCGGTATTTTCGATTACCGCTACCACGCCGCTGGTTTGATCCAGAGCGATATTGATGGACTCGGCAATGCGATCCAGGCACTTATCCTCATCAATTTTTTTCAGGTGAGAGCCGGGGTGGAAGTTGAGTAGAGACAACCCCAGCTGTTCGCAACGCTGCATCTCATCCAGAAAGGCTGCCCGAGATTTTTCTAGCCCTTCGGTTTCAGGATGGCCAAGGTTGATGAGGTAGCTGTCGTGGGGGAGGACATGCTCAGGTGCAATGCCGACCTTTTCCAGGTTGGCTTTAAAGGCATTAATACTTTTTTCTGTCAGAGGTTTAGCTTGCCATTGGCGCTGATTTTTGGTGAACAAAGCAAATGCCTTGGCACCAATGGCCTGGGCATTGAGTGGGGCGTTTTCTACGCCCCCGGAGGCGCTAACATGAGCTCCGATTCGTTTCATTGTTGAATCCTGTCTTTCTGACTGCAAGGCCGCTCATTATAGCGAGAATACACTGGAGTGGCTAATTAGTGCCAATCGTATTGTAAATACACTTTAGGCCTACGCAGAGTGGCGATTGGACTTCTTTAGAGGTTTCTTTAATATGTTATCTTCTCTAGAAAGAGGCGATGAATAAACTATCTCTCACTGTGGTTGACGTTATAAGCTAATGCTGTAGCGTTGTTTAGGCTTGGTTAATCCCAATATGTGAATAGAGCATTACATCCGCAAGCTTATGCCTAGACTGATGAATTCCGCATCGCTGCCACTGCTATAGTCAGATGTGATAATGGCACCTTGTAAGGCAAATGTTTCAGTTAGGTAATGATGAAAACTTAGATCAATAGAGTCGCTATCATCCCTTTCACTATTACGCCTTGAAAATTCCATACTGAATCCGGTGTGGTGATTGATGTAGAAGGTGACTGGGAAAAATACCCAATCGAAGCCTTCCCCTGTAAGAAGCCTTGGTTCGAAGGATAGAGTGTAATCGTTAGAAAAAGACCTCAGCATCTTAAGTGATACGCCGTAGTCATCATCTATAGCATTAATTGAGGATGCTTTATTTCGGTCGCGGCTAGCATAGATGTCGATTGCCGTTGTGTCATTAATGTAATAACCGATACCTGCCTGTAAGAAATATTGAGTACCTTCCTCATTACTCATCGGTTGGCCATAAGCGGCGTGGTAGATGATATTGTTTTGATCAATCCATTGGCTGCCAAGTCTCATTGTGTTCTCATGGGAGCGGGAATGATATCCTGAATAGATGCCTTTTCCTTGAGTTTCATCTTTGGAATGTGCTGCTGTAACAAAAAATCCAGACGCTTTTTCCAAAAATATGGCTTCGTTCAATGGCCCGTTATCTGTGTTGACTGGGGAATAGGCTTGTAGAAAGTGAATGCTGGAGTTGCTTAAATTTATATCGTAGTTCGATGAGTGGTAATTCCCTGTATAGTGTTGAAAGTCTATCTGTTGTTGGTATTCTCCTGCAAGGCAAAAGCTTGGTAAGATAAAGGTAGTGATAATAAGACCTTTATTTTTTAATATTGACATTGATAATTCCCTACTGGCTATCCATTGAAATCACAGATGGTTATATCAAAGTCAATTTGATTTCGTCTACTTATCTTTCTTTTTTATAATATTTTCTTTCCATTTTTTATGGGACAGCATGATTCTGACGACTTCGTCTTCATCATCGGTTAAGGTGATAAAATCAAAATCTTTTTCTGAAATGGTGCCATTGGGGAGCATCACATTATGCATCCAGTCCAGTAGCCCTTGCCAATAATCACTGCCTACCAATACGACAGGAAGGCGGTAAATTTTCATAGTTTGCATCAGGGTAAGGGCTTCAAAAAATTCATCCATCGTTCCAAAACCACCGGGCATGCAGACATAGCCCATAGAGTACTTGACGAACATGACCTTACGGGCAAAAAAGTAGCGATAGCTTAATGGGATGGTTTGATAGGTATTGGGGTGCTGCTCCATGGGGAGCTCGATGTTGAGACCTACCGATTTAGCATTTTTATTTTTGGCACCGCGATTACCGGCCTCCATAATGCCCGGGCCACCGCCGGTAATAATAGAGAAGCCTTCATCTGCTAATTTTTCAGCGATGATCATCGCTTGTTGATAGTAGGGGTTATCCTCTTTCAAGCGTGCTGAACCAAAGATAGCAATGGTAAAGCCTAGGTCTCGTAGTCTGTCGAAGCCTTCGGTAAATTCGCTAATGATGCGAAAGATACGCCAGGATTCATCCCCCTTCAGGTCATCAATCATCAATGCTTCCTTTTTTAGTTATAGATGGCTTATCGGTAGAAGGCGCTATCATTTGAGTTGCAGGACGATGGCTAGTTATAACATCTTATTCGATATGGCTTATTTTTCACGCTAGCGTATCTGGTTTGTTTTTTGATAAAAGAGGCGGTTAATCAAGCCTCTTTTATCTTAAATTTAAAGTGATGTGAGTATTAAGATTTACGTTTGGCTAGCTATTTTTCTCCTCTATTTCTAGCACTACTTGTAGCATGCTTAATACACTGTCTGGATTAAGGGAAATTGAAGCAATGTGGTGTTCTACCAGCCATTGGGTGATCTCGGGAAAATCAGATGGGGCTTGGCCGCAGATACCTACATATTTTCCCTGATGATTACATTCGTTAATCGCCATCTCCATCAGTTTGAGAACGGCCGGGTTTCGTTCATCAGCACCACCGATTAAACCGGAGTCCCGATCCATGCCTAAGGTAAGCTGGGTCAAGTCATTGGAACCGATAGAGAAGCCGTCAAAGCTTTGTAGGAACTGTTCGGCCAATAGGGCATTGGCAGGGATTTCGCACATCAGGTAAACCTTCAGGCCGTTGTCACCTCGCTTAAGGCCTGCTTTATTCATCAAAGCTTGTACTTTGTTAGCTTCTTCTACAGTACGTACAAAGGGAATCATCACTGAAAGGTTGGTATAGCCCATGTCTTCCCGAACCCGTTTAATGGCTTCGCACTCCAGCTTAAAACAGTCAGCGAAAGCATCAGACGGATAGCGGTAGGCACCGCGGAAACCGATCATTGGATTCTCTTCTTTGGGCTCAAATTTTTCACCACCCAGTAAAGCGGCGTATTCATTGGATTTGAAATCAGAGGTGCGCAGGATCACCTCACGGGGGTAAAATGCTGCGGCTAACATGCCCAGACCTTCTGACATCCGCTGCACGTAATACTCTACAGGAGAGGCGTAACCACTAATCCGCGCATCAATCTTAGTCTGAGTGGCTTTATCCAATGTGTCGTATTCCAACAATGCACGGGGATGAATACCGATGGTGGTTCCGATGATAAACTCGAGGCGAGCCAATCCGACCCCTTGTACGGGTAGACGTGATGTTTCAAAGGCCAGCTCAGGGTTAGCCAGGTTGAGCATAATCTTGGTCTTGGGGCGGGGTAGATGGCTTAGATCTACGCACTCCACATCGTATTTCAGATGACCCCGGTAGACATAACCGGTATCCCCTTCGGCGCAGCACACAGTGACCATCTCGCCGGTCTGAATGGTCTCGGTTGCATTGCCACACCCCACCACTGCGGGAATGCCTAACTCACGAGCAATAATAGCGGCATGGCAGGTACGACCACCACGATTGGTTACGATAGCCGAGGCAATCTTCATTACCGGCTCCCAGTCTGGATCGGTAATGTCGGAGATCAATACTTCACCAGGCTGTAGTTCATTCATATGAGCCGCATCACTAATGACCCGTGCCGGGCCATGAGCAATCTTTTGGCCCACACTCTTGCCCTGGCTCAGCACCTTGCTATGTTCTTGCAGGGTAAATGTCTCGTGTACCATGGCATCTTCCAGGGTACGAACGGTTTCTGGGCGAGCCTGAACGATAAATAGTTCACCACTTTCGCCATCCTTCGCCCACTCGATATCCATAGGGTGACCGTAGTGCTGTTCAATGATATTGGCATATTTGGCTAGCTCGATCACCTCATCATCGTTGATGGCGAAGTGGCAACGCATCTCATCGGTGGTATTGATATTAATGGTGGGTTGAGCGGGGTCATCGCTATAGATCATCTGGATCGCTTTGCCGCCCAACTGGCGTTTGATGATGGGTTTTTTGCCCTGGGCTAAGGTTTGTTTGCCCACATAAAACTCGTCTGGATTAACCGCGCCCTGCACGACGTTCTCACCTAGGCCATAGGCGGCAGTAATGAAAATAGCATCACGGAAGCCACTTTCAGTATCGATGGTAAACATCACACCAGAAGCTGCCTTATCGGAGCGGACCATCTTTTGTACGCCGATAGAGAGGGCCACATCCATATGATTAAAACCTTTATCAACCCGGTAGGAGATCGCCCTATCCGTAAACAGTGAAGCAAATACTCGCTTACAGATAGTGAGTAACTGCTCACTTCCAGAGATGTTGAGATAGGTCTCTTGTTGACCGGCAAACGAAGCATTGGGGAGATCTTCTGCCGTGGCTGAAGAGCGTACGGCTACATCTGGATTGGGGCCGTATTCTGCCTCCATTGCCTGATACCCTTCGACGATGTCTGCGGCGAGATCTGGCGGCATATCCCCATTAATGATCCACTGGCGGATTTGTGCCCCGGTTTTGGCTAACGCTTCAACTTTGCTGGTATCTAGTTCCTCCAGTGCATTGGCAATCTTCTCAGTGAGCTGATTACGGTCCAGATAGTATCGGTATGCCTGGGCCGTGGTGGCAAAACCATTGGGCACCTTAACTCCCTTATCAGTGAGATTGATATACATCTCACCCAAAGAGGCATTTTTCCCGCCCACGTTAGGGACATCACTAATCCTGAGTTGGTTGAATGGCTTGATGAATTGCACGAATTGCTCCCTCTGCCTAGATATTATGTTATTCGTCTACTGCTTAACTATAGACAAAATATCGCGATGCTTGAGTGAAATTATTGATATACATATGAATATCCTCCCTCAGGCTACTTGCAGTGATATACCTATGAAGGGAGGCGGCCCTACCCCGCAACAACTCTGTAAGAGCCTGCTTGCAGGCGAAAAGCCATTTCTCATCTCGACCCAAAGGAGGGAGGCCTGACGCCTCTTTGCAATGACGGTATGACATACAGTGAAATTAAGAGTAGAGGTGATTGCTGGCGATAGTAAGAGTCAGCCGTAATACTATACGTTATATTGATATGATAAATGTAGAGCTAAAATACCTTTAATATATCGTGGTAAGGAAGTGAATTTGACTGTAGCGTAGCAGATATCAAATTCATGTCGAATAGCTAATCTCCCTCGGTAATATCTACATCATCAATCATCGTAATTTCATTCAGAGATGAGCGATATCAATTATTGATCCCCACAATCAAGTATCCCTATAGAGATGTCTATATTATTTGCAATAAAAATCTAAAGTCGTGGATAGCCTAGGCGATATAAGGTCGTCTTACATGATGTTGTTTGTACGATTAATTGTCTTTTAGGTGTTATTTTGTCGTTTAGAAATAATATTTTGAAAGAGTATTTGGACATTATTCCAAAATGGAAATCATGAAATATGAACCACGCTTTTAATCGTCGAATCTATCTCGTAACGTACTCATCGTTTTCAACTGTGACAACTCAGTCTAACCACCTCTCTAAGATAATCAATTTATTCTAATTTCACTGTTTATTGATAACTAAATACAGGTTGAGTGCGTATAAAAATATAACTCTTTATTTGGATTTATTTCCTAGTAAAAGCGAAAAATTGGCTAGAAATTATTAAAAATAAAGACGGGTAGTATAAAGAAATTAATGCAATTGAAATCGTTCTAATTCAATATCAAGGCTAACAAATACAAAGTATATCTATTGCGCATCAAGCTATTAAAAACAGTCTTTTCTTAATGAATGGATTAGTTACGCTACCAATCATAATAAAAACGAAGGAGATGTAATATGAGTCAAATGAGATTCGCTGCAGGTTTCATCGCAGCTGCTATGTTTTCTGTAAGTTGCACTTCGATGGCAGGCCCTTTGGCAGGTTATGTGCCGTCTAACCCCAAAATGCTATGTGATGTTTCCAGTAGCACATTTAACAATGATTGGGCAAAAATCACTCTGCCTATTGGAAAGGATGGTTTGCCGATTGGTCCTTTCTTTGACAAGAATTCAGGCATTGTTTATGTGTTTCCTGCAGATGGGCCGGATTTTTCTTCGGCGAATGATTGTGAATTCTTCGAATGGAGTACGCAGATGTTTATGTGGCTAACTTCCAGCATTAGTGATGGAGAGACGCCAAGTAGCAGTGCGACACTTGAACCAACAGGTATCGATACGCCTTACGTTTTCTCCAGTGAGTTCTTTTATCGTCTCAGTGATGATGGTTTGCTGGTGCCACAAAGTCATGGTGGTCCTGCACCATTAAGGCATGTTCGCTTTAGAAAGAGTGATGATGGGCTGGCTTCTATTGCCCAAGCAGGTGGCAATGGTGTTCTATTTACTCAGGCAGATACAAATGTTAGTAAAGAAAGTTCACTTATTTATTACGATGTACTTACCAATCGTCCATTTGGCTATGTGGCAGACGCAGTTCTGAACAAGGCTCCTGCACCTAACAATTATTCTGAATTTGTAGAGAATACAGATCAAACTTGTAATGCTATTAAGTACGGTTTGGATAATGGTTTTGTCGATAATGAAGGACAAACTGCAGCTTTCTTATACAACTTATTCTGCCCACAAGATAAGGTCAGTGTTAATGGTATTCCAACACTGCCGACTTCGATTCCTCAACTGGAAACCGCAATCGATTTTCTCTCTATGAATATGGAAGTCAAGGTTGCTTGGGTCGATGCCTCTACGCTTGAACATCCAGAACGATATATTACTCAAAAAGGGTCAATACCTATTTTTAGTAATGTTGATGGTAAGAATGAGATGATCCACATGTGGAATAAAAATGCAGATCTTGCCATGGTAGGTATGCATGTGGTTGGTTCTGTAAATGGCCATCCTGAGATGATTTGGGCTACCTTTGAGCATGTGGACAATGCTCCTAATGCTACATACTACTATGTGGACGCATCGGGCAATACTACTTCTCAGACCGATACCTCTAGTACGGCAAATAAAAAGTGGTTGTTTTCCGATGGTACGGCTGTGTCTGATATAACGGAGTATGGCGTTAGTTATGTTGATCCGGATAGTAGTGTGAACTACATTAAGCCGGCAACTAAAGATCAGACTGCAGCAGTTTCTACTCCGAGCAATGTTAACCGAATTAATCCATGGGGAAGCGTTCAAGGTGAAGGAAGTGAAGAAAGCAACACGGAAGTGATCTCAACCAATGTCTCAGCATTGAAAAATCTACAAGATTTTTACTCTTCACAGGGGCTGAAAAATGTAAAAGATGCTCGTTTTAATTATATGTTGACCGGTGCTAGCTGGGGAATGGATGGGCAGTTTCCTTCGGGTGAAAAGGCGAGTCAGATATCTGGGACAGTAGCTATGGCGAATACAACAATGGAGACTTTTCAGCAGACATATCTTCAGTCTAATGGCGATAATACCGGGTGTTTTAGTTGCCATGGAATAGAGGCCGGTGATAGAAAATTTGGTGCAAGCCATATCTTTAGAAAAATCACTGAAGTCAAAAAGTAAGCTTATAATAGTATTGGCTTTACTATGACGTTTATAGTGAAGCCATTATTTTATGGTGATAAATCTTTTCAGTGAAAGCCTAGTGTACATATATTTCTTATAGATTTTAGCCTTTTTAACGCTTTGATTGAACTATATTGCCTGGTGAGGTGCTTGCCCGGGTGGTAAGGATAGTCTCTGAATGTTAGATGTTGCGGTGAGTGCGATGTTTTTTTTATGAAATTTATATTTCATAAGTCATTATTTAGGATGGCTGTATCTAGTCTAAGCCAGTTTATATTTCCATTTTTTTAATAATATGTATTTTCGATTTCTGATATACATAAATTTAAGTCATTAGAAGTAATGAAATTTATTGATGCAAATAGGAATCCTATTTATAAAAAAATATATTTAATTTCTAATTAATAAATGTACTATCAAAATGTGATGGGGTTTTAAAAAATAACTATTTATATATCGCCAATTATTACAGGGGTGAACAATTAAAATCCCTATGTTATAAAAATTGCGAAGTTTGATATTGGTAATACAGTTAAGGGTTGTATCAGTAATAATGAAGTTATACAGAATTTATGTATGGCTGTTATTTTAAATCAATACCTCAAAATTTATTAGGATTGTGTTCTAGAGTAATTTTGCTACCAGTAGTAAATGCTTGTTTGTATTTTCTACGCTGAAAAGTAAGGATGGGTAGTGAGTTGTATGGGATGTCTGGATTGTCAATCATTCTAGTTGTTACTTATCTCCTTTCTTTATTTCATGTATAAAAATACATCTTAATGTGATTTTTGAGATTTTGATAAATGTAAATATTTCAATAATTATCCTAGGGCCTGTTAACACTAATCAATGAATCAACGATTAGTGCGAAGTTAATAAAAAATCTAAAAACCACATCCAATTTATCGAATCGCGAGAAGATTCTTCGGAAGCCTTTTAATC